>DASTMQ010000239.1:0-10351 GCA_035714005.1 Hyphomicrobiaceae bacterium
GTGTCGACGCTCGGGCGCGAGCTGGCCGCGATCAACGAACCGAGCCGCCGTTCCATGGTCGAGGACCTTGAGGCGCACACGCGCGCGAGCGGTGTGACCCTGTTCGGCTTGCAGGATCGCCGGCAAGGCATCGTTCACGTGGTCGGACCCGAGCAGGGTCTGAGCCAACCCGGCATGATCATCGTTTGCGGCGACAGCCACACCGCCACCCACGGAGCGGTGGGCGCGCTCGCCTTCGGCATCGGCGCCTCGGAAGTTGCCCACGTCTTGGCGACCCAAGCCCTATGGCAGAGCAAAGCCAAGAACATGCGTGTCAGCGTCGATGGGGTGTTGGCGCCAGGCGTGCACGCCAAGGACGTCATCTTGGCCATCATTGCCAAAATCGGCGCCGGTGGCGGTAGCGGGCACGTCATCGAGTACGCCGGCTCGACCATCCGCAGCCTCAGCATCGAAGGTCGATTGACCGTCTGCAACATGTCGATCGAGGCCGGGGCCCGCGCCGGCATGGTGGCGCCCGACGACACGACCTACCAGTACCTCACTGGCAGGCCCTATGCGCCAAAGGGCGCCGATTGGGATAAGGCCTTGGCGGCGTGGCGCACGTTGCCGTCGCAGGACGATGCCCAATTCGATCGCGAAGCCCATCTCGACGCGGCCGAGATCACGCCCATGGTGACCTGGGGCACCAGTCCCGCGGCAGCGGCGCCGATCACGGACCTGGTCCCCGACCCCGCCGCCGCTTCCGATGCCAACAGCCGCCAAGCCATGCAAGCGGCCCTTGACTATATGGGGCTGAGGCCAGGCAGCCCGCTCTCCGAGATTGCCGTCAACCGGGTCTTTATCGGCTCCTGTACGAACAGTCGGATCGAGGATCTACGGGCGGCGGCAAAGATCGCTGACGGCCGGCACGCCGTCGTGCCGGCCATGGTGGTGCCCGGCTCCGGCTTGGTGAAGGCCCAAGCCGAAGCCGAGGGGCTCGACCGCATCTTCCGGCGTGCCGGTTTCGAATGGCGCGAGCCCGGGTGCTCGATGTGTGTCGGTATGAACGGCGATTTGGTGGCGCCGGGGGACCGTTGCGCCTCGACCTCCAATCGCAATTTCGTCGGGCGCCAGGGAAAGGGTGCTCGCACTCATCTCGTGAGCCCGACGATGGCGGTGGCCGCCGCAGTGACCGGCAAGCTCACCGACGTGCGCCAGCTGATGAGGCCATGACATGGAACCGTTCAAGCCACTTGCTGCCGTCGCTGCGCCGCTGCCGCTGCCGAACGTCGACACCGATCAAATCATTCCCGCGCGCTTTTTATGGCGCAAACGCCCCGACGGCTGGGGTCATCTGCTGTTCCATGATTTGCGCTTCGACGATAAGGGCGCGCCGAAGCCGTTGTTCGTGTTGAACCGTCCCGAATATAGCGCGGCGCGTATTTTGGTTGCCGAGCGAAATTTCGGCTGCGGCTCCTCGCGTGAGCATGCCGTCTGGGCCCTCCATGACTACGGCATCCGGTGCGTCGTGGCGCCAAGCTTCGGTGATATTTTTTTCAACAACTGCATGCAAAACGGCCTGCTGCCGGTGCAGCTGCCGGCCCAGTCGGTTGCCGGCCTGATCGAAGCCTTGCAGCAAGCGCCAGGCCTCCAGCTTGGCGTCGACCTCGAGCAGCAGTGCGTGTCGGGCCCGGATGGGGTCACCCATGCCTTTGCGATCGATCCTTTTCGCAAGGAATGCCTGCTGGCGGGAGCCGATGAGGTCGCCTTCACACTGGGCCTCGCCGCCAAGATCGAAGCCTTTGAGCAAAGCTACGAGCGCGAGCTGTCTTGGCTCTGAGGGGCGCGCTTGCCAGGCCCACCCGCCGCCGATTTGGGGGCTGCCCCTAGTCGGGGTTGCGCAGCGGGATCGCCGACTTGAACGTCACGACCGCTGCGACCTTGCCCTGGGCATCGACGATTTCAAGCCGGCTCGAAAGATCCAAGATCTTGCCGGCGCGCACTCTCTGCGCCGCCATTTCGCGGGCAGCCTTGATGGCTTCCTGCTCGGCGGCTCTGAGATCGGGATAGCATTTGCCCTCCCTGTCCTTGGCGCGCCTGCCGCCCTGGTGAACGTGGATAAAGTAGATGGGCATGCCGTAGAACTACCCAACAAACCCGACCAGCGAGCCTCGCCCGGCCCGCGCGCCAGCTAGGGGCACGCTGGCCTCCCGAGCAACCTCTGCCGCCGTACCAAGCCGACACTTTTTATGCGTTCTTAGCTTATGCGTTCTTAGCCTAACAGCTGTGGCGGCTACAGGTGCAAGCCTCCCACGAGCGAACCAGGGCCATTCTGGTGTGGCCTGACTGGCCTGGCCTGACCGGTGTGGTGGGGGAACTCTTGCAAAGGAATATTTTTTAGCCGCCCCCGTTATAGTCGTGGGCGAGCGCAAGAACTCTCTTATCGCGCAACTCTCTTATCGCGTTGGAAGGCACTTTTGGGGCGTCCCAAAGTCTCCCGGGACAGGCGCCCCGTTTTTTCCCTCGCACGTTTTGCCTCCTCGACGGCGGCCAACCCGGCCCCGGGGACAGCGAATAGTCGTCTCATCCTGGCCTAGGCTCCTTTCCGCCTATGCCTCGTCGCCAGCGCCTTCGTCCTCATCAACGTCCTGCTGTAAGAGTTCACTCAGCGCCTGCGCTTGCACTATGAGCTCATCCAACGCCTGGACCACCTCCTGGCGACCGTCTTCAGTGCCCCAAGCGGGAGTTTCTTCCAGCTCGGAAATCTTGTCGGCGATGGCCGCGCGCAGTTCCTCGACTTTCGCGGCAAAGTCCTCGGGCGTCATAGTCACTCCATCGCTTGCAGAGCCAATCCCGTTTTCGCCTTCCGGGGTGCTCGTCCGCTAGCCGAAGCCGGGAACTGAGCCATCGAGCGGACGTCACAACCTTTTGACGTACTTCCACAATCCAAGCCGGCAACAGCCGTCCATCTACCCGCTAACACCACCAATTGGCATCCCTTGCCCGCTCCGGGAGAATAATGGCCGATGCAAGTTCCACCGGTCCCACAAGGGCCAACTGGTCTAGCATGCTGTACAAATCATCGCTAGGTTCAGACCCTGGAGCGACTACGGATATAAGCCCAAAGCATGAACACGAATCCGCGACTAACCATCGGCACGCTGTCCGAGCGGACCGAGGTGAACATCGAGACCATTCGCTACTACGAACGCATCGGCATTTTGCCAACTCCGCCGCGTAGCGCCGGCGGACACAGGCTCTATGCCAAGGAGCACACGCAGCGCTTGGTGTTCATTCGGCGCTCACGCCAGCTGGGGTTCTCGCTCGACCAGGTCCGCGAGCTCCTTGGACTTAGCAGTGGTCGCCGCATGACGTGCGCCAGGGTCAAGAACATTACCGAACAGCACATTGCCGACATCCGCCGCCGCGTAAAGGATCTGAAGCGCCTCGAACGCGTTTTGAGTGACCTGACCTCGCAGTGTCGGGGCGACGAGATGGGAGAGTGCCCGATCCTGGATGCCCTCACCCGCCCGTGAAGCTCGCGTTCGGGTTGGGCGCCAACCCCTGGCCGGCGTCGCCAACTGTCGGGGACGGGCGTGTTCGGCGCTGCCGCGAACCCCCGCGCACGGCTGGTAGCGGCTTGCGCCAACGGGCCGCCGGCGCCAGCGCCGAGCGCCGCAGAACGATCAGCGGTCGAGCCAGACCTCGACCAGGTCCTGCGACAGGTAGTGCGACGGTGTCATGTGCCAACCTTGCACGACCTTTGGCAGCACGACGATGCGCTGGCTCCACAAAAACGGTACCGAATAGGCCGTCGTCAGAACGTACCGATCGAGCTCCTGCACGATTTTGCGGCGCTCGACGGGGTCCAACGTGGCGCGCTGCTTCTCGTATAGGGTGTCGATTTTGCCGTCCTCGTGTCCGGCGTAGCCCAGCGGCGAGGCCTTTTTGCTCAAGAACTTCACGAAATTCTGGGTTGGATCGTCGAGGTAGTCGGAGATGAACTCCATGCCGACCTCGAAATTTCCGCTGGCAAGGTTCTCCTGATAAAGCTTGGTCTCCAGCTGCTCGTGCGTCGCCTTTACCCCGATGCGGCGCCACTGGTCGACGGCGTAGACGCCACCCGTCGTATAGCTCTCAATGCCGGCTCGGTTGAGAAACTTAAAAGACAAATTCTCCTGGCCGGCCTCCTTGAGCAAACGTTGGGCTTGCGCCCGGGCTGCCTCGGCATCCTTGCCAAATCCAGGCAGCTTGGCCAACTCGGGCTCCGGCAGGGCCATGCGCGAGCCGGGCCGATTGACGCCGCCCACGTATCGCAGCGAGGAAATCTTGCCGATGTTCTCGCCACCCGTCCACCTATCGACGGCGAGCGTCAGCGCCTGGCGCACGCGAATGTCATCGAATGGTTTGCGCCGCGTGTTGAAGATAAAGATGTTGCCTGCCAGCAAGGGCTGCTCGTAAACGACGACCTTGTCGCCCAGTTTGTCGCTGAGAAGGTCGCGCTCGGGCGGTGTTCGGAAGCGAAACTCCGCATCGAATTGGCCGCCGATGAGGCCGGGAATTATGGCCGTTGATTTGACGAAGTAGGCCTTGTAGCCGTCGAGGTAGGGGCGCCCCGCCTTGAAGTAATCGTTGAAGCGTTTGGCCAGCCAATGCGAGCCCTGCACGTGCTCGACGAATTGGAAGGCGCCGGTTCCCATGATCTCGCGGGCGGGATAGTTGGCGCTCTCCTTCAGTTTCGCGGCGCTGTAAATGCAATTGAACGGCGAGGCCAAAAGCTCGAGCACGCCGGCGACGGCCGCCTTCATCCTGAAGACGACGGTGTGCTCGTCGGGCGTCTCGATCTCGCCGAAGTCCTGGTAGTAGGACTTGCGCACCGATACGACCCCAGCGGGCGGCCTGATGATGCGCTCATAGCTCGCCTTGACGTCGAGGGAACGCAGCGGCGAGCCATCGTGGAATTTTACGCCACGATGCAGCTGAAAAGTGTAGGCCATGCCGTCGGGGCTCACCGTCCAGCCAGCCGCAAGGTCACCGATGACGTTGGGGTAGTTTGCCGCATCGATCTTGAGGAGCAGGGAGTAGTGCGGCGTGACCGGATGAATCAGTCCGAAGGTCGTCTCCGCATGGCAGTCGTAACTGGGCGGGCTAGCGACCACGGCGAAATTGAGAATGCCGCCGGCCTTCGGAGTTTGCGTCGCTGGCGCCCCGGCCGTGAAGGCGAACAAACCGGCCAAAAAAGCAACCGTCGAGTTCGCAATCGCCTGCCGCATCGCAATCACCTCTTGGGCACGAAGGACAATTTGGGCACGAAGTACAACCTGGGCACGAAGTACAACCTGGCCCGAAAACATGCCGAAGCGCCGGCGCATTTGCAATGGCTAGTCCGAAGTCCTTGTCGGCGGCCCCCGATCGGGCCGCTGCCGCAGGCAATTGCTGCTATGCAATCAATGCGATCATCAGCCTTCGGGATAATCTGATGCCGGTGGCTGAGCCCGCCGAGGTGCTGCCCGCCGGCAGCGCCATTTGCAGCCACGGCTTCAGGCTCGGGTCAGCGTTCCCGCTACCAGGTTTTCCTCGGCAGCAGCAGGCCTTGGCGTCTGTGCCGCCCGAGCGTCGTCGCCTTGTTCTGCGACTGAGATGGCCAAGGCTTGCGCAAGCGACGTGGCAACGAGCTGAGCGCCGACCGCCGTCCGCCACTCCTCCGCTTTGCTCGGTTGTTCGGCGAGCATCCAAAAGCCGGCGAGGAAACGCGCGTTGGGCATGAGGCGGCGGAGGCGACGGATGAGATAGCGCACATGCGCCGGGCTGCCGACCGCCCCGAAGTAGGAGAGGCAAACCAGCGGGGCATCGAGTGCGTCGATCTTGAACGATTTTGCCGACACCACATCGGCGAACGGCTGCACGCGGGCAGATATCCCCTGCCTTTCCAGCAGCTGTGCCAGTAGCAGGCAGGCGGCTTCGTCCAGCGGGCTACGGCCGGCGAGGCACAGCACCGCACGCTCGGGAGACCGGGCTCGGTTTGCCTGCTCCGGCGCGAGCACGGCAACCTCGTCGGCGGCTTCCTCGCCTGGCTCGACCTTGGCCGCCGCATCCTCGCGCAGCTCCTCCACGACCTCCTCAATGGTATCGCGCACCTTGAGTTGCTTTTCGTGCGTCAACTTGCCCTGCGCGGCATCGCTGTGCGCAAGGGCGAGAGCCCGCATCGGCACGGCATCGCAGTAGTGGGCGAGCGCCTCATCCCGCAGTCCCTGTTCGGCCATCTCGGCGGCTTCCGTGCCATCACCGGCGAGAAGCCGCTGGTAGAAGCGTTCCTCGGGTTCGAGGGCGGGCTCGTCGCCGAGCAACACCTCAATGAATTGCAACGTTTCGATATGGCGACCGAGCACCACCAGACAAACCGTCAACGGCGTAGCCAGCAGCAGGCCAACGGGACCCCACAACAGCGTCCAGAAAAGGGTCGAGACGACGATGGCAACCGGCGACAGTCCGGTGTGCTGTCCATAGAGGAGCGGCTCGATCAGGTGTCCCGCTACGGGTTCCGCAACCAGGAAAAGTCCGGCAGTCGCCATCACCATGCTCCAACCCGGATCGACCGCCGCCGCCAGTAGCGTCGGAAAGAATGCGGCAATGATGCCGCCGACGAAGGGAACAAAGCGCATGAGGCCGGCGAAGATCCCCCACAGTACCGCGTTGGGGACGCCGATCAGCCACAGGCCGGCGGTGATCACCACGCCGAACCCGGCATTGAGGATGGTTTGCATCAAAAAGAATCGGCTGAGGCGGGCGCCGGCGTCGTCGAGAGCCGCGGTGGAGCGCTGCAGGTCCGCCGTGCCTGCGAGGCGAAGAAAGCGATCGCGCAGGTCTTCACGCTGCAGCAGGATGAAAATGAGAAACAGCACGATCAGCGCGGTCATTGCCAGCGGCGACAGCAACGGACGCACAAGGTTGGCGATGGTCTCAAGGCCGCGCGGCTCCGGTTGGCGAACTTCCACCAGCATTGGCTTTTGCCCCGCCGTGGCATGCAACGGCCCCTTGCTGATCTCCTCCTGCAGGTCTTTGAGCGTGCCGGACGCGCGCTCCAGCGCACCGGAGGTCAGCCTGCCGGTTCCCAACGCCCTGATTTTGAGGCGAAGGTTGGTTTCATAGGTCGGCAGCTCCTCCGCCAGCTGGGTGATTTGGATGGCGATAATGGTGCCAAGAGCGCCGAGCACACCCAGGGTGAAGACGACGGCGAGCACAACCGAGGGAACGCGCCAAATCCCCCATTGCCGCAGGCGGCGAATAAAGGGCGACAGGATGAAGGCGAGCAGGGCGGCGATCACCAAGGGCTCAAGGATCGGCCGGCCAATATATAAAAATGCGATGATCAGGCCACAGATCAACAGCCCATGCGCCAGGGCGCCGAGCCGGAGGGGATCCATCCGTCCCGATCGCACCAGCAGTCTGGTCCCACGCTCTTGCATGCTCTGTTCGTGGCGAGGGGCGCGGCTCGGCTCATTGCCCGGGCGCGCCCGAGGGCTATACGGCCTAGGCCGCGCTTGAAAACGCGCGCCCGGCGGGGTTGGTTCCGGGCGGGGCATCAGCGCCGTCTTTAGCCCGCATTTTTGCGCGCGCCTTGAAACGCGCGCCCCGCGCTGCCTTGCCGCGGTCGCGCGCTGCCGATCCGCCGGGCAGGCACTTTGACGCCCGGCCCGCCGGGCTCGACCGCCACGGCTGAGCAGCCGCTCACTCCTCGATAATGGCGACGGCGCGGGTCCAGCCGGCGGACGCGGCTTTGATCTTGACCGGGAAGCAGGCGACCATGAAGCCGTGTGGCGGCAAGACCTCGAGATTGTGCAGCTTTTCGATGTGGCAGTAGCCGATCTCGCGGCCACACTTGTGGCCCTCCCAGATCAGCGCCGCATTTTTGCTCGCGACGAATTTCTTGGCCGTGTGCACGAAGGGGGCGTCCCACGACCAGGCGTCGGTGCCCGTGATTTTGACGCCGCGCGAGGTCAGGGAGAGCGTCGCCTCCCGACCCATGCCGCAACCGGTCGGCACGTAGTCGGGCTCGCCATAGCGCTTGCCGGCCGAGGTGTTGACTAGGACGATGTCGAGCGGGCGCAGCTCGTGCCCGATGCGTGCAAGCTCGGCGGCCACATCGTTTGCCGTGGCGACATAGCCATCCTCAAAGTGACGGAAGTCGAGCTTCACGCCGGGCTGAAAACACCACTCCAGTGGCACCTCATCGATGGTGATGGCGCGCTTGCCCTTGTCCATGGTCGAGGCGAAGTGCCACGGGGCGTCAAGGTGCGTGCCATTGTGGGTGGAAATGTCGACGCGCTCGACCGCCCAACCCTCGCCGTCCGGCAGTTCGGCCGGGGTAAGGCCCGGAAAGAAGCCGCAGACCTGTGCGGCAGTTTGCTTGTGATCGAAATAGGCGAGCTTGGGCTCGGTGCCGGGTGGGTCGGAGGCGATATCGCTTTGCAGCGGCACCGAGATATCAATAATACGCCGGACCATGCCTTCCTCCTGGCCGTTTTGCTTCTCCTTGCTGCATGCTTGTCCGCGCAATCGGCTTTGTCGATAAGATAATGCCAACTGCCAAGGCGTTCGGGTCGCGTGCGGCGCGGGTGAGCGCGGTCGGCGAAAGCTTACGTCAAGAGGCGACCTCGGTCCCGGTGAAACGGCCGACCGCTACCGGATCGCTGGCCGGAAATGTCGCCTTCAGTCCCTCATCGAGCAGGTCGTCCAGGTGTTGCCTATTGGCTTTGGTGCGCGCTAGGCGCGCCAGCATCGCGAGCAGCGCCTGGGCTTCGGCAACCTCGTCGGGGTCGTCGCCGTCAAGCTTCCCAGCCGTTTTTTGCGCCACCAGCCAGGCCAGCTTTTCTTCGGGCGTGCCGTCAAGGTGCGTGACCAAAAGCTCGGAAATCTTGGGCAGCGGCCGTCCATCGGCATGGTTGCGATTGCCCGTCCTGCCGGCGCGTCGAAACATCGGCCAGTCCCGAAGCTTCGCCTGCGCGGGGTTCCTCGCTTCGCCCACAACAAGAACTCCAACGACGACACGCGGCTCAACCGCCCATGCGACGTCGGCTGATTTTATCGGATCTGTGACTGGGGGGATATGGCCGCCGCAAGCCAGCCTTCGCGGTCGCAAAAAAGTGCGGGCGGCCACCGTCGCGTTGGGCATCGACGAGTTGCCCGTGTGCCCTAGCACTTGGATGCTACACAATGATTTTGCGCAAAATACAGCCTCCACGCAGCTGTTTGCTCGACCATTGCCGTCTACTAAGGGTGCTCATTGCGCGATGAGCCGCCGCGACATCGTCGGCTTGCCGGGAGCGATCCCGTCCCTGCCGAGGGTTCGTTTGCAGCCGCGGCGGGCAGGGGGCGCCGGAGTTCCGGCCGCGCTCGTCATTCGCGGCCCCACGATCCCTCGACCAAAAACGGCAGGCAGGGTGTGAAATGTATTTCAACCGACACCTCAATCGACACCAGGACGCCGCGCGTCCTGAACCGCGCGTTCTCAAACGGGACGACACCTCCAAGGTGGAATTGAATATTCCCAAGGCGCATCCGCGCTCCTTGCTCGAGGCGTCGGTGACATTGACGGGCGATCTGTGGAGCGAGGGCGACCTTGAGATCGACGGCCACCTATGCGGCAACATCAACTGCCAACAGCTGATCGTCGGCAAGAACGCGGCCGTTACCGGCGTCATCGTCGCGCAAGAGGCCGTCATTCGCGGCAGGATCACCGGCATCATCCGGGCGATGCGCGTGCTTTTGCAGGAGACGGCGCGGGTGGAAAGCGAAATCTTCTATCAATCCCTTTCCGTGGACGAGGGCGCCCGCTTCGAGGGCGTCGCACGGCCACGGCCAAACCCCCTCGCCGAGGAAGCGGCGCTCTCGCCCATGGCCGAACTGCGCCAGAGCGTGGCGCCGGCCGAGCCCCCGAGCGCGCACGGCGCGCCCGCCAGGGCCTCCCCGACGCTCCCCGGGCCCTCGGAGAATGCCGATGCCGCGCGGCGGTTGGCGCATGCGAGCGCCACCAGCCCCTAGGGCTCGCTGCCGACGGCCGGCGAGCCGCCCGCACACTTGGGGTTCTTGGTCGCCGCCGACTTTTGGCCGCGGAGGCCCTTCAGGACGGCTCGGACGGCGGTTGCAGGCTGTGGCCAAAGTAGGCCGCCTCCAATCGTGCCGGCAGATCGGGCTCGTTTCCAGCGGCCTCGAGCACAATTGAGCCGCGCACCAACGCATAAACGCGGTCGGCGATGCGCAGCGCTTTTTCGATCAATTGCTCGACCAGCAATACCGCCGTGCCAGCATCGCGCAGCCGTCCGGCGGCCGCGAGCACTCGGTCCACCAGCACCGGCGAGAGACCGGCGGAGGG
>DASTMQ010000240.1:0-3514 GCA_035714005.1 Hyphomicrobiaceae bacterium
GACGACGCTGATGGACTGGAGCAATGCGCTGGCGAGCCTGGGGCCCGACGGCGATCGCATCAAGGTGCTGTTCATCTCCGTCGATCCGGAGCGCGACACGCCCGCCGCCCTCAAGTCCTACATGGCCTCCTTCGATGCGCGCATCACCGCCTTGACCGGCAGCGTCAGCGAGGTGGCGGCGGCGGCGGCCGCCTTCGGCGCCCACTACGCCAAGGTGGTGGGCAAGGACGGCACCGTCACCTTCGACCATACCCTGAAGACCTATATCCTCGATCGCGACCGGCACTTGGCCGGGGCATCGGATCATCAGACCGATACCGCCAAGCGCCACGGCCTGCTGCAAAAGCTGGCCCGGCGCCAATAGCGGTTGCCAACTGCCACCCTGCGACGGCGCCTTTGCGTGCCAACCAAAAGGCTCAGCCGCGCTGGCTTTGCGCAAATTTCGCGCTAGCAGGCCGCAGCGGCTGCCCATAAGCTCGCCAATCCCCGGCATTTCTCGCAGGGGGAGCGGCGCAGGTGGGGAGTAGAAAATGTTGCAGGGCAAATTCAGCCGCTGCGTTGCCATTGCGGTCGGCGCCTGGCTTGCGCAGGCCTGCTTGCCGTCGAGCGTGGTCGCGCAGCAGGAGCCCAAGCGCGGCGGCACCCTGCTGTTCGGCATCAATTCAGGCGACCCACCGACCTATGACTGCCACCAGTCTACGCTCTTTCCCATCATCCATCTGCTGTCGCCCCACTATTCCAACCTGCTGCGCATCGATCTTGCCCACTATCCCGACGTCGTCGGCGATCTTGCCGACAGTTGGACGGTTTCCGACGATCTAAAGACGTACAGCTTCCGCCTTCGCCCGGGCATCAAATTCCACGATGGCTCGCCGTTTTCGGCCGAGGACGTCAAGGCAACCTATGAACGCATTCGCAATCCTCCTCAGGGCGTGGTTTCGGTGCGCCAAGGTCTGGTCGCGGACATCGATACGATCGAGACGCCCGACCCGCTGAGCGTGGTGTTCCGACTAAAGCGAGCGAACCGAGCGCTGCTCTACGCTTTTGCCAATCCATTCAACTGCGTTTTCAGTGCCGCCAAGCTGAAGGAAAACCCTCTTTTTCCCACCCGCAATGTGCTGGGCACCGGCCCTTTCCGCTTCGTTGAGCACGTTGCGGGGGCGCATTGGAAGGGAGAGCGGTTCAAGGACTACTTCAAATCCAACCTCCCCTATCTCGACGGTTTCCATGCCGTCTTCACCCAGGGGCCGGCTCTGATCAATGCGCTGCAGGGGGGGCAGATCATGGCCGACTTTCGGAGCGTGACCGCCGTCGATCGCGACCGCCTCGTCGGCGCGCTCGCAAACAAGATTACCGTGCAGGAGAGCCCATGGCTGAATGTCCTGCTCGTTACCTTCAATACCCGAAAGAAACCGTTCGATGACCCGCGCGTGCGTTTGGCCTTATCGTTGGCCATCGACCGCTGGAAAGCCGCCGAGGTGCTGCCGCGATCTACCATCATGCGTTACGTCGGCGGCTACCTGCGGCCGGGCTACGCATTGGCTGCGAGCGAGGCCGATCTTGAGAAGATGCCGGGCTTTTCTAGGAACATCGAGGCGTCTCGCCTGGAGGCGCGCCGGCTGCTTGCGGAAGCCGGTGTTCCCAATCTCAAGATCAAGCTCACCAACCGAACCATTGCCAATCTTTTCACGGGCGGCGGGGTCTTCGTGATCGATCAATGGCGCCAAATCGGGGTTGAGACCGAACATTTCCAGGCCAATGACGTGCTCTACAACAATGCTCTCAACGAGGGTACGTTCGATGTCGCCCTGTCATTTCAGGGCGATTCCGTCGATGAGCCGACCTATCAGCTCGCCCGCTATCTTTCCGTCGAGCAGTCTTCAAACCAAAGCAAATACACCGATCCCGAACTCGACCGCCTATTCGAGCTGCAAAAGGACGCGCAAGACCCGAAACAGCGCTACGCCCTGCTGCGGCAATTCGAGACGCGTATGCTGAGCGAAGCCTACAATGTGCCACTGCTGTGGTGGCAGCGCATTGTTGTCATGAGTGCGGCGGTGAAGGGATGGCAGATGTCCCCGAGCCACCTGATCGGTCAAGATCTGGAACGGGTTTGGCTTTCGCCCTGAGTCTGCTGCAAGATCCGGGAATGCACGCGAGCGCCGGCACGTTGCCCAATTCCTGGGCACACGCCTCGACGACCGTTCCCCTTTTGCAGCCGCGCAGCGACGAAGAAGCCGGTCGCAAACCCTTTTTTAGCGATCGGCGCTACCGGCGAGCTGCGCGACCTTCGTGCCTGGGGGCGACGGTCGCGACCCATAGGAACAATGAACGCAGCACGTACCGCCATCGGCCTTCATGCGCTAGCCGCAGCACTTGCAATCACAGGTGTATTGGCGAGCATCAATGGCGGGCATCAATCGCCATCGTTTCGGTGGCGGCGTAGTTGCAGATGGGACAGGGGATGGTTGACGGCAGCTCCCTGCCCGCGCTCCCTTCAGTAGAACCCGCCGCGGTCTCCGGAATTGCCGCCCGCCCACCGCAGCACGCGGGCAGCGTTGCATCGGCGAACATCGCCGCAAGCCGCCTTCGGCGTTGAGCGTTATCGCCGGCCCGACAACTTACGGTGCACCGGGCATGCCGGGCAGTCACGATTATCGCAACCCGTCTGCACATCGTGGTAGTCGATACACGCACAGCACTCGATCATTTTGTTCGGGGGGCCCCCACCGACACCTGAGCCGGGGACATAACGGGCTGACGCGGCCGCCACCGACACCCAGCCGGTGATGGCAACCAAAAGCAGGCAACTCAAGAGTTTCATGGCAACCTCCGCACCAAAGACGTGACGTTTAGGCGCGTATTGCTGCAAAATGGCGCAGCTGTCTGTGCTGCAGAGCACTTTTGCGGCGCTCCGCCCGCGTCCCGGCGCGGGCATGCGGTGTGCCAAGCCGCCGCGCCCTTTAACCGGCGAGTTGCATCGACCCCGCTACACCTCGCCCGCTCGGCTCAATGCCATCGGCTGGCGCGCATCGGTTTTTCGCGGCAACCCCCTCAGGCGCGGCCGAAATCTTTGAAATAAGCCGCCAGATCTGTCGTTGTCTTAGGCTATTGCTGAGACCTTTGAGACGGACCATGCATTTTTTGCGCGGCTGCCGAAGTATTTTATCCCTCGCAGCCCATAACAAGGCGAGTTTGTATAAGCTGGGTGGTTTATTACTGACCGTTGTTGTGGCCACAACGTCATGGATGCTAGCGATGGCGCTGGCCTCACATGCGGTTGGTATTCCCACGAGCTCCCTTCTTCTTGTTGGCTTGGGTTTGATTGTTGCCGCCCTCTGTGTGGTCGCCGCGGCAGCAATGATGGGCGATCCCTAACAGGGCCGACGGCGGGCGCCTCGCGCACGGGCGCGGCCGGGCAGTCATCACGGCTGCCCGGCAAAGGCGGGGGTCGTTGGCCGCGGGCGAGCGGCTTTCGGGTGGCGGCTCAGGCCTGACCGGAAAGGGTGGTCAC
>DASTMQ010000241.1:0-8572 GCA_035714005.1 Hyphomicrobiaceae bacterium
AAGACCGTGACGGCGTGCAAAGTCTCAAAGCCGATGGGTCCCTGAGCGCGGCGCCCCAGATCACCCCGGCCAAATCTATCGAATGTCCAAAGTTCCCGACCGCGAACATTGAAGTTTGGTTGATCGGCTTGCGAGCGGGTAGCGGAGTATCGCGGCGGCTAGCGTCGGCGTTAGCGCGCGCCTGCCCGCGCTCAATCCTTCGGCAGGGGATGCGCAACGCGCAATCAAAGCCTCGACCGGTCGCGCCGCAAATTTGCTTGGCGGCAACCGTCGGCCCCACGTGCTTTGCTACCTCATTGCCGTGCCGGCGCTTTGCCTTGGAATGGGAGCAAATTGCGCCGACCATTGCTAAATCGTCAAAGCTGCAACTTGCTGGTCCGCTCAACCTACGCCTTTGCCTTTCTTGCTATGTTTGGCGGAACCTTGCTGCAATGTTTCGCGCCAATCGGGGGTTGCGCAAGCTTGCAGCCGCAGCAATCGAGATGGCCGCTGAACCCAGCCGAAGATCGCACCGGCGTCTCCTCAACGCCGACCGGCCGTGCAAAAGCTTGACGCAAACGCCGGCGGGTTTTCTGTGTCAGCGCATCAGGCCCTACACTGATTGACCGGGCACAGCCGGCCCTTAGGTGCGGCGCGTCCGATTGCCAACGCCATCGGTTGTCAGGGCCCGCACCCAGCCACTCCCGCGGTCCCCATTTGCCGGGCTAAGCCTCGGCCTGGGCCGAGGCAACTTCGGTCGAATGGTGCGCCTCGGTGGCGGCCGCACGAACTGATCCTCCCCCCGACCTGCACGACGGCACTCACGACGGCCTGGCAGCTCGATGAGGAAAGGGCAGACGGATGCGGAGGGAGGCGCTCGGGGGCGTCAGCGGTGCGCAAACACCTTACGCAGCTCGCCCTTGGCCCGCTCCAGCACATGCAGCCGGCTTTTGGGCAGGTTTTTGCCGGCCCGGTTGATGTAGAATGTGAGCATCGACATGGCGGACCGATAGGGCGACGACTTGCGCCGGCCGCTGCGCTCGGCCGAGCGCTTGAGCGAGCGGGCGATTTCGGCCGGTGTCTTTTTGGCAAAGACCTTGCTCTCTAAATCGAGAGCGTTGCTGTTGCGCGTGACCGCCGCCGACCACTTCTTCGATTGCCGGCGCTTGCGCGCCTTTGCGGGGACTGCCTTGGTCATTGCAATTGTCCAGGTCGTGTTGGTGTGGCCGCTCGCTCCTTGACGCCGCGTGCGCGGGGTGTTGGTGACCCTTACCCGTCAAGCGCGACGTTTGAAGTACTGCACCGCGCGTTCGTGGCGCTCTGCCTTGGCCCGGCTCGGGAAGGTGCCGAGGTTGCGGCGTTTGCCCGTCTTCGGGTCGACCTTGCGGGAGTAGAGACGATATTGCCCAGACTTGAGCTTACGGATCATGAAGACCTTGCTATCCTCTTGTTTGGCGAGGCACGCGGCAGCAAAGAGCTTCGCTCGCAGCCGCGCCGCCACCATCATGCGCCAATCGCGCGCGGCGCGGTGCAAGGCATGGTGGTGGCCCTGTTGAACGTCACAACGGCACGCCTGCCGCCAGGTTCCCCTGGCCCGCCGCGAGACCAAGGATCGCCCGGTCCTATTGGCGCGGCACGCCCCCCTTCCGTTTTGCCCCGCCAGCTCAGATGTTTGCCCCGGGCCACCACAAGACCTCAAATTTTTCGGGCGCGTCGACGAGCACGGTCCTTACCGCTGCATAACGGGGGGAGAAATCGCCAGCATGCACGCCGGCCGATCGATAGCGACAGACACAAAGCTCACAAGATTTTGTGAAAATAGTTGCCGGATCGGCCAACCCTCTTGAAAGCCCTGATTGATGAACCGTCGATCTCTCGCCAGGCTTGCCTTGTCAGCGCTGGCAGCTGCCATGCTGGGTAACGGCGCCCTCGCGCAGAGTTCTGACCCGATCCTCGCCCTTGCTGGCCGTTGGGCGGGAAGCGCACTCCTTGTTCCGGCGTCCGGGCCAAACCAAACCTACACCTGTGTGGTGACATATTTTCCAGCTGGCGGCGGTTCACGCCTGACACAGAACCTTCGCTGCAAGAGCGCCGACTATCAGTTCGATGGAACGACTGAGCTCCAGATTGCCGCCGGAAAAATCACTGGGCGTTGGCAGGACAAGATCAACAATATCGATGGAATAGTGAACGGTACGGTGAAGCCGGACGGGTTTGACATCATGTTAAGCGGCAACTTCTTTGACGCGAAGATGACGGTCGCCACCGCTCCTTGCCAGCAGTCGATCACGATCGTGCTCGAGGAGGGTTTGCCGGTGAAGAAGATCTCCGCCGTCCTGAAGAAGTGCTAGCTGCGCCTTAGACAGGCTCTGAATAGGTCTCCGTATAGGAGGTTCGGCCCCGCCAAGGGGCTTGCAGCCATTTCGCTGCGGTTTTGCGGACGCCGAGGTACGGCTCTTTCACACGTTCGGGAGCTACATCCTTGCCGCGGCCGCCACGAGCGCTGGAATGCCGATCTGGTTGAGTTAAGCCGCTGATGCGGGCGAGAGCAAAATTTACCGTTCTCGCAGCCGGGCGAAATTGAAATTAGGTCGACATCAGAGACAGGGGACGCCTTCGACGGCACTCGCGGGATGCAGCGGGGCAGCTTAATCCCGGCATTTGCGTCTCGCCCAGCGTCTGGCTGGGGGTGAGGGGTTGCGGACGCCAACCCGGGTGCCGCAAGGTGTGGCAAGGGCGGGGCTTTTGAGGAGGCTAAGGTGTCGGCTGGCAAGCTATGTTGTCCAACCTGCGGTGCAGACAATGACTGTGGGATGGCAAAGGGTGAGGCGGTGTGCTGGTGCTTTACGATGCCGCACGTGTTGCCGGTGAGCGCAACAGAAAAAGCAGTTCGCTGCTACTGCCGCGCATGCCTCACGCAGCTGATTGCAGCCCGCACAAAGAGCGACGCCTCGCGACCACATCGACCCTAGCCCTGATCGATCAGCGTACCGGTTTGGGGGGCAGGGAGGAAGGGATCGACAGGCTCGTTGCGTCCGGGCGAAGGCAGGAGTGCGCGATGATCTCGAGGCCTGAGCCCTGTTGCCGGATAGAATGGTTCCTGGCCGGGGATCGGAAGCGTAAGGGGCCGCTCTGTGGCGTCGAAAATGAGAAAATTCGGGAGACCCTGGCCATTTGCCGGCAGGTGACTTGGCTTTGGTGACCTGGTTTTGGCGACCTGGTTCGGCGCAAAGGGTTTGCGGCGGCGAGGCCCGCTGCTAGTGTTTTCGACGGCGTCGAGGAGCCACCGGGGATGACGGGGCGACGTCGCCGTTGGCTTCGGGCAAGCCGGCCTCGGGGTTATGGAGGGGTACGGCCGCAACCGATCTGACGATTGCTGTGGGAGCCGCTGGAGGGTCTGTGGCGAAAAAGACCGAGGGGATTGGCGTCGAGTTTAGCGTTGCGGGCTGGGAAACCGGGAGCCCTCAGCGGTGATGCGCATTGGGGAGCCGGCGAACTCAGCTGCTCATGCGGCAACTTTCGCGCTCTCGCAAGGGAAAGCGACGGTCACAACACCGAACCGTCCGCAGCGGCTTTGAGGTTCGGTCAGTCAACGAGGAGTGGGCAGGTCATGACAAGCATCTCAACTAATCTGCCGCCCGAAAAGCAGCGTGAGATGCTGCGTCGGATGCTGACTATCCGGCGGTTTGAGGAGCGCGCCTCGGCCGATTATCACGCCGGCAAAATATTCGGGGTCGTGCATTGCTACATTGGTGAGGAAGCCGTCGCGGTCGGTGTCTGCGGTGCCCTCGCGGACGGCGACCGCATCATATCCACGCATCGCGGCCACGGGCACTGCATCGCGAAGGGCGCCGATTTGAACCGCATGGTGGCCGAACTTTACGGTCGGCAAAGCGGTTACTGCAAGGGCAAGGGCGGTTCGATGCATATCGCGGACTTTGAAATCGGCATGCTCGGAGCCAATGGGATCGTCGCGGGTGGGATTGCCATCGTCACCGGGGCGGGTCTTGCCGCGCAAATGGATGCAAAGAGAGGCGTCGCCGTTTCGTTCTTTGGAGACGGGGCATCAAATGCAGGTCCCTTCCACGAATGTCTCAACATCGCCGCGACCTGGAAGCTGCCCATGATTTATGTGTGTGAAAACAACATGTGGGCCGCCCAAACTTCGGCCGCCGCAACCCATGCGCTAAGCGATGTGGCTGCGCGCGCCGCTGGCTACGGCATTCCGGGCATTACGGTGGACGGCAACGATATTTTCGCGGTGTATCAAGCCGCGCACGCTGCCGTGGAGCGAGCCCGCGCCGGCGCCGGCCCAACGCTGATCGAGTGCAAGACCTACCGCTGGCGCGCCCATACCGAGCGCCGTGGGCTGCCCGATCCGCGCGACAGGGCGGAGGTGGAGGCATGGCAGCAAAGAGATCCAATCGGCCTGCTGGCGCGGCGACTGAGGGAACAAGGTGAGCTCGACGTTGCCGGGCTCAGCGCCATCGAGGACGAGGTGATGCGGGCGCTCGAGGCTGCAGTGGCTTTCGCGGAGACAAGCCCGCTGCCGCTCCCCGAGCAGGCGACCGAAGACGTGTTTGCCGCCTGAGGTGAGGAGCGAAAATGCGCCAACTGACATACGCCCAGGCTGCGATCGAAGCCGTCGCCGAGGAGATGCGGCGCGACCCCAAGATTTTTTATATGACGACCGACCCAATTGCGCCGCTGCTTGCGGAGTTTGGCCACCAGCGGATGCGGGCAACGCCGATTGCCGAAGCCGCCACGACCGGCATGGCGATTGGGGCCGCCGGCTGTGGCTACCGCCCCATTGTCGATTGGCGGCAGGTCACCTTCTCCTTTGTGGCGATGGACCAAATAGTCAACCAGGCCGCGAAGATCCACTACATGTTCGGTGGACAGGCGACCTTTCCGATTCTCTATCGGGCCGCCGTCGGCGGGGGCACTCAACTCGCCGCGCAACATTCCCAGTCGCCATACTCGATGTTCATGAACCTGGCCGGTTTGAAGATGTTCCTGCCCTCAAGCCCCTACGATCTAAAGGGGCTGCTGAAGACGGCGATCCGCGATAACAATCCCGTCATCTCGTTCGAATCGAACCGTCTGATGACGCACATGGGACCCGTGCCGGAGGAGGACTACACGATCCCCCTCGGCAAGGCGGACGTCAAACGCGCAGGGAGCGACGTCACGGTTGTGGCCTTGGCTTGGCTGGTGCATGAGGCGCTGGCCGCGGCCGAAGAGCTGGCCAAGGAGGGAGTTTCGGTGGAGGTCGTGGATCCGCGCACACTGGTGCCGTTGGACACGGACACGATCCGCAGCTCGGTGCGCAAAACAGGCCGCCTCGTCATCGCCGATGAGGCCGGTCCGACGGCCGGATTTTCGGCGGAAGTCGCGGCGATTGCCACCGAGGACGCCCCGACATTTGCGCGGCTGCAGGCCCCGGTCAGGCGGGTTTGTGCCCTGCAGGTGCCAATCCCCTACAGCCCTGTGCTCGAAAACCACGTGTTCCCGGACCGTACTCGTATTCTGGCCGCCATTCGTGAGGTACTTGAAGCCTCGGGCCGTGGCGGCGAGGCCGCCTAGGCAGAGACTTGATGCATGCGGGCTCCTATTGTCATCGCCGACAGCATTACACGCATCGGTCCGGACGCGGCCGGTGCCGTCATCGTCAACGGCTCGCATGGCGGCGTGTATGCCGCTTTTCTTGCGGCAAAACTCGCCGCCGCCGCGGTCATTTTCAACGATGCGGGGGTCGGCCGCGATCGAGCCGGCATCGGCGGGCTCGACTACCTGCAACAGTTGGGTATCGCGGCAGCGACCGTCGGTCACGCTACGGCGCGGATCGGCGATGGCGCTGATATGATCGGGAGCGGCATCATCACCCATGCCAATCAGCTGGCGGCGGCGCTTGGGGTCAAACCAAACCAATCTTGTCGCGAGGCTGCTGTGAGCCTGCAACAGGCCCGGCAGACGGAGCGGCCGGCGCCGGAAGCGCTCGAAGGCACGTATCTGCTCACGTCGACAGCGCCGCGGCTATGGGCGCTCGACTCGGCCTCCCTCGTTCTGCCCGAGCATAAGAATGCGATTGTCGTGACCGGTTCGCACGGTGGACTGCTGGGCGGCAAGCCGGAGACCGCGATCAAGTATGACGTGCTGGGCGCCTTATATAACGACGCCGGGATCGGCAAGGACGACGCCGGCGTCTCGCGTTTGCCGGTACTCGCCGCGAGAGGCATCGCCGCAGGCGCGGTCGCGGCCGCGAGCGCCCGCATCGGCGATGCGCGCTCGACCTACGAAGACGGCATCGTCAGCCGGATCAATACCCGCGCGGCGGCGCTCGGCCTCCGCGAAGGCCTGAGCGCCCGGGATTTTGTCGCCAACCTGCGCTCGGCCCTAGCCGGCTAAGGAGGAGCCATGACTGAAACGATCAGAAATCGCCCATCGGGCACGATGAATGGTGGGCGTGCGCTCGCAGAAATGTTGCGCCTTGCCGGCGCTGGGCCGATGTTTGGCATGGGCGGCTTCCAGCTGTTGCCATTTTATGATGCCATCGGCGGTGTTGGCCTGACGCACCACCTGATCAACGACGAGCGCTGCGGTGCGTTTGCTGCAGACGCCTACGCTCGGGTGACGAATCGCCCGGGTATTTGCGACGGCACGCTGGGTCCGGGCGCCACCAATCTCCTCACCGGGCTGGTAGAGTCGCTGAATGGCGGCATCCCGATCATCGCCATCACCGGTAATACCAATCGCAGCCATTCCTGGAAGAACATGACCCAAGAATGCCGGCAAGTTGAAATTTTGCGGCCGGCCGTCAAGGACGTGATGCGGGTCGAGGTGATAAGCCGCATCCCCGAGTTGGTGCGGCGCGCCTTTGCGGTGGCAACCTCCGGGCGGCCGGGACCGGTGTTGCTCGATGTGCCGGAGGATGTTTGCCACGGCGTGCACGATTTCGTGGCGGAGGATTTCGAAATTGACGAGGCTACCTTGAAGGCACCGGCCCGCCGCGCTCGCCCGGATCGCGCCGAAATCGAGCGGGCCGCAAAGCTGATCGCGAAGGCGAAACGGCCACTGCTGTTGGTAGGGGGCGGCATCCACCTGTCGGAAGCCTGGCAGGCGCTGACCCGACTGGCAGAGAGCCAGGCCATCCCCGTGGCCCATACCATGACCGGCAAGGGTGGCATTGGCTGCGCCAACCCGCTCAGCGTGGGTCTTTTCGGCCGCTACTCTCGGATCGCCAACGACATGATTGACGCATCGGATTGCCTACTGGTCGTCGGCTGCAAGCTCGGGGAGATCGCCACCAAGCGTTTTAGCCTGCCGCCGGCGCACATCCCCGTGATTCATCTCGACATCGTGGCTGAGGAAATCGGCCGCTCGGTCCCCGCCGCGGTTTCGCTGTGGGGCGACGCGCGAGCCGGGCTCGAGGATCTTGCCGAGGCGCTTTCGGACAGCAACAGGACCGCGCGTGCGCACCGAGCCGACTACCTTGCGGAGGTCGCGCCGCGCCTGAGGCAATGGGAAGCCGAGGCCGCGCCCCGCCTCAATTCGCCCGATCGTCCGGTGCACATGGCGCGGCTTTGCCGTGAACTGAACAAGACCCTGCCCGCCGACGCGATCCTGGTCGCCGACGGCGGCTTTGCCGGACACTGGACCGGCCTGCTTTACGACACTAAGCAGGCGGGCCGTCAGTTTATCCCGGATCGCGGATTGGCATCCATCGGCTATGGGCTGCCGGGCGGCATCGGCGCGTGCCTGGCGGCACCGGACCGACCAGTCGTCGCCATTAGCGGCGACGGCGGCTTCAACATGACCCTTGGCGAGCTTGAAAGTGCGCGGCGCATCAAGTGCGGATTGACGGTCATTGTCGTCAACAACGCCGCCTCCGGCTACGTCAAGGCACTACAGCACGCCATGATGGGAGGGCGCTACCAGTCGGCCGACCTTAATGAGATGGACTACGCGGCGATCGCGCGCACAATGGGGTGCGGCGGCATTCGCGTCGAAGACCCGGAGGCGCTCGCTGCTGCCCTGCAACAGGGTATGGAGGAGCGCGATCGCCCAACCGTGGTCGACGTCGTGGTTACGCGCGACCCGGCCCAGATGCTGCCCGCCGTCGACAACCGCACCGTGCAGATCAAACAAGGCGATCGTGTTGCCTAGGCACTTGGGCACTTGGGCACTTGGGCACTTGGGTATGGGGCACTTAGACACGCGGCGAGAAGCCGGGTTGTGCGAAGGGCAACGGCTGGGCGCGCAGCCTGCAACCAAAGCAGCAAACCCACAAGGACGGTGGGCTTGTGCCCTTGCCAGCCGGCAGCCTGCACTGGTGCCGTCATTGCAAGACCGCCGAGCAGGCGTGCGAACGCTATCTGAGGACTTGCGGCAGCCACAGCGCGATCTGTGGCCACAGCAAGAGTGCCAGCAAGCAGAAAATCTGAATGGCCATGTAATCCGCCATGCCCCTGTAAATCGTCGATAGGCTCCACTGGGGCACGACATTCTTCAAATAGTAGGCCGACATGGCGACCGGCGGGCTCAAGAACGCCGTCTGCAAGTTGACCGCTACCAAGGCGCCAAACCAAATCAG
>DASTMQ010000242.1:0-3122 GCA_035714005.1 Hyphomicrobiaceae bacterium
TTGCCCTGAAAGCGCTGTCAGCGGCGATCGGCGTCGGCTTCAAGCCGCAGCTCGCTCCCCATCAAGGCTTCCCATCAAGGCTGACAGCGAGCGCTGTGGCTGGGCCATCGCTCCAAGCCCACCCCAAATCGTCGAGCCCAGCGCGAACGATGGATTGGCAGCGGCTGATACCATAACGGAGCGCGGCGCGATGGCCCAAACCGGCTGGCTTCGGAGGCGTCCGCCGGCAGGCTCGACGAGGTCATTCTACCAGCGCGTGACGAATGGCCGTGCGTTGCTCGCTTAAGTTTGCCGTTAGCGCCCAAGCTGGGCGAGCCTTCGGGGCAGATCGGGTCTCCGCGCCGGCGTGATAATCGGCGGATGATTGCGCCTATACTCTCCCGAAAACCGGGAGACACTTGATGCACCGGCTGGGCGATCTCGAGGCCTTTTTGGCGATCGTGGAAAGGGGCAGTCAGACGGCTGCCGCGCGCCAGCTGCGCCGGTCGCTGCAGTCGATCAATCGCTCGCTACTCGCCCTTGAGCGTAGTATTGGCGTTGAGTTGGTGCGGCGCACGACCCGCAAGTCCAGCCCGACCGAGGCCGGTCGCAGCTTCTACAATCGGGTCCACCCCGCGTTTCAGGAGATCGCGGCGGCCCGGCTCGATGCCGCCAACCGGCGCGCCGAACCGTCCGGCTCTATGCGACTTGGCGCGCCCGTCCTGTTTGCTCCAGCCTACGTCGTGCCCGCCATCAGCGATTTCATGCGCAGCTATCCGCGCGTTGAAATCGAGCTCAAGACCTCCGACCGCAACGTCGATCTCTTGGAGGAAGGCCTCGACTTGGCGGTCCGCATCAGGCACCTGCCCGACTCTCGGCTCAGAGCCCAGCGACTGGGCGAGTTGCGCGTTGTGACCTATGCCGCCCCCGCCTATCTTGCCGAACACGGCCGCCCCAAGCAGCCTGCCGACCTTCGGCAGCATAATTGCGTGCTGCGCACAAGCGATGGCGAGCTCGAGATCTGGCCCTTCCGGGTGGCTGGCCGGCAAAGGTCGATCCGCGTGCGCGGGCGCCTGCGCACGGACGGCACCTCCGCCGCACATGTCGCGGTTGCCCGGGGGCTCGGCATCGGGCGCACGCCGCTTTGGCAAATTCGCAACCTCGTCGATCGGGGAGCCGTAGAACTGGTGCTTGAGAATTTCGAACCGGCAAAGCTTCCCGTTTATGCGGTCTGGCCCGCCAGCAAAATAGCCGCGGAAAGGACCCGGCTTTTTGTCGCCTTGCTGGCGTCGCGTTTGAAGCGCGAGCCGCTCTTGTGAGCCCGCTGACCGAAGGCAGGCAAGGATGGCGGAGGAGTTATGCCCCTGAGCCACCCGTCGGCGCCTCCCTCGGCCGCGCGCCGCCTTGGCCCTACCTTGACCTGCACAGCCGCCGGCGAATATCAGCCCGGCTCGCGGGTCGCCGAGGCGATGCTGACCATAGTCTCTGATCGTTGGCTGCGCTATTAAGCCCGCCGATTATGCTGATTGCGAGTTCGGCTGCACGGACCTGGAGGTTGCCATGAGCGCGCGTTCGATCCGCATGACCTTCCCCGGCAGTCTCGGGCACGAGCTGGCGGCGCGGCTGGATCTGCCGCCGGCCGCGATCCGAGCCTACGCGCTGTTTGCTCACTGCTTTACCTGCAGCAAGGACGTTCTCGCCGCCCGTCACATTGCCACGGCGCTAACCTCGCTCGGGGTCGCGGTGCTGAGGTTTGATTTCACGGGGCTTGGCTCGTCCGAAGGCGAATTTGAAAACACCAACTTTTCCTCGAATGTGGAGGACCTGGTTCGTGCTGCCGATCATTTGCGCAAGCACTATCGAGCGCCGGCGCTGGTCATTGGCCACTCGTTGGGCGGAGCCGCCGTTCTGGCCGCTGCCAATCGCCTTCCCGAGGCCAAAGCGATCGTCACCATCGCGGCGCCCTCGGATGTCGCCCACGTGCTGCAGCACTTCCGTGCGCAGCTCGAGGATATCGAGCGTGATGGTATTGCCAATGTCACGCTCGCGGGTCGAACTTTCCCAATCAGCCGGACGTTGGTGGAGGATGCCAAGGGGCAGGCGCTGCGCCAGCACATCGCCAATCTGCACAAGGCCCTGCTGATCATGCACGCCCCGCGCGACCTGACCGTCGGCATCGAGCACGCAACCGCCATCTTTACGGCGGCGCGCCATCCCAAGAGTTTCGTCTCGCTCGATGACGCCGACCATTTGCTCTCGCGCAAGCGCGATGCCGTCTATGCCGCCGAGGTGATCGCCGCCTGGGCATCCCGCTACATTGCCGAGCACGAGGAGCAGACGAACGCCGAGGATCGCCACGATGGCGTCGTGGTGATGGAAACCGGAGTGGGAAAATTCCAGAACGTCGTGCTGGCGGGCCGCCACCAGCTGCTTGCCGACGAGCCCGTCTCGGTCGGAGGCCTTGATAGCGGGCCGAGCCCTTACGACTATCTCGCGGTAGCCCTGGCCGCCTGCACCTCAATGACGCTTAGAATATATGCCGATCGTGCCCAACTGCCACTGCCGCGCGTAACCGTGAGCGTCAAGCACGGCAAGCTGCCGGCCGCCCACTGCGAGGATTGCGGCGAAGCCATCGAGGGTCGCACCGGAAATATCGATCGCTTTGAGCGAACCATCGCGGTCGAGGGTGGTGCCGACGCAGAGACGGCAAAGAAGCTGATCGAAATTGCGGGAAAATGTCCCGTGCATCGCACGCTGGCAGCCCGTTCCGCTGTGGTGACGCGGTTTGCAAACGAGGGCTGATCGGCGGCCACAGCCTGGTGCGACGTGCCGGGGAAAATGACCTTCTGAACACCGCGGCTCACTGGTGCCGTGGCACGCCCCTCTCCATGCTCCGCCAACCGGCCGACAGGGCTTGGCTTTGGGCGCCGGCGGTCGAACCTCCGCCGGTCGCCGCGCAATGCGCTGCAGGGCGCGCGCGGCGCGCCCCGGCGGCCCTCAGGCGGACAGCGCAAGCTCCTTCAACATCGCCTCGAATTCCAGAATGCCCGCCGCGGTTGTCAGGTCCCGGTACTGGTGGCGGCCGAGCTGCCAATGGATCTGCGACGGTTCCACCGGTTCGAGCCGCACCGGCATGATCCAAT
>DASTMQ010000243.1:0-8138 GCA_035714005.1 Hyphomicrobiaceae bacterium
CGTGCCGGCGAGGCGGGCCAGCCCGAGCCCGGCGACATCTATGCCGTGAACGATCCCTATCTCGGCGGCACGCACCTGATGGACGTGCGCTTCGCGCTGCCCTTCTACTATCGCGGCGAGCCTTTCTGCTGGCTGCAGAACACCGGGCATTGGCCCGATATCGGCGGCATGGTGCCGGGCGGTTTTTCGGCGCACGCCACCGAGGTCGAGCAGGAGGGCCTGCGCCTGCCGCCGGTGAAGCTCTTCAAGCGCGGCGTCATGGACCCCGAGATCCACGCCATTATTCGCTCTAACATGCGCATCGCCGATCAGCGTATCGGCGACATCAGGGCCCAGGCGGCGGCGCTCAAAGTCGGCGAGAGCCGGCTGACAGAACTGATCGACCGCTATGGCCGCGAGACCCTGGTGCTGGCGATCGCCGAAATCAATCGCCGCGCCCAGCGCTTGATGCGCGCCCACATCGCCGCCATCCCCGACGGCGTCTATCGCTCGGAGGCGTTTGTCGATTCCGACGGTGTCGTCAATACGCCGCTGCGCATCGCCTTGCGGGTCAGCAAGGCCGCCGACACGCTCGAGTTCGACTTCACCGGCTCCTCGCCGCCCTGCCTCGGGCCGATGAACTCGGTGCTGGCGACCACCTACTCGGCCGTCTACCTGGCGATGCGGCACATTTTCCCCGACACGCCGCTCAACGCCGGCGCCTTCGAGCCGTTGCGGATCAAGCGGCCGAGCGGCACCTTCCTGGACGCGCACTATCCGCGCCCCGTCTCGGGCTGCGCCGCGGAAGTGTCGCAGCGCATTGCCGAGGCCGTCTTTCTCGCCCTGGTGCAGGCCATTCCCGACAAGGTGACGGCGGCGCCGGCGGGCTCGTCCGGCAATTTCGCGCTCGGCGGCTTCGATCCCGGCAAGGGCGCGGGCTACGTCATGTACCAGATTTCCGGTGGCGGCTATGGGGGCAATGCCGGCCACGACGGGCTGAGCAACGGCTGTTCCACCATTGGCATCTCCAAGAGCCAGCCGGTGGAAGTGCTGGAGCAATATTATCCCATTCTGTTTCGCCGCTTTGCGCTGCGCGAAGGCTCCGGCGGCGCCGGCAAGCAGCGCGGTGGCTTCGGCGTGCACTATGAGGTTGAGCTGCTGCGCGGTTCCGCTCGCGCCTCCTTTGTCATGGATCACGGCCGCTTTGGTCCGCCCGGCGTGCAAGGCGGCGGCGACGGCGGCCCCAACATCGTCATCCTCCATCGCGGCCGCGAGAGCCTCATCCCTGAGCACCTGTCCAAGGATCAGGACATCCCCTTGGGTGTGGGCGATCGCGTCGAAGTCATGACGCCGGGCGGCGGCGGCTATGGTGATCCCTATGCGCGCGATCCCAACCTCGTCGCCCGCGATGTTGAGCGCGGCTACTACACTAGGGCAGAGGCCCAAAGCCTGTTCGGCGTGGTGCTCGGAGACGATGGCGCACCGCAGATCGTGGCCACCCAAGCGCTGCGCCGCCGGCCGCGGCCCTCAAGCTGAGGGGGAGCCGATGGTTGTCTTCTATCGCCCCGACACGCTGGCAGAGGCGCTCGGCCTGCGCGCCAGCCGCGACCTCGTCGTGCTCAGCGGCGGCACCGACGTCTACCCGGCAAGGGCCGCGCGCGCCGGCTGGGGCGACATGGAGCACAAGGATGTGCTCGACATCAGTGCGCTCAAAGACCTCAAGGGCATCGTCGAGGAGGAGGCCTACTGGCGCCTTGGCGCGCTTGCGACCTGGACCGACCTGATCGAGGCCGATCTGCCAGCGGCCTTTGCCGGCTACCAGCTGGCGGCGCGCGAGGTCGGCGGCGTGCAAATCCAAAACTACGGCACGCTCGTTGGCAACATCTGCACCGCCTCGCCCGCCGGCGATGGTGCGCCCAACCTGTTGGCGCTGGAGGCCCTGGTCGAGCTCAAAAGCCTCGGCGGCAGGCGCCGCCTGCAGCTGGCGGCGTTCATCGACGGCTATCGTCACACGGCCTGCCGCCGCGATGAGATCGTCACGGCCATCCTCGTCCCCAAACCGGTGAGCGGTGCGCGCGCCCACTTTTTGAAGCTCGGCGCGCGCAAGTACCTGGTGATCTCGATCGCGATGGTGGCGGCGGTGATCGAGACGGATCGGGCGGGCGATATTGCCGCCTGCGCGCTCGCCGTGGGCGCCTGCTCGGCGATACCGCAGCGGCTCGCGGCGCTGGAGGCCGCCCTGATCGGCGTGCCGCTGGCGGCGGCCAGCCGGCGCATCGCCCTTGAGCATTTCCAGGCGCTTTCGCCCATCGATGACATCCGCGCCTCGGCGGCCTACCGGCGGGCGGCGGCGCTGGCGCTCACGCGCGACCTCTTCGCCGAGCTTGCCGGTGCGCCCGCAGGGAGGGTTGCCTGATGCGGGTGGCGCCTGGGCAGCTGGCGATGGTCTCCTTCAGCCTCAACGGCGAGCCAACCACCGTTGCGGCGGCGCCCTTTGCGAGCCTCGCCGACACGTTGCGCGAGCGGCTTTGCTTGCCGGGGACCAAGGTTGGTTGCGAAGCCGGGGATTGCGGCGCCTGCACGATCATCGTCGATGGCCGGCAGGCGTGTGCCTGCCTGCTGGCGACGGCGCGGGCGGCCGGCAGCGACGTGTGGACCATCGAAGGCGACGGCCCGCGAGGGCTCACCCGTCGGTTGCGCGAGGCTTTTTTGGCGCACGGGGCGGCCCAGTGCGGCATCTGCACGCCGGGCATGCTGATGGCGGCCACCGACCTCCTCGCCCGCTGCGCCGCGCCCAGCCGCGAGCAGGTGGACGACGCCATCGGCGGCGTCCTGTGTCGCTGCACCGGCTATCTCAAGATCGTTGAAGCCATCCTCGCCGTTGCCGGTCGCGGGGTGCCGCCGCCGCTGGAGACGCCTGCCATCATCGGTGACCGTCTCGCCCGCGTCGATGGCTGGCCCAAGGTCGCCGGCACCGATCAATTCGGCGCCGACGCCGCCCCGGCCGACGCCCTGTGGCTGCGCATCGTGCGTTCCCCGCATGCGGCGGCCCGCTTCACGCTCGGCGACCTCGACGCGGTGATCGCCGCCACGCCGGGGCTTGCCGCCATTTTGACGCACAAGGACGTGCCGGGTGAAAATGGCTTTGGCATTTTTCCCGGGCTCAAGGATCAGCCGGTGCTGGCCCCCGGCCGCGTGCGCTTCCGCGGCGAGGCCGTGCTGGCGCTGGTCGGCACCCGCGCGGCGCTCGAGGGGTTGTCGGATGCCGCGCTGCCCATCGTCTGGCAGCCCACCGGTCCGATCGCCGGCATCGATGCGGCCTTGGCCCCCGGCGCCGCCGCCATCCACCCCCACGCCGCCGACAACGTGCTGGCGCGCGGCAAGCTCCGATCGGGCGACGTGGACGCCGGGCTGCGGGCGGCGGCGGTCAGCGCCGAAGGCAGCTTCGAGACGGCCTTCGTCGAACACGCCTACATCGAGCCGGAAGCCGGCTATGCCGTGCCGATCGGCGCCGGGCCCGATCGCATCGAAATCGCCGCCTGCACGCAAGCCCCTTACATGGATCTGGAAGAATGTGCGCGCGTGCTCGGCATCGCGCCCGAGCGCGTGCGCATTCGTCCCACCGCGTGCGGCGGCGGCTTCGGTGGCAAGCTCGACGTCTCGGTGCAGCCCCTGCTCGCCGTCGCCGCCTGGGTGACGAAGCGGCCCGTGCGCATCGTCTACTCACGCACCGAATCCATGACCTCGACCACCAAGCGCCATCCGGCGCGCATCCTCGCCCGCGCCGGGGCCGATGCGGCGGGCCGGCTCACAGCCTTTCAGATGCAGGCCGACTTCGATACCGGCGCCTATGCCTCCTGGGGTCCGACGGTTGCCAATCGCGTTCCCGTGCACGGCATGGGTCCTTATCGCGTGGCCAACGTGGCGATCGCCACCCGCGCCGTTTATACCAACACGGTGCCGGCCGGCGCCTTTCGCGGTTTCGGCGTGCCGCAGGCGGCGATCGCGCACGAAACCTTGCTCGACGACCTGGCGGAGCGGCTCGGCCTCGACCGCTGGACCATTCGCCAGCGCAACGCGCTCAAAGTGGGCGACGTCACCGCCTCGGGCCAGCGCCTCGCCCATTCGGCGGGCCTGCCGCAATGTCTCGCCGCCCTCAAGGGCGACTGGGAGGCGGCGCTGGCGCGCGTTGCCGCCCACAATGCGCTCAAACCCCGTCGTCGCCGCGGCGTCGGGCTCGCCGCCATGTGGTACGGCTGCGGCAACACCTCGCTCCCCAACCCCTCCACCATGCGCATCACGCTGGCCCGCGACGGCACGCTGACCTTCCTCAATGGTGCCGTCGATATTGGCCAGGGCTCCTCGACCGTGCTCCTGCAGATCGCCGCCGCCGCCCTCGGGCTGCCGGTCTCAGCCCTTCAGATGCTGGTTGGCGACACGCAGGTGACGGCGGATGCCGGCAAGACCTCGGCCTCGCGGCAAACCTTGGTGTCGGGCAATGCCGCCCGGCTGGCGGCAACCGCGCTTCGCGGCAAGATGCTGGCGCTCGCCAATGCCGGTCCCGACGCCCGGCTCAGCCTTGCCGGCAGCCACCTCAGGATCGTCGACGGGGAGGCCTCGCGCAGCGTCGATCTTGCCACGCTGCCGGCCTTGCCGGCCGCCGCGGCGGACCATCGCTCCGATCTGGTGCTCGACGGCGTCGGCAGCTGGGACCCGCCGACCACGGCGCTCGATGCCAACGGGCAGGGCATCCCCTACGCCAGCTACGGCTTTGCCGCGCAAATGGCGGAGGTGGAGGTCGACACCGCGCTCGGCACCAGCAAAGTTTTGAGCATGGTGGCCGCCCACGACGTCGGCCGCGCGATCAACCCGACGCTGGTCGAGGGGCAGATTCACGGCGGCATCGCCCAGGGCCTGGGCCTGGCGCTGATGGAGGAGTTCACGCCGGGCCGCAGCGAAAACCTGCACGACTATCTCATTCCCACGGTGGGTGACATGCCCAAAGTGAAGATCTACCTGATCGAGGAGGCCGAACCCGAGGGACCGTTCGGCGCCAAGGGGGTCGGCGAGCCGGCGCTGATCGCCACCGCACCCGCCATTCTCGGCGCCATTCGCCACGCCACCGGCGTGCGCGTAACGCGCGTGCCGGTGCTACCGCATCGGCTTTGGGAGGCGCTCAACGGGCCGGCTCGGCACGGGGAAGGTGGAGCATGAGCGGCGATCAGCTTTCGCCGGCGGCGCGGGCCGCCAAATTCGGAGCCACGGAGGCCGAGGGCATCGTGCGCTGCGATGCCTGCCCGGTGTTGTGCCGCATCCGCCCGGGGCGCTCGGGTGCCTGCGCGCGCTATGCCAACGAGGGGGGACAGCTCGTCCGCACCGATCCGGTCGTGCTGATGGCGAGGACCATCGATGCCAAAGGCAAACTGGTGCCGTTCGCGGACAATGCTTGGGACGGGGCGCCGCTCGATCCGGCGCGCACCTTCGTGACCGGCATCGGCGCCGGCACCACCTATCCCGACTACAAGCCGGCGCCCTTTATCGTGTCGGCGGAGCACGCCGGCCTCGACACCGTCACCGTGGTCACCGAGGGCATTTTCAGCTACTGCGGCGTCAAGGTGAAGATCGACACCGACCGGCATCTCGGGCCGGAGACGGCGCCGGTGCGCGTCAAGGGCGAGCAGGTCGGCCACGTGACGACGGCCGAATACGGCTCGCAGATGCTCTCGATCGGCGGCGTGCGGCATTTGACCGGCGGCTCCAAAAAGGAAGGCACCGTCACCTGCGACACCCTGCTCGAGCTCTGCGCCGGCGCGCCGGTGGCGATGCGCATCGACGGCGGCCACGCCCTGACCGTGCAGGCGGGCAAGGCGCCCATCGTCGACGGCACGCAAGAGGTCAGGATGCGCGTCGGCTGCGGCTCGGCCACGGTCGGCATTTTCGCGCGCCAGTGGCTTGGCCTCGTCGACGAGGTGATCGTCCTCGACGATCACATTACCGGCGTGCTGACCGAGCACCAGTCGGGGCGCGTGCTGGCGATGCCGCCGGCCGGCATTCGCGTGCGCGGGCGCCGGTCGACGCCGGGCCGCTACTTCAAGGTCGCCGAACCCGGGCTCGGCTGGGGCGGCACCGACATCACCGAGCCGCTCTCGATCATCCAGAAGATCGACGCCAAGCTTGCCTGGCCGGGGCTCAGGCTGCTGTTGACCTCGACCACCGGCGAGGATGCGCTCTATTGCGTGCTGGATGAGGCCTTGCGGCCCGTGCCGGCGCCGATGCCCGCCGCGGTTGCAGCCGTCATTCAGCGCATCGGCGAGAACTGCGAGCCGGCGCTTTGTAGCGTGCTGTTCATGGCCGGGGCCGGCGGCTCGTTGCGCGCCGGCGTCACCGAAAACCCGATCCTGTTGACGCGCTCGGTGGCGAGCGGCGAGACCAGGGTCACGATGGGCGGCGCCCCGGTGTCGCTATGGCCCGGCGGCGGCATCACCATCATGGCCGACGTGACGCGGATGCCGAAAGGGGCCTTCGGCTCGGTGCCGACGCCTGCCATCGTGGCGCCGATCGAATTCACGCTGGCGCGGAGCCTTTATGCCCGCCTCGGCGGACACATGGCCGACATCGTCGGCATCGACGAGGTGATTGCGAGCCTCTCGCCGCAGGCGCGCGTCGACGGCTGGCAGGACGACAACCCCTGGCCGTTCGCGCCCGGCAAGAGCAAACCTCATGAGCCCAGTTGAGGAGCCCGTCAGCCATGGCCTCCGTCCCGACCCGATCCAAGCGCGCGCGCGCCGCCAAGCTGAGGGCCGCGCGTGACCCTTACGTCCTGGAGCAGCAGGTCGGGTTTTTGCTGCGCTGTGCCCACCAGCGCGCCAGCGAAATGTTCAAGGCCGTCATGGGCTCCTTCGGCGTCACGCCACGCCAGTTTGCGGCCCTCGCCAAGCTCGATGATCTGGGCTCGGTCTCCCAGAACCAGCTCGGACGGTTGACCGCCATGGATCAGGCGACGATTTCGGGGGTGATCGCCCGCCTCAGCGCCCGCGGCTACGTGCGCCAATCCCCCGACCCCAGGGATGGGCGGCTGCTGGCGCTCAATTTGACGGCCGCCGGGGCGGAGGCCATTGCCGCCATGAAGGCGATCGCCGCCGAGGTCTCCCGGAGCACGCTGGCCCCCCTCAGCGCTGCGGAAGTCAGCGCCTTTCTCAAGTCCTTGAGTAAAATCGGTCAAACCTCATGTTTGCCCCCGCCGTCATCCAGGAACTGACGGGCGGGCGGCTGCACCTGTCGCACGGGCCGATCGACATCGTGCTCAAGGCCTGGGGTCGGCCGCACGCCTTGCGTGCGGCCTATGCCGCCGCGGCGCGGCGGTTTCCGCAGGTGCTGCCCGAATTGTGCGAGGAGCTTCAGGCCTTGCGCCGGCCCTTGACCGATACGTGTGCGCTCACCGGTCCCATCGCGCGCCGCATGCTGGAGGCTTGCCGTCCCTTCGCCGGCGTCTTTCTCACCCCCATGGCCGCGGTCGCCGGTGCCGTCGCCGACGAGCTGATGGCGCATCTGCTGGCCGCGGCGCGGCTCGAGCGCGTCTTTGTCAACAATGGCGGCGACATTGCCGTGTTCATGGCGCCGGACCAGGCGCTTGAGGTCGGCATCGCCGGCGCCTTCTCGCGCAGCAATCTGCCGGCGCTCAATGGCCGGCTCAGCCTGAAGGCCGGCTCTGGCGTCGGCGGCATCGCCACCTCCGGGGCGCGCGGTCGCTCGTTCTCGCTCGGCATTGCCGATGCCGTGACCGTGCTCGGCCGCACGGCGGCCGCCGCCGACGCCGCCGCCACGCTGATTGCCAATGCGGTCAATATCGACAGCCCGGCCGTGGTGCGCCGCCCGGCCGTGGAGCTTGATTGCGACAGCGATCTTGGCCGCCGCCCCGTCACCGTTGCGGTCGGGGCGCTGACGCCAGGCGAGATCGAGGGAGCGCTGGCCGCCGGCGCGGCGCGCGCCGAGGACTGGCGCCGGCAAGGCCTGATCATCGCCGCCGCCTTGATGTTGGCGGGCCGCAGCAGGCTGGTGGGTGAGGCCCCACTTGCCGGGGCAGCTCAGCCGGTCATGAGCGAGCGTTAGGCCGGCGTGCGCTTGGGCCAATAGGAGGGCAGGCTCGAGCCATCGCGTCC
>DASTMQ010000244.1:0-20010 GCA_035714005.1 Hyphomicrobiaceae bacterium
GGCCCCGGTCAAGACTTTCAACAGTGCCCAGCGGCCGGTCGCGTCCAGCTGGTCGAGCCACGCCTCCAGGCGCGGGGCCAGGTCGTTGCGGCCGATCAACGCCAGCTCCGAGACAATCTCCGACAGGTGGAGAGGGCGCGCGCAATCGGCGCAGGCTGGGCCCACCGCGCCCGGCGTCGTGGGTGATCGGGCGGGCGCCAGCTCTTCGCGGGATGCGATCGGTGGGCTCCAAACCAGGGCGATGGTCTCGGCGGTATCACCGACATAGTCGCGCGACAGGCGAAACAGCTCCGGGTCCATGCGGCGGGCCATCATGTCGAGGAGCGTACGCCGCAGCGGAAACGAGAATGGCAGGCCGTCGGTAAGCACCGCCAGGGCCCAGCCGCGATCGGGGTCGCGCGTGCCGCGGAAATATTCAAGCAACAGCCGCAGTTTGGCGTTGCGGCTTGGGCTATAGGAGAGGCGGTCGAGCAGCTGGGCAAAGGCTTTCATGGGCGCGCCTCGCGCGCGCTCGCGGGCTCGCCCCACCTTGCGGGCGCTGCAGCCGGCGGCGCCAACCGCCGGTGGGGAGTGCCCGCCGTCGACCTCATTCGCCCTCGTTCTCCTCATAGCCGATCAGCGCTAGCGCTCGGCCGCGGCGGCCCATCAGGCCGATTTGGTGCACCAGCGCCTCCTCGCGCCCATGCGTCACCCAGATTTCCTCCGCCTCCGTCGCGGCAATGGTCGCCACCAGCCCCGGCCAGTCGCAATGATCCGAGATCACCAAGGGAAGCTCGACGCCCTTCTGGCGGGCGCGCGCCCGCACACGCATCCAGCCCGAGGCGAAGGCGGTGACCGGGTCGGCAAGCCGCCGCGACCAGCGGTCATTGAGTGCGGATGGCGGGCAAAGCACGATTTCGCCGGGCAGCTTGGTCGCGGCCCGGCTGACGTGCGCGAGCTCGCCCAGATCGATACCGAGCGACCGGTAAAGGTCGCAGAGCGCCTGGTTGGCACCGTGCAACCAAATCGGCCGATCATAGCCGGCCGCGCGCAGCAGCGCGATCAGCCGCTGCGTCTTGCCGAGGCCATAGGCCCCGATCAGATGCGTGCGGTCGGGATTGGCGCCGACCGATGCCAAGAGCTTGCCGATCTCCTGGTGATCCGGCTCGTGTCGGAACACCGGCAAGCCAAAGGTGGCCTCGGTGACGAATAGATCGCACCTGACCAATTCGAACGGCGCTGCCGTTGGATCGGGTGCAAGCTTGTAGTCGCCGGAAACAACGGCGCGGGCCCCCGCATGGTCGATCACGACTTGGGCACTGCCCAGAATATGCCCCGCGGGCAGCAAGCGCACGGTGGCGCCGCCAAGGCTCAAGGGTTCACTGTAGGCGAGGGCCTGAAAGCTGCCGGCCGCAGTCTCCCCCAGGCGCGTCTTCAGGATGGCAATGGTCTCAGGCGTGGCCAGCACGGCGCCGTGACCGGGGCGGGCGTGGTCGGCGTGGCCGTGACTGATAATGGCCCGGGCGACGGGGCGCGTCGGGTCGATGTGAAAGCTGCCCGGGGCGCAGTATAGCCCCGCGGCGTCGGTCGCAAGTCCGGCTATGGACGTGCCAGTGCTGCGCATGCCTCCGGCTCCGGGGTATGGATCGCCTCCGATATGGGAACGGCTTTAGCGATCGTCAGCAGCCCGCTGTTGGTGCTGGTGCAACCCTGGCTGTCCTACCCCCCTGAGATTTAGCCAATTTGCTAGCGCCAGCGGCAACTTGCAGCCGTCGCCGCGGCCGGGGTGACGCCTGCCCGGGCGCCCCGGTGATGGGATGTTCCGTCCACGTCGCGGTGGATAAATGGAAAATGTCGATGGAACCGGGCCCCAGGCTCAACGTTTCTTGAAGGCTGTAAAGGGACGCTAAGAACGCGCCTGGCACAGGTGCCGCCCTGGTATCCCTGAGTACCTTTTCTTGGTTTGGGAGGCAGGGCACCCACCCGCATCGGTGTCCTGCCTTTATCCTTAGGCCTCCGGACCAAGATGTTGGGTGGCTAGGGAAAGATCTGCACGTAGCCGGCGCGCTGGCGATCTGAAACTCCGCCAAAATTGGCGTCGTAGTCCTTGACCAGGGTTTTGAGGTGGTCGGAGTCGAGGAACCGGCGAAACACCTCTTCGCTCGCAAACTCATAAAGGGCCATGTATTCGAACTTGTCCTCCCCCAGGATCTTCCTGTAGCGGCGCGCGCTAACGGCGCCGTTGAACTGCAGCACCTGCGGCACGTGTTCCTCGTTGTACCAGCGGTTGAAGGCGGCATCCTTGTCCTTGGTGATGGTGGCGCGGACCATGAAGAGGGCAATGGCCATGGCAACGTTCTCCTGGGTTAAGGGAAGCTTGCGCGGTCTCGTTATAGCCCACCACCGCACCGGGTTGAATTTGCCGATGTCGCCCGCTTCGGGCGTCGGCGCGAGCGAGGGGGATTGCACCGGCACCGTCCCTTGTGGTTGTGGGGCGCGCATCCCACGGCCCGCGAGCATCCCCTGCCCTCCTGCTTAAGGCCCCCAAAGGTCCGTGGAAATTCCTCAAAGTTGACGGCGATCGAGGCTCCAAGCCGCCGTCAGTCCCATGGCGCTTGTAAGGGGCTCGTCCTCGGCATCTGCCCGTGAGCGCCGGTGCCGGCACCGACGTCCCCCGCGGGGCCTCAACCGCGCCGCCGGGCCCGCCTTGAGGCTGGTGGCGCCATTGCCGTGGCGGCGGCAGGTTCATGAGCAAGGAGAGGCCCGCTGTCGCTCAGGATGCGCCCGCCGTCGACGGTGGTGTTCGCTTGCCGGCGTTCCAAGGTCTGCTGCAGCCGGAGCGTGTGCGCCACTGGCCCTTATCCCGACCATGCGCCGGTGGCAGGCTGGCGATCGCGGCGGCCCAGCATGGGCAGCGGGTGCGCCCGGGGTGCGCCAGCTGCGAGGCGCGGCGGTGCTTAGCCCGCGATCTTGGAGAAGTCGGCAACGTTGAGCGTGGCGGCGCGGATCTGGGACAGGAGGGCGAGCCGGTTGGCGCGTAGGCCGGCGTCGGGGTCGTTCACCGTCACTTTGTCGAAAAAGGCATCGACGGGTGCGCGCAGCTCGGCCAAGGCTCGCATGGCGCCGGCAAAATTTTCCACGTTAATGGCGGCGCGCGTGTCCTGCTTAACGCTTTCGATGGCGGCGGCGAGGGCCAGCTCCTCCTTTGCGCCGAGCTGGTCGAGGTCGTAGTCGCCGGCATAGCTTTTTTTGTCCTTCTTCTCCTCGTCGCGCACGATGTTGATGGCGCGCCGCACGCCGATCAGCAGGTTGGCCCCGTCGTCGGTCTTCAAGAACTCCGCCAGGGCCTCGACGCGCTTGACGATCAGGGCCAGGTCGTCGTCCTGGCCGCCGAGGAGGACCGCATCGATCAGATCGTGGCGCGCTTCGCTCTCGCGCAGGTGCACTTTGAGCCGATCGGTGAAAAAGGATAGAAGGTCGCCGGCGGCCTCGAGGAGTTTCGAGGTCACCTGCGCAGGCAAGCGGGAGGCGAAGTCCTCATTATCGGCGGCGTCGATGAGCTGGTCTCTTTCCTCCTCGCTCATGTCCTCTCCCCACAGCGTGTTGGTGGCAGGACGCAAGCTGCGCAGGAACCGCAGCCGGTGGCGGGCGATGATCGTCTGCAGCGGTAGGCGCAGGTCATTCTCCAGCACGATCCGGATCACACCCAGCGCCGCCCGGCGCAACTGAAAAGGATCCCCCGAGCCCGTCGGCTTTTCGCCGATCGCCCAGAAGCCCACAAGTGTATCGAGCTTGTCGGCCAGCGCCACGGCGACGGCGACCGCGTCCCCGTCCTCCAGCTTCGGTACGCGATCGGACGGTCCTCGCGGCTTGTAGTGCAGCTCAATGGCCCGCGCGATCTCCGGCTTGGTGCCGGCGGCCTCGGCATAATAGCGACCCATCAGGCCTTGCAGTTCCGGAAACTCGCCCACCATGCCCGACACTAGGTCGGTCTTGGCGAGTTGGGCGGCGCGGCGGGCATCCGCCGGCACCGCATCCACCGAGCCCGCGATCTGAAAGGCGAGCTCGGCGATGCGCTCGACGCGGTCTTTTTGCGAGCCGAGCTTCTCATGGAAGGTAATGCCAGTAAGGGCCAACGCCATTTCGTCGAGCGGTTTCTTCTGGTCCTGCTCCCAAAAGAACTTGGCATCCGACAGCCGCGCGCGGATCACCTTCTCATTGCCGGCCACGATTTCTTTGCCGCCATCGCTGGCGAGCAGGTTCGAGACCAGCAGGAATTTGTTGGCGAGCCTGCCAGAGCGTGGGTGCCTTAGGGCAAAGCACTTCTGGTGCTGCTTCATGGAAAGCATCAGGCACTCGGCCGGCACGCTCAGAAAGGTCTCATCGAAGCTACCCATGAGTACCGTTGGCCATTCGGTGAGGCCCGCGTTCTCTGCCAACAGCGCCTCGTCCTCGACCAGCGCCAGCTTGTGCTCCTTGGCCAGCGCGCGCGCCTGTTCGCCAATCAGCGCGGCCCGCTCGCCGGCGTCGAGTATCACCTTGTGGCCCCTGAGCCCCTTGATGTAGTCGGCGGGGCCCTTTACCGCAAAGGGTTCGTTGCCGTGGAAACGATGCCCCCGCGTTTGATTGCCACTGTCGACGTCTTCGATCGCGAAGGGCACCACCTTGCCGTCGAGCAGGCAGACGATCGAGTGCAGCGGCCGCACCCAGGTGGTTTTGCCCGACCCCCAGCGCATCGACTTGGGCCAGGGGAACTTCGCCGCCACGGCCGGCACCACCTTGGCTACGATCTCTTCGGCGACGCGGCCCGGCGTCTCAACACGCACGACGTAGAAATCGCCTTTTTTGTCGTCCTTGACGATCTGGGCTTGCCCAATCGATGTGAGCCCGGCCGACTTCACGAATCCCGCGATCGCCGCCGCGGGAGCATTGACCCTGGGGCCCTTGCGCTCTTCGGAGAGGCCGGGTGACTTTGCGGGCACGTCGTCGACCATGAGGGTCAGCCGGCGCGGCGTCACGAAGGCGCGTGCCGACCCAACCGCAAGGCCTTGCGCCTTCAGCCCGTCAAGCACGAGCCGTTTGAGATCGTCCGCCGCGCGCAGTTGCATTCGCGCCGGTATTTCTTCGGAGAAGAGCTCGAGCAGCAGTTCAGCCATGGCGGGCCTCGCTGGCGAGAATGGCCCTGTCATTGGTTTTTATCATCGCCGTTGTCCGTCGGGCCCAGACACCGCCGAGGACGACGTCGTCCGGTGGGCCTGCTGGTGGGAGCCCCGCAAGCGGGACCGCGCTTGTCGTTTTGTCACCTCTGCGGGATTTGATCGACCTTGGCCACGATCGCGAAGCGGTCCGCCAAAGCGGCCAGGGCGGCGCGGTGCAGCGCCTCAGCGCCGATCGTTCCACCCATGGGGTCGGGAAGGTCGCGGGTTGCGGCGGCATCGGCCGCCACCGCGGCCTTGTAGCCGAGATCGAGAGCGGCCCGCGCCGTCGAACTGACGCACATGTGCGTCATGAAGCCGGCAAAGACAACGTGCTGGCGCCCCAACGTCTTCAGCGTGGCATCGAGGTCGGTCTGGGCAAAGGCATTCGGCAGCGGTTTGTGCACCACGCGCTCGCCGCTCACCGGTCGCACCGTATCGACAATGGCCCCGCCGCGAGCGTCGAGATCGAATAGCCCGCCCGGGCGCCCCCGATGCTGCACGTGCACGACCGGGGCCGCCACCGCGCGCGCCCGGCCGAGCAGCCGCGCCAGGGCAGCAAGGGCCAAACTCGCGCCCGGCAGCGCCAGCTTGCCGTCGAGGTATTCGTTCTGCGCATCGATGATGACGAGCGTGGAGGTGGCAAGCGGGGGTGGGCGCAGATCCGCACCGGACAGCTCCAACAGGGTCTTGGCTGCGGTCATGGCAAAAACTCCTCGCGCGATCCTTACGTTTAAGCGGCGGACCAGGCATTGGGCCCGCCCAAGCCTTGCGGCATGCCACCCCCTTGCGTCCGGGACACCCGCCGATGCCCGGCCAACCTCACTGCCCGCCCCCGTCGGTCCTGAGCCAGGCCGCACAGCAGGCCTTGGCCAGCTCGCGCACGCGCAGAATATAGCTCTGGCGCTCGGTGACGGAGATGACGCCGCGCGCGTCGAGCAGATTGAAGATGTGGCTTGCCTTGATGCACTGGTCATAGGCCGGCAGCGCCAGCCGATGCCGCCTGTCGTTGGCCCCGGCGGCCGGACTGCCGGCTGCCAGCAGCGCCTTGCACTCTTTTTCGGCATCGCGGAAGTGTCGCAGCAGGATGTCCGTGTCGGCGTGCTCAAAATTGAAGCGCGAGTATTCCTGTTCGGCCTGCAGAAACACATCGCCATAGGTCAGCTTGCGTGCATCCTCGCGACCATTGAAGTTGAGGTCAAATACGCGGTCGACGCCCTGGACGTACGTCGCCAGTCGTTCAAGGCCGTAGGTGATCTCGCCCGAGACGGGATTGCAGTCGAAGCCGCCGACCTGTTGGAAGTAGGTGAACTGCGTCACCTCCATCCCATCACACCACACTTCCCAGCCCAATCCCCAGGCGCCGAGGGTCGGGCTCTCCCAATCGTCCTCGACGAAGCGAATGTCGTGCACCTTGGAGTCGATGCCGATGCGCGCCAGGCTTTCCAGATAGAGGTCGAGAAAGTCGGTTGGCGACGGTTTCATGATGACCTGGAACTGGTAATAGTGCTGCAGTCGATTGGGATTCTCGCCGTAGCGCCCGTCCTTGGGCCGGCGCGAGGGCTGCACGTAAGCAGCGTTCCACGGTTTTGGTCCGAGCGAGCGCAGTGTGGTCGCCGGATGGAAGGTCCCCGCACCCACCTCCATGTCATAGGGTTGCAGGATGGCGCAGCCCTGTTCCCCCCAATACTGCTGCAAGGTCAAGACAAGGTCCTGGAAAGAGGCCGTGGGACGCAGGCCCGGCGAGGCCTTGAGTTTCCCGTCTGCCGGCGTGGCGGCTTTCTTTTGCATGGGTTTCGTCTGCGTGGGGCTGCGGCGCGCGCACTATACGCAAATGGCGGGATCGGTCACCAGGATTTCAAGGGGACCGCCGGCGATTGAGCGGGGCCCCTTGCCTGGCTGCGCAACGCGCGCTGCACCCCAAACTTCGCGCACCGCCGGCCCCGGGCCCGACGCCGATCGTAGAGGCGGTCAGGCTCGCTTTTGTGGCCGATAGACGCCGGTCGCCGGATCGTATTCGAGCGACCCCAAGTCTTTTTCGACGCGGCCGCCGGCCGCTCGCCGCCTGAGCTCGTCCTCGGCCCGGTTCAATTCGGCCGCAATCGCGTCCGAGGTCTGTCGCATCCAGCGATAGGCCGCGTAGAAGCCGGCGCCGATGAGCGCGATGACGATGAGCTGGGGCATTGGCGCGCCTCCCGCTAACAGCTAGAGGCCGAAGCGCGACCACAAGGCCCGCGCCTCGACGGCGGAGATGACATCATCGGATAACGAGGCCGGGAAAGCAAATCCTTCGCTGGCAGCAAGACCCGGCAACCGGCGCAGCCGGCTAAGGAGGCCGCTGGGGGCCATCGGTACGGCCCTTAGCCGCACCTTGTCGCCGTGCAGCGCGCGCATTTTGCTGCGCAGGTCGGCAATGCCGTCGATCAGCCCATACTCGAGCGCCTTGCGCGCCGACCAGAAACTACCCGAGAACATTTCCTCTTCTGATCCTTTAAGCCGGCCGGCACGCCGCGCCTTGACGATGCCGATGAAGGTGTCGTGCACGTCGCGTTGCAGCTCCTCCAGCCGCCGCACATCCTCGGGCCGCTCGGGTTGGAACGGATCGAGCGCGCCCTTGTCCTTGCCGACCGCGTGCACGCGCCGATCGATGCCGAAGCGCTGGATAAACTTGTCAAGGCCGAAGCCGGCGGAAATTACCCCGATCGAGCCCACGATCGAGGAGGGATCGGCATAGATTTCGTCGCCGGCAAGAGCCAGGAAATAGCCGCCCGAGGCGGCAACATCTTCGCAAAATACGTAAACGCGCTTTTCCTTTTCGGCGGCGAGCTGACGAATACGGCTGAAGATCAAATGCGATTGTACGGGTGAGCCGCCGGGAGAATTGACCGTGATCGCCACGCTCGGCAGTTTCGAGGCGTTGAAGGCCTTTTCAATCGCGCCGGCAAGCGATGCCAAGGCAAGTCCAGGTCGCAGCGGCGTCACCATGCCGATCGCGCCGGTAAAGCGCAGGACCGGAACAATCGGGCCACGGTTGAAGAAGAGCATCGGCTGCCTCGCGAAATAGATGGGCAAAAAGACGCTGAGAAGGTAGGCGTTGTGGTGCTGGCTTTCACGCCCGAGCGACCGATTCGGGGCGTACGGCTAGAGTTCAACTTTGTCGCAGCCGCGGCGGGCGCCCATCAGCTAGCAGACGCGCCGCCAAGGTCAAGGGCAGCTCCGCCGCGCAGGATGGCATCGACCTCCGACCGGAAGCCGTGGTCCGTTTCGTGCAAAATCAGGCCGGCCCTGAGCTGCAACGGGGCTCGGCTGCCCTTAATTCCCTGCACTAGGACGCGGTGTGCCGCGGCGCCTTGGCGGGGAAAAATGGGGAACACGAGCAGGCGCCCAAAGCGCCCGGAAAAGGCCATCAGCACCTGGTCGAGGCTGTCGGCGCGATGGATCATGGTGGCCGTGCCGCCCGGCCGCGCCATGGCCGCCATGAACCGAAGCCATTGTTGCAGACCATCGCGTCGCATGGCGTTGGCGGCGGCTTTGGCCGGCAGGGCGGCCACCGTCGCGGTGCCTTCGACCTGGTAGGGCGGATTGGCGAGCACGTGGTCAAAGCTGCCGGCGAGCGGCTTGAGTGCCGGCTGTTCGCCCAGCGGTTTGCCGACATCGCCGGCGAGCACGCGTGCCCGCTCGCTCAGGCCATTGCGCTCGACGTTGGCGCGGCACAGATCGGCCTGGGTGGCTTCGCGCTCGATCAGGGTGAGGTGGGCGTCCGCGGCGCGGCGCGCCACCGAAAGGCCAACCACACCGACGCCGGCGCCGACGTCGAGAACCTGCTCGAGGCGACCACGGCGCAGCGGCGCGGCCGCCGCCAGCAAGACGGCATCGAGGCCGGCGCGATATCCAGCCACCGGCTGCAACACGCGCAGGGAACCGCCTAAGAAAGCATCCTCGGTCGTGGCCGCCCTATCGCCGGCGCTCGTCACGCGCGCACTTCCCCATCGGCGATCAACCAGGCTTCCAGGCCCGCTTCGCGCAGGGCCCGGCGGGCGGCGGACCACTCGTCCGCCTTAACCAAAAGGCGGCGCGGAAAGGCTCCGATCGACCCTTCGATCACGCTGATGTGTTGATCGGCGATGAGGCTGGTGATCCCCAGTTCCTGCAGCACCGATTCGGCGTAACTCAGGAGCACCGCATCGTTGCTGCGCAGCATTTCACGCATTGTCAGGCTCCCATGGCGACCCTGCAAAGGCGAGGCGCTGCGAACCTGTCGGGGCGCTCTGTCGCGGAAAACAAGCTTGACTGTTCTTTGTGGCTGCCCGTTATACGGGAACGGCATTTGCTCAGCGAGGAATAGCACATCTTGGGTGTGGTCGTCCCATTCGAAGAATCGCGCGAGCCCGGCGAGGACCTCAAGGGGCTGCTCGAGATTGCCGGTGACGACATGCAGCTGGTCAATCGCATCATCCTCGATAGGGCCGTCTCCGAGGTTGAGCTAATCCCTCAGCTGGCGCACCATCTTATCGATTCCGGCGGTAAGCGGCTTAGGCCAATGCTGACGATTGCCGCGGCGAAGCTGTGCGGCTACCGCGGCGACGGTCACGTTCGGCTGGCGGCGGCCGTCGAGTTCATGCACACGGCCACGCTCCTGCACGACGACGTCGTCGACCAGAGCAATTATCGGCGCGGCAAGGCCTCCGCACGCCTGCTGTGGGGCAATCAGGCAAGCGTGCTGGTCGGCGACTTCTTGCTTGGCCAGGCCTTTCGCATGATGGTCGACGTGGGCTCGTTCGGCGCGCTGCGCATCCTGTCGAATGCCGCGGCCGTGATCGCCGAGGGCGAGGTCATGCAGCTGGCGGCCGCCAAGAAGACGGCCACCACGGAGGATGAATACCTGACCATCATCAATGCCAAGACGGCGGCGCTGTTCTCGGCTGCCGCCGAAGTGGGGGCCGCCATCGCCAACCGCCCGGCGGAGGAACACACCGCGCTCAAGTCCTATGGCCGCAATCTTGGGGTCGCCTTTCAGCTCGTCGATGACGCGCTCGACTACTCGGGCGACAGCACGCGGCTCGGCAAATCGGTGGGCGACGACTTCAGGGAAGGGAAAATCACCCTACCCGTGATCTTGTGCTTTCGCCGCGGCAGCGACGAGGAGCGCTTGTTTTGGCGGCGCACGCTGACCGAAAGTAAGATCGAGGAGGGTGACCTAGAGCAGGCGATCCGCCTCATGAAGAAACACGGCGCCATCGACGATACGTTGGATCGCGCCAGGCACTATGGCGCGATCGCGCGCGATGCGCTGGCGATCTTTAGGGCCGACCGCCATACGCGCGCCCTCACCGATGCTATCGCCTTCTGCATTGGTCGGGCGAGCTAGCGCGGTTTCGACGTGCCAGCTTATGGCCCTTCGCGCAGCTTTGCCGCCATCACGGCGATGGTGCGCTGGTAGACCTCGGCCCGATTCCAGTCCTTGAGCACGGCATAGTTGGCCGAACCCGGCTCCCAACCTTGACCGGCCTGCCAGCCATGACCTTTGAGAAAGTTGGCCGTCGAGGCCAACATGTCGGCCACGCTGCGTTCGAGGTCGCGGCGTCCGTCACCGTCAAAATCCACGGCGTACTTGTAGTATCCGGACGGCAGAAACTGGGTGTGGCCGATCTCCCCGGCCCAGCCCCCGCGCATTTGGGTCAACGATAGATCGCCGCGCTCCAGAATGCGCAAGGCATCGAGCAGGTGGCCGGTGAAGAAATCGGAGCGCCGACAATCGTAGGCAAGGGTCGCCAGTGAGCGCACAATCGAATACTTGCCGCTCGAATCGGCGCCAAAGTTGGTCTCGAGCCCCCAGATGGCAATCAAGATCGGCGGCGGTACACCGAAACGCTGTTCGATGCGCGCCAAGGTGGCGTGATGCGTGCGCATTAGGCTCTGCCCGCGTCGCATCAGTCCAGGGCCGACGCGGCGAGCGTAGAATTCCTCGAACGAGAGCTTGAAGGAGCGCTGGGAACGATCCAGTCGCACCACCGTAGGATCGTAGGTCAGGCCGGCAACTGCCGAGGCGACCACGGCTGGCGAGATGCCCTGCGCGACCGCTTTGGCCTTGAAGCGCCCAAGCCAAGCTTCGAAGCCGGCACCACTCTCACCACAATCGACCGCCGAGGCGGCCGAGGGTAGGGCACACAACAGCGCGGCAAGCACGGCACCGGGCTGCAAGAAAAAAACTCGAAAGACGGTCAGCACGGCTCCCTCGCTCCGCCGATACGGCGCTCTGCCCCACGCATGGCGAGCTGTCTAGCACTTGGCAACCGGGAAGTCCCGCCCAACCGATGCGTGGTTGATGACCGCCGACTCACGCGCGCCGATAGGGAAAACAGTAGGCGGGATCCAGCGTGAGGCCCAGGTGTTCGCCCAGCATGCGAATGGCGGGCCCATGCTCGGGATAAGGATCGCTGTTAGCGTAGCCGACAATGATCGGTCGAAACTGTCGCTCGTCCTGGCCGGACGGCGGCAGCATACCGGTGACGAGAGCCTTGCCTTCGGCGTCGCGCAAAGTAACAAACATCGGCATCACGCGCTGGATGTGCTCTTTGAGACCAATGTTTTGCTCGAACACCCGGGCAGAGCGAGGCGGGACATAGCTGCGCGCGGCCTGCTCGCGGGCTTGACAAAAATACTTCTCAACCGCGTGGTCCATGGCTTGGGATTCCAGCGCGGCTTCCCCCTCGGTCTCAATCCGAAACCACGTTTTCGGCGGGGCATCGCAGACAAACTGCATGACGCGCTCCTCCAACAAACTTTTTGGCCAGCAACGCCTATGGTGGGCCCCTTCGGCAAATTTGAGGCTGCTGCCAATCGTCGCGTACCACGCGGGCGCTGAGCGTCAAGCTAAAGACCCACTTTCTTGCCTTTGCATGTCAGGATTGTTGCGTCAAATCGCCATATCTCTAAGCTTTGCTGGCTGGAGGCGGGGGACGCGCTCGATGGCGGCAAATTCGCTGGGTGGTGTAACGACGGTCGGCGGTTCACTGGAAGACGCCGATTTCCGCAAGACCTTCGAAGCGCTGCCCGACAAAGTATGGCTCGGGCGGCAGCAGGGTCCTGTCATTTATTGCAATGCCGCCGTTCGCGCCTGCGCTAGCACCCACAATCCGCACGATCATGTGAGTCTCGAAGCCGCGCTCGTGCATCCCGACGATTTGGCCGGGGTGCTGCGGGCACGCGACAGCGTGCTCGCGGGCGCAATCGATTGCTCGATTGAGGCGCGTGTGGCCTGCCCGCCGGGCGGCTGGCGCTGGCATCGCCTGAGCTTTAGCGTGCTGAGGCGGCATCAGCAGGTCGATGCCTACCTGGCGACGGCAACGGACATCGATGACCTGCAGCAGGCCTTCTTGCTGGCGCAGGAAAGCGCCGAGCTATGGCGCTTGGCGGCGGCCTCCACGCAGCTCGGCGTCTACAGCTTCGATCTGGAGACCCGCCAGCACGCCTGGTCAGCGGAACTGAAGGCCATTTTTGGCCTATCGGCCGATGCGCCGGCGCCCAGCGAAATCGCCGAGTGCGTGCACCCGGAGGATCGCGCGCGCTTCGAAGCCCAGCGACGGGAGAGCTTTGCCGTCGCCAGCAGCGGCGCCTTCCAGGACGAGCATCGCATCATCCGCCAGGATGGCTCGGTGCGTTGGGTCTTCGTCAAAGGCAGGGTGACTTTTAGCGGCGAGGCAGGCGCCCGCAAGCCCAAGGGTGGGTTGGGCTTTGTGCTCGATATCACCGAGCGAAAAATTGCCGAGCAGGCGCTTGCGCACAGTGAGGAACGCTATCGAGCGTTGGTCGACACTGCCAACGATATCGTCGCTACCCTGGACTTGGAGGGCCGCTTCTCCTCCATCAATCCGGCCGTGCAACGCATCCTCGGCTACGAGCCGCACGAGCTGATCGGGGTGCCCCTGCGTCAGCTTATTCCGCCCGACGAATTGCCGGTTCATGAGTCCATGCTGAAGCGAAAGCTCGAGGGCGAGGAATCGACGCGCTACGAAATGCAAGTGTACGGCAGGGACGGTCGGCGCCACACACTCGAGGTGAACTCGAGATTGATGTTCAACGCCGACAGGCAGCCGGTTGGGCTGCACTCGATCGCGCGCGATGTAAGCGATCGCAAGGCGGCGGAGGCACGCCAAAACATCCTGGTACGCGAACTCCAGCATCGCACGAAGAATTTGCTCGCCGTGATCCAGTCGATTGCCAGCAACACGTTGCTGCATAGTCCCGATGTGCGCGCGGCACGCGAGGCGCTGATGGGTCGGCTGCACGCGCTCGCTCATGCGCAGGAGTTTGTTGCTTCCGGCGCCGGCGGCGGGGCGCCGTTGCGCGACCTCGTGGAGGCGGAGCTGTCGTCGTTCGGAGCGCGCGCGAAGGTGGACGGCGAGTTCCTGATGGCCGGCAGTTCCTTCGCCCAAATGTTTGCCCTGATCGTGCATGAGCTGGCAACCAATGCCATCAAGCACGGAGCCCTATCCGGGCCACGTGGCGAGGTCGCCGTGGGCTGGAGCACCGACCTCGCCGCGCACGAGCCGATCCTGATTTTGCGCTGGGAGGAGCGCGGAGGGCCGAGCGTGAAGCCGCCGGCCAGCACCGGCTTTGGCACGCAGTTGATCAGTCTGATCGGCAAGCCGCAGATCGCCTATCGGCCGGAAGGATTTGAGTACAGCCTTGCGGTACCCTTAACCGAGGTCGGGCGCTGAAGGGCGGGCAGGCGTGGGCAAGGCGCAATCGGCCCGGCGCAGAGAAAAGCAAAGCGGCGGCGGCAACGACACAAGATGACAGCGCCGGCCATCGTGAGCGATACTTTCGGCCGCCAAGGAGTGCAACGCTGGGGGCAAGGTCGATGTCCGCTGATGGCCGCATTAGCACTGAGCGCAAGGATCGCGTCTTGGCGATTGGCATCGACCGGCCGCAGAAGCTCAACGGATTTTCGCCCAAAATGCTGATCGAATTGGCGGAAGCGTTCACCGCCTTTGAACAGGATCAAGATGCGTGGGTTGGGCTGTTGTTTGCCGAAGGCGCCAATTTCACGGCGGGCCTGGAGTTGGACAAGGTTGTTCCCGTCATGCGCGAGCGAGGCACGGTGTTTCCGCTCGGCTGCATCGATCCCTTATCGCTGCGGCCGCCGTTGCGCAGCAAGCCGTTGGTGTGCGCCGTGCAGGGGATCTGTTTCACGTTGGGAATCGAGTTGATGCTGGCGGCCGATATAGTTGTGGCCGCCGCGGATTGCCGCTTCGCCCAGATCGAGGTCAAACGCGGCATCATGCCGACTGGAGGCGCTACCATCCGCATGGTCGAGCGCGCCGGCTGGGGCAACGCGCAGCGCTATCTGCTGACGGGCGACGAGTTCGGTGCAGCAGAGGCCCTGCGCCTGGGCTTCGTGCAGGAGGTCGTTGCCACGGGCACGCAGAAGGAATGCGCCCTTGCTATTGCCCGCAAGATCGCCGAGCAAGCACCGCTGGCGGTACGCGCCTCCCTTGCCAGTTCCCGCCTAGCCGTTGCGCACGGCGCGCACGCGGCAATCCGCGAGTTCAACGCCGAACAAGCTAAGCTAATGGCCAGCGACGATGCCGCCGAGGGCGTTCGATCCTTCCTCGAGCGGCGCAGCGGGCGGTTTGCAGGACGCTGAGGCATTGCTCGATCCGGTGCGGTGTGTTGGCCGTGCAGAGAGCCCCGCGAGGCTGCGATCCTTGCTGGCCGCAAGGAAGGTTTGCAAAGCGGGTATTGGGGCTTGCTCGAGCCCGCACGGCTTGCAACGGAGATGGCGCGTAGTCTTGAGCCCGATCTGCGCCCGATCCACATGCTGGTGAGCCCGGCGATCCGCGCGGGAAGTTTGCAATCCTAGCAAGCATCGGTTAGATCCGCCGGACTGCGAGGCCGGGCTCACCGGCGCTTAGGTCTCACCAGCTTCGACGCGGCCCGGTGTCGATGTGGAAGTGCCCATCGGAATAGTGCTTCAAGCCGCCGACGGCGCGGTGGGTGCCGAGGAAGGCCAGCACCGCACGCGCGTTGCCACCGACGCTGAAATCGACGGCATCGCCCGTCAGATGGCGCGAGCGCGGAGCTCCGCCGACGCCGGCGTTGCGGTGCCGGCTGCGGCACGTTGAGTTCACGGTTACAGGACCAAAGCTTGAGGAGACCTTGGCGATCACGCGGCGCAGGGTCGCGTTGAGACAGTGCGAGGAGGCGCTCCATCGCACCGAGCCCCCTGACAGAGCAGGCCCTGTACTCTCCTGACGCGGCACCTCGCGGCCAAGGCTCGCGAGCTGAACCCCGCGTGGCTTGCGCTCTGGCGTCGGCCGCTCGGTTTCGAGTTGTTCGATGGCGCTCCCGGGGATCGGCGCCCGTTCCGGCGTCGCTCCCGTCCCGAGCGGCATCCGCTTATCGAAAGCCGGCACGAAGGCTGCCGATGCGGTCGGTATGTTGACCATCAACACGCTTGTGAAGCCGGCACCGGCGAGCAATGCGGCAGTGCGTACCGCGCGCCATAGTCCTCGGCTCACGGGCTTTTGGTGGTTGCAAGCCATTTTCAATTTCGCAAACTCCTAACGCTTCGGCCGTGTCGGGCGACACCGCGCGATCATGGTGCTTTGCTTGAATTGCTAGGCAGCCGGGAAAGGGTCCGACCTCAAACCAACCCAGGTTGCCAAGCACGGACGTCGGCTACGTGCGGCATCGCCATTGCGATCGGCTGCTCGTAGCGATGCGGGCTAGATGGCCGGCTACCGCGCATTCGACATTCCCCGTTTCAGGGGAGATCTCGCCTCGGGGGCGGCACAACGCGGGCGGGCCCAAATCCCCCGAAGCGGGGATCAACCCAATCCTCTGTGGCGCCCATTTCAATGATCCGTCAACTTATCAATTGTGGATCTTCGCCCGATGACCCCGTTCAGCCTGCTGCTGGCCAGTCTTCTTGCCGCCATCATCATGTTTGGCGGCAGCGTTCTCATCGCTATGGTTCTGCTGGAACGCCCCCTGCGCAAGAAGTTTGCTGGGAAGCGCGCGGCGGGTCATTTGCGGGCACGAGGCTAAGGTTTGCCGTCATGCGGCCGACCGCGCCAGCCACCCTATACTGCCTCGGAGGATAACCCGTGCAGGAGGCGATGCGGGCAATTTTGGCATTGATCAGCAAACGGCTGGACAAGCAACATCGGCCCGAACTGGGCGAGACATTGCCGGCGCGTTGGGTCGAGCTGATCCATCATCTCAACGCCATGGAAAGGTGCGCACGCGCCAGCGGTGGCGGCCGCGCGGGGTCCATCTGAAAAAGGCGCTCCCAGGCGCAAGCTAGACGCCGGTCACGGGTCACAGCTTCAAGAATCGCCGCTCGAACCTCCCGAGTCCCGCCCCGACCTTGCCAGGGTTTTCACCCATTTCACACCAGAGCCTTAGCCGTTAACCGTTTTGGCGGTGGAAGCAAGGGGACGACGGTGGGACCGCTGGGTGGGTATTCGATACTGGTTGTCGACGACGAACCGTTGATCGCGATCAGCCTCAACGAGGCTTTGCGCGATGCGGGCGCCGAAGTGCTGACGGCGCATGACCTTACCTCGGCTTTGGAGGCGGCGGTAAATAGCACCGTCTCAGCCGCCATTCTCGACGTTCAGCTCGGAACCACAGATTGCGGGGCGGTTTGCGCCGCGCTGACCTCGCAGGAGGTGCCCTTCCTATTCCTGACGGGGTTCGACAGCCATGACGTGTTGAAAGAGTGGGCCTCGGTGCCGACCCTCGCCAAGCCGACCGGCGAGGCCGAAATATTGGCCAGCGTCGAGGCCCTGTTGAAATCGTCGGAAGTTCCCTTCGAGCCGCCGCCCGCACCGGCGGCAGACGAATCGGGTTCGGGCTGAGTTGCTGGGTGAGCTTTAGCGCCCAGCCCTATTGTCTTTGAGCCGACGCCAGCGGTCCAGAGTATGCGGCGCCAGTTTCGAGGTTCTGCCCGAGTTTCCGCGCCTGCACGAGCCGGCATTGTGATCCAAGCCGGAATTGCGCAGGAAGAGTGCTCGCAGGCGCAAGCTGGTCTTTGTTGGCCCGCGGTTTGCCGGGGCTGTGTTGGGAAGCGTTCGGAGTTCGGGTCCTGCCTCGGCATGGTGTTGCGGAGGATATGGCTACGGGTGTGGTTATGCGCCGGTCCACGCTTGTGGTTACTCACACTGGCTCTACCGCTCATATTATCGACCGAGATTATTTATGGCGCGGCCTTCTATCGCCCGGGGCGTTTATGGCTGGCGCGGTTGGGAATGGGGCGCGCATTGGGGCTGGCGGCGATGGTGGGCCCCGGCCGGCCCGGCCTAGCCTATCCCAGTGCTGATTGCGGCAGCGCGCGTGGTGAGCCTCGTGCAATGCACCAGCCTATTTGTGCGCCCACGTACGCGAACAACCTCCAAGCCATCTTTTGCCGGCTGCGGCGCTTGCCGTTTCCCTGGCGCGCCCGATTGGACTTCTGCGCCGCGACAGCGATTCCTCGGCGGCAGCGCCTGACGGCGCCGGACCGTTTGGGCCTGGTACAGCTGTAGCCGCTCAACAAGAGCGAGCTGGGCAGCTATGCGTTTCTCATTTTCGCACACGCATCGGCCAATAGTCCGATAGCTCCCTCGCGCGCACAGCCTCGACGGCGACGGGCGGAAACAACGACCCTTAAGGGATCAAGTTCTGTCGGATGGCCTCGCAGGCGGCCTGCGTTCGGTTGCGAACGCCGAGCTTGTTTTGCGCTTTCTTCAGATGTGAGCGCACGGTCTCTTCGCCCAGGCCCAGCAGCTTGGCTATTTCTTCGGTTTGCTTGCCCACCGACACGAGCCTGAGAACAGCCAATTCTCTTGGTGTAATGCGCGTAACTTTTCCCATCCACCTAGGGTCGTGATCGATCAACTGCTCCAAGCGCAGCGCAGCGAAACTCGCAGCAGCATAAAGCAGGATACGACCCGGTTGCGTCAGGATGTTGCCGAGCGGCTGGCGCGACCAGTAGGAGACAAGCCAGCGTCGTCCCACGGAGCATGGCAGGGCGTCGCGCATCCCATACTTAAGCGAAAGCTCGTAAGGCCATCGATCGATGCCGATCGGCTCGAGCATCTGCATCGTTTCGGTCCACGTGCATGCCATGAGGCTTGAGCGTGCCATCATTACGCCGGGATCATACTCGCGGCCCGCCATGGCGCTGTATTCTTCCCACCAGCCCTCCGGCACCGAAGGATGCAAAAACGCATCCCTACCCAGGCGGGTCGATTTCCAGTCCGACGTTCTGACAGGAAAACGTGCGGCGCCCAGGACGGAGATGCAAAGGTACTTCGACGCCAGCGTGTGCAAGGTCTCCAGCACTTCGCCGGGTGTCTTGCGCCGATCCATGCAGTCGGTGAATTCCGTCAATACGGGCGTAATCGGCAGTGCGTTGAGTAATCCCGTCGATACCATGCATCCCTCCAGCGCCAGGGGTTGAACCTGGCGTATTGCCGCGCAGGCGGGTATCCGGAGAAATCTGCACCTGGCCGGCAGGGCGACCCGCAGTGAGGCCGTGCTGAGCGCCCGCTCACGGGCCAGCATTGGCCTGCTCAAGCTGGGTCTTGGCCGGGATCGTCAGGGCAATGCGTTGCCCGAGAACCACACGCTCCCACTTGTGTGGGCGCTGTCCCCTAGGTGACAGGCAGTCACATAATCGCCATGCTATGTCAAAGTTCATTGCGGGTTTTGGTGCAGAAAGCAGACGCTTTCTCCTGGGGTGCGAGTGATCCGAAGCGCGGTTGCGTGCTTCGGGTCTTTTTTTGTCTACCGCGGACCGCCCACTTAGCAGCCCGACACGGGCGCGGAAGGGTTCCTCCCTTGAGGGATGATCAGGCGCCATATTGAGTTCGCGGCGCCTTTGTCAGGGTCCCACAAATGGGGGATGATCCCCGTGCACGCCCGCTCCAAACTGCAGGCCTCGCATGCGCCGCTTTGCGCTCACGCTGGTCCCCCAGCGCGCTGGGCCGGCGTTGTGGCAATCGGCACGTGCAACGCGGGTCAGGGGACGTCGATTATTGGTCCAGGAGACTTGGTATCGTCATCTTGCAATCGCAGATCGTTTGATCGTCGAAGCGCGCAGGCGCCTCGCGGATCAGAAGACGCACATCGCCGATCTCGAAGAGCGTGGCGAGGACACGCGCGCGGCGACGGCGCTATTGAGCCTGCTTGAAGAGACCTTGCGCCTGATGCAAAGCCACCGAGTCACGATCCTGCAAAAGCTTGCGGGACTGACGCAGCCCGAGCCGCGTCCCGGCGCGCCCGCCGATGGGTTCTGAGGCGCGGTGAGCGCCACGTCGTGGCTCGACAATGGCGAGGCGGGGGCTCGTGGAGCGAGCAGTTGATCTGCCAATTTGCGCTGGGCCACTTTGCCCAAGGTTGACCTGTCGCTACCAGGGGTCGAGCACCGGGTAATAGCCAAACACCGGATCAGCGGCATCGGGGCGGCCGCGAGCGGGCGCCGTGATGGAACCGTAGGCTGGCCCGTCGCATTGGGCACGGCCGCATAGACCAGCGCCGCGCCGGTGCTGCGAGATAGCCAGAGCTTTGACCCCCGTGGCCCGCAACTTGGCCGACCGCATCGCATTGCCGGCCTTGCTCCGGAGCCATACCCGGGACCGGCACCTGTGCAAGCGTCGGGGCTGGCGCCATAGACGCAATTGGGTGCAGAACCATAGCCGGCGCCCGAAGCCCATCCCGGCGGAGCGTAGCCGCCTGTAACATAACCAGAGCCTGGTGCTGGCAGCCCACCCTGCGGCCACCGCGCGCGCCATAGCCTGGGCCGATGCCATAGGCCCGGGCGCCTCGAGCGCCATAGCCGAAGCCG
>DASTMQ010000245.1:0-14291 GCA_035714005.1 Hyphomicrobiaceae bacterium
GCAAAATTGCGGCATGGACGTCGTTGCGCGTGAGGTTATCGAGGCGAAGATTGGCCGCGAAACGAGCGGGCATGACGCATGTCCCCCCTTCTAGCCCCTCGATGGCCCCTCAAGGCCGGCACGGCCAGGCCGCATGCGCCCGGCACGGCGCGCCCAAGCATAAGGCCGGCCGGGCAAAGCGCAATCGCTCGCCGGATTGCAAGCGACGGCCCGTCTACGCGCAAAACCCATGCGCGCGCCCGCGACGATGGGCTGGGTCGGGAGAAGATGAGGGCGTGGCGGCGGCGCGGCCGCGCGCGCTTCGTGTTGATAGGAAATGCTGGGACGATCCGTCCCACGAACCTCGCCGGCAGGTGCCCCCGACGTTTTGTTAGACGAGACATGGGCCTTTCGGATGGTCTGCCCAACTTTTTTGTCTGGATCAATTCTATTAGAAACGCAAAACCCTGGGATTGGAATATTAGACGAAAGTATTAATTATTTTTGCCGCCGTTTTTGTTCTGCACGGATTTTGGATTGGCCCATTCAAGCGTCAATTGGTGCCTGTGAGGATGAGACTTTGGTGCCTAGGCACGCCGAGGCCGCCTCTCCGATAGTGCGCTGCTACGCGAGGAGGCGGTAGAGCAACGAGCGCGCAGGCGCTCACGTTCTCAGGGTGTCGACGATGGTCGCGTCCCAGCCAACGGCAGATCGAGCGGCAAAAACGCTGCGGGTTCGGTTCGCTAACGCGGCCGGCACGTTGCGCCCAAACTGCCAAAAATGCGCACGGTCTGCCAGCGCAAAGCGCCGCCGGGCTCGGCAGCGAACGACACCACCCTTGGCGCACGCAAGCATTGCTGCGCCGCGGTTTATTTCTGCTGCCGCCATCTCGCTACGCGTTCAGCGGCTACGTGCGCCATAGGTAAGCCGTCGAGTTAAGCGGTCGCCAGCCGCGGTCACCTGCCAGTGCCAGATTATTCTCTCCTCCATAAGGGCCGAACGACCATGTATATATCGGAAAAAGCCTCCCGCATCCGGCAAAGAGAAGCCCAGCGTGCCCGCGACAATCGGGCCGAAATCGTCAAGGCTCGCGCCAGCGGGCAAATTACGCGGCGTGATTTGATCCGCTGGGGGATTTTCACCTCGAGCGGACTGCTGGTGTGCAAGAACGGGCTAAGTCCCTTTGCCAAAAGTGCTTTTGCCGAAGTACCGACCGGTACGCCGAGGAGCCCCCTGTACGGGGCCAAGAAGTTTGCCCAGCCGCTTAACCGCCTCAACCTGCAGTCTCCCGTGCCGATGACGCGGGTGGTGCGCGGCAACGAGACCGACGCCAAATTCGGTGGCACCGCCTATGCCGGCGAGCGCAATGCGCGGCGGCTGTCCTATCATACGGATTTCAGCAATCCGCCCACCGGTACGACCAAGGCGGATTTCACCAACCAGCTGACGGGGCGGGGTCCCATCGAGGGACGGCCTCCGGGAGAAATCTTCTCGCATCAACGCTGGGATGAGTTCTTCCCCAAGGAAGGTTACATCTTTACCTTGGGGAAGGCTTCGGCCAATCAGAGTTTCTTTGCCCAGGGCAACGGCACCGGCCCCTTCCAGGGGGAAAACGCCGTGTGGACCTATGGTACCGGCAACTCGGCCGGTGCCGCCTGCGGCACCCTGCCTCCGCCCCTGATCAAGGGCCGCTACGGCGTGCCGATCGCGACCCGGATCTACAACTACCTGCCGACCGACCGCACCCAGAACGGCGGCTTCGGTCGCAACCAGCACCAGCTGCACTTCCACAACGCCCACAACGGCGCGGAAAGCGATGGCGCCGCCAACGTGCATCACTTCCCCGGCACCTTCTACGACTATCGCTGGAGCACCACGCTCGCCCGCCGCGACAAGATCAATACCGGTGCTTCGATCAAGACCACCGGCGGCCCCGATGGCAATGGTGGCATCACGCCGGTGGCCGGTGACTACCGTGAATACCAGGGAACCATGTGGGCCCACGACCACCGGTTCTTCTTCACGGCCGAGAATGTCTACAAGGGCATGCTCATGATGATCAACTATTACAGCGCCAAGGACCGTGGGCGGGAAATTGCAAGCGGCAACAAGTACTCAGATGATCCCAAGCTCGGCAACCTGCGGCTGCCGAGCGGCAAGTTCCTGGACTACGGCAACATCGATTTCGACGTCAATCTCATCATCTCGGATGCGGCCCTCGATCCGGACGGGCAATACTTCTTCGACATTTTCACCACCGACGGCATGATCGGCGATATCCCGCTGGTCAACTTCGGCTACGCGCCGTTCATGGAGGTGTTGCCGAGAAAGTACCGCTTCCGCATCCTGGCGGCGTCGATGTCGCGGTTCTGGAAATTCGCCATTGCCGGTCCCACGGGTGCCGCCGTGCCCTTCCAGTTCATCGCCAACGACGGCAACCTGGTGGTGAACCCGATCACGCTGACCGAGCTCGACGAGCAGGGCATCGCCGAGCGCTATGACATCGTCGTCGACTTTTCCAGGTTCCGTGTCGGGGACCGCTTGCATTTCGTCGACGTCTTGAAGCAGACGAGCGGCAACAAGCCCGACGGTGCCAGGTCCCTGGCGGACGCCTTGCGCGGTGACAACAACGATCCCGTGCTCGGTGCCATCATGCAGTTCCGGGTGGTGGGATCGGTGCCCAGCGTCGATATGCCGGGCCAAACGCTGACCCTTGCCAATTCCTGCGGCGCTCAAGACACCAGCCAGGTGCCGCCCGTTCTGACCGATCAGATCCCGATCGTCCCGCCCGTGCGCACGCGGGTGGTCCAGTTCGGCCGCAAAGGCACCGGCGACTCGCGCAATCCGGCAACCGGGCAGTGCACGCCCGACTGTTCGGAGGTGGTGTTCAATTTCCCCTGGACCATCAGCGTCAATGGTGGGGAATCGCACTCCATGAACGCCAACCGCATCTCCAACCTTTATCCCAAGGCCGGCGACATCGAGCACTGGACCTATATCAACGAAGGCGGCGGCTGGGACCACCCGATCCACCTGCACTTCGAGGAAGGCATCACCATGAACCGTGGCGGTGCCTCCTTCCCCGCCACGGAGAACCTGGTGCGCAAGGACGTCTGGCGCCTGCGTCCGTCGGGCCAGGTCCAGTTCCAGATCCAGTTCGGCGAGTACGGCGGCTCCTACGTCAACCATTGCCACAACACCGTGCACGAGGACTTCGCCCTCCTGATGCGCATCCAGCTGCTGGTCGGTGAGCGTACCGCCGTGACCGATACGCCGAACCCGACGGAGGATGGTGTGGTTTTCACCACGCCGGAGATCCTGCCCGAAGGCGATCCGCGGCAAAGGCCGGACCTGTTCGTGCCCAAGTCCACCTAAGTTGAGAGGTTGGCAAGCTGAAGGGTTAGTCCTGAGACCTGATCACCGGGGGGCCGGAGGCCATGCCCCCCGGTGGCCCCGTTGCGCGGAGGAGGCATGCGGCGGCTTGGAACGGTGGGTGCGTTGGCGCTTGCGAGCCTGATTTGGGGCGCCTGGCAAGCTGAGGCGGGACGCTGGGGAAAGGAATACGTCCCCAACGTTCCCGTTGTCACCCAGGACGGCAAGACCCTGAAATTCTATGACGATCTGATCAAGGACAAGATCGTCGTCCTGAGCTTCATCTACACGAGCTGCAAGGACATTTGCCCCTTAGCGACGGCGCGGCTGGGGGAGGCCCGGGATAAGCTCGGCGAGCGCGTCGGGCGCGACATCTTTTTTTATTCCATCAGCATCGACCCGGAACACGACACGCCTCAGCGCTTGAAGCAATACGCCGACGCCTTTCAAGCCGGCCCCGGCTGGCTGTTCCTGACCGGTCTGCCGGAGGACATTCAGCTAATCCGCTACAAGTTCGGTGACCGTCGCCCGGACCTTGGCGATCATCGCAACGATGTGGTGCTCGGCAATGGCCTAACCGGCGAATGGCAGCGCGAAAATGCGCTCGGCGATATCGAACACTTCGTGCGCGCCATCGAGGACATGGAGTCCGACCGGCGCGGCAAGGTGTCCGCGATCGATGCGGCCGCCCACGCCGCGCCGCAGGCCCAAGGCGTTGGCTACGACCGGGGCCACGTCATGGAGGGCCGCCTGGCCGGCTCGGCCATGTTCGTCAAGCTCTGCGCCGGCTGTCACACCATCGGCCGCGGCGACCGCGTTGGCCCCGATCTCGATGGTCTCACCTTGCGCCGCAGTCGCCTCTGGATCAGCGAGTTTCTCGCCGACCCCATCAAAATGCGCGCCCGCCAGGACCCGATCGCGCTGGCCTTGGCGGCCAAGTTTCCCGGCGTCCGCATGCCCTACCTCAAAATCCATGCCAGCGATGCTGCCGATCTCATCTCCTACATCGATGCCAAGTCCAAGCAGCCGCAGCCGACGATCGCGCTCGAGACGCTTTATGCCATGACCACCCAGGACGGCGGCCACCTGACGCCGGCCGACCTCAAGGGCCAGCCGTTTGCCGTGGTGTTCGGCTATACGCACTGCCCGGACGTTTGCCCGACGACGCTGCTCGAATGGTCAAACCTGATCAAAGCGACGGGGAACGGCGCCTTCAAGCTGCTGTTCGTATCGGTCGACCAGGAGCGCGATACACCAAGCGCGCTCAAGGCGCTGCTGGCGTCCTTCGATCCTCACATCACCGCGCTGACCGGCAGCGCCACCGAGATTGCCGCGGTGGCGCGCGAGTTCGGCGCCTTCTACCAAACGACAAAGGGCGCCGACGGGGAGTTGAGCATCGACCACACCGTCAAGAGTTACCTCGTCGACCAGGAGGCGCACGTGGCGGGCAGCATCGATCCACAAACGCCCGAGCCCGATCAGCAGCGGGCCCTGGCGCAGCTGCTCGTGCGTTAGCCGAGCCCAGCGCTTGGCCGCGGGCAAAGACGCCTTTCCAGATCGCACCGCCTCCTATACTGACAAGGCATGTGTTGGCCATTTACTGACGCCCTTCGACGGCAAGTCGCGGGCCGTTGTGCGGCGTTCAGCCGGGTGGCGGAGCCCGATGGCAGCGCCGGCCTGAAACGGGCCGCCGTCGCCATTACGCTGCTGCCGCTCGAGGGCCGCGGGGAGCCGCCGGCGGCGAGCTTCCTGTTGACGCGGCGGGCCAAGGGACTGCGCGGCCACGGCGGCCAATGGGCCCTGCCGGGGGGCCGCTGCGAGGTGCGGGAAACCAGCGCCGAGGCGGCGCTGCGCGAACTTGCCGAGGAAGTCGGCGTCAGCTTAAGCACCGATGCCGTGCTGGGGTTGCTCGACGACTATCCGACGCGCTCGGGCTACCTGATCACGCCAGTTGTGCTGTGGGCGGGGCCAAACCAGGCGCCGCGCGCCGATCCCACCGAAGTCGCCTCCATTCATCGCATTGCACTGAGCGAGCTCACCCGCAAGGATGCCGCCGATTTCGTTTCCATTCCGGAAAGCGACCGGCGCGTGATCCGGTTGCGTCTCAACGGCGGCTTCTTGCACGCCCCCACGGCCGCCGTGCTCTATCAGTTCAGCGAGCTCATCAAGGGTCGGACCACGCGCGTGGCCGACCTGGAGCAGCCGGTGTTTGCCTGGCGCTAACGGCCGCGGCTCAGGGCAGGATCACGCCCTTGCCGGTCGTTTGCGTATCGAACAGGCGATAGGCAGCCTCCGCCTCATCGAGCCGCCAACGGTGCGTGAACAGCTTCTCGACGGGAATGTTGTGGTCGGCCACGAACTCGGCACAGTCCGCCTGGCCTTGCGTCGAGAAGGTCCACGAGCCAACGAGCGTGATCTGTCGGCGCAGCAGATCCGGGCTAACGTCGAGCGTGACCTGTCCGCGTTCGCCGACATAGCAGGCTGTGCCCCATGACCGCGTGGCACGCACGGCGGCGGCGCGTGCCTCGGCCGCCCCCGAGGTGTCGAGCGTCTTGTGTGCGCCCTCCCCATGCGTGAGCTCCGCAATGGCCGCGACCGGGTCGTTCGAGCGCGCATCGATCACCTCGTGGGCGCCGAACTCGCGGGCGAGCTGCCGGCGTTCGGCGGAAATATCCAGGGCGATGACGCGGGCGCCCATGGCGACGGCCAGCTGCGTTGCGGACAGACCAACCGGTCCTTGCCCGAAGATGGCGATGGTCTCCCCACCCTGCAGGTTGACCCGCTTCAGCGCGCCGTAGGCGGTTCCCGTTCCGCAGGAGATGGCCGCGCCCGTCGCAAAGGAGAGCGCGTCGGGCAGCGGCACCAAGGTCGACACCGGTGCCAGCATGTACTTGGCATGGCCGCCATTGCCGCTGGCACCAAACACGATGGGCCCATCCAGGCACATTTGCGTCCAGCCGGTGCGGCAGTGCTTGCAGCTGCCGCAACCCTTGTAGTGGTGGTCCATCACCCGCTGGCCGAGCCTGGCCTCATTGGCTGCCACGCCGCTGCCCAGCGCCACCACCACGCCGCAGGGCTCATGCCCGGCAATCACCGGTTCGCTGCCGCGCTTGAAGCCCGATTGGGCGTCGCCCGGCTTGAAGGGGGCGCGATAGACGTGCAGGTCGCTGCCGCACATGCCCGACGCCTTGATTTCGATGACGACGTCGCGCGGTCCGGGGGTGGGATCGGGAAAGTCGCGCAATTCAAGCTTGCGATCGCCGAGAAAGACCACGCCCTTCATGCCAACCTCCTCATTGACTCATATACCAACCGCCGTTGGGCGAGATCACCTGCCCGGTCATGTACTTTGCTTCCTCGCTGGCCAGGTAGACCGCCGCCCAGGCGATGTCGTCGGGGTCGCCCAGCCGCTGCAGCGGCGTCTGGGCGGCAATGCGCTCGCGCAGTGCGCCCAAGGGTGCCGTCATGTCCGTGTGAATCCAACCCGGCGCGATCGAGTTGACGCGGATGTTGCGCACGGCGACTTCGTGCGCCAGTGCCCGCGTGAAGCCCAAGATCGCCGCCTTGGCGGTCGAATAGGCGACGTTGCCCGGGCGTCCGAAGGTGCCCATCACGCTCGCCATATTGATGATGGCGCCCGACATTTGCCGATTCATGATCTTCAGCGCTTCGCGCGTACAATAAAAGGTGCCGTCGACGTGCACGCCCAGCATGCGACGCCAGCCCGCATCGGTGGTGTTGACCGTGCCATCGAGGAAGGTTGAGATCGGACCGCCGCGGGCGATCTCGTCGGCCTGGCGCAAGCGCAGCGCAATAATCTGATCGGCGTCGTTGCGCCCCTCAAGGCCGCTGATGCCCGCGTTATTGACAAGGATGTCGAGGCGCGAGGTAAGCCTCGCCACCTCCTCGAACATGGCCGCGACGGAGGCGGAGTCCGACACGTCTGCCGCCAGCCATTGCCCACCCAGGCGTTCGGCCGTGGCGGCGGCCGCTGATGCCGACTGGTCGTTGATGATGACGCGGGCCCCTTCCTCGGCGAAGCGCTGGGCGATCGCCGCTCCCAGCCCGCGGGCGGCGCCCGTGATCAGGGCGACCTTGTCCTTCAACCTGTCCATGTCCTCGCTTCCCCTGATCGCAAGTGCGCCGCTGCCCGTGGCCTCAGACGCGGCCCTCGACCACGACGTCCAACAATTTGGGTCCCGGCGTCGAGAAGGCACGCCGCAGCGCCGCCGGCACCGCCTCGGGCTCGCTGATCCTTTCCGCCGGCATGCCCATGGACCTTGCCAGCGCCGCAAAGTCGATGGCCGGATCGGCGAAGTCCATGCCGATGTAGTGATCGTTGCCGTGAAAGGAGCGCAGGCGCTGCTTGATGATGCGATAGCCGCCATTGTTGGCGATGACGTAGGTGATGGGCAGCTTGTGATGGGCGGCCGTCCACAAGGCCTGGATCGAGTACATGGCGCTGCCGTCGCCGCTAAAGCAGCACACGGGCCGGGGCGCCTGCGCCAGGGCCACGCCGACCGCGGCGGGGAGGCCCCAACCGATGCCGCCGGAGGCCAGCGCGTGGAAGCCATAGCGGTCGCGATAAGGAATGAGATCGGTGAGGTGGCGCGCCGAGGTGAGACCCTCGTTGACGACCACGGCATTAATCGGCAGCGCCTCGGCGATCTTGAGGTTGAGCCAGTCGTAGTCGATCGGCTTGGCCTTTGCACCTTGCTCGAGGCGGCGGCTGAGGCTTTGTCGCTTGGCGCTCCAGTTCTCGCTTGCTAGCCGCGCCAAGCGCGCCTTGGCGCGCTTGGCCAATGCCTCGCCGCCGATCTTGCTCAAGCGCGGCGTCAGCGCCTTCAGCGTCTCGTTGAGATCGGCGTGCACGGCGAGCTCGACCGGAAAGTTCTTGCCCATGTCCCAATCGATGAGGCCGATATGGACAACGGGCAAGTTGGGCGGCAGCGGCTCGATTTCACTCCACACCGACATGCGCACGGGATCGGCGCCGAGCACGATCATCAGATCGAAGTTGGCCAACAGGTCGCGGACCTGGCGTTGATCGCGTGACAGCGAGCCGACATATGCAACGTGCTCGGACAGAAAATGGGCTCCCCAGGGCGCGCTCTGCTGATAGACGGGAGAGCCGAGGGTCTCGGCGAAAGCCGCCGCCGCCTGCAAGGCGTCGCTCTTGACGATCTCGTCGCCGGCGATGATCACGGGGCGCTCGGCCGCAAGCAGCCGCCGCAGCAATCGGTCGACCACGTCGTCGGCTGGGCGCGCGCGCGTTTCCACGCGCGTCGAGGCGCCGAGTTCAATACCGGCCTCGGCGTTGAGGATATCGCCGGGAAGGGAGATGAACACCGGGCCGGTCGGCGGCGTCATGGCGACCTTGGCAGCGCGCCGCACGATGCGCGGGGTGTCCTCGAGCCGCGTCACTTCCACCGCCCATTTGACGAGGGGCGCCGCCATCGGCAGCAAAGGCTCATAAAGCAAGGGCTCGGTCAGCCCATGCCCTTGCTCCTGCTGCCCGGCGGTCAGGATCATCGGCGTGCCGGTGAACTTGGCGTTGAACAGCGAGCCCATGGCGTTGCCGAGCCCGGGCGCCACATGCACGTTGCAGGCCACCAACCGCCCGCTCGCGCGCGAGAACCCATCGGCCATCGCCACCACCAAGGCCTCCTGCAGCCCGAGCACATAGGTGAGATCCGGATGATCCTTGAGCGCGTGCATGATCGGCAGCTCGGTGGTGCCCGGATTGCCGAACAAGTGCGTGACGCCCTCGTCCTTGAGGAGGGCGAGAAAGGCAGAGCGGCCGGTGATGCGGTTCATGTTGCCAGGGTTTTTCTATGTCTTTGTTTCGGGGTGCTGGTCTAAAGGTCGCAGCGGAGCGCGAGCCTAACGCGCCCCTGCGGTGATCGACAAGGTTTTCGCCCCGCCGGCTGGACGCCGCCCGGCCCTGGGGAGGCGATTTGCCGGTTGCACATTTCAAGTGGGCATCCTTCTATGTCTGCCGGCCTCAGGTTCCGGCCGCTGCCCCCGCTCCTGGGGCTTGTTGCAAGGACGCTTTATGACGGGTCGCCTTGGCGCAACAGTGCTGCTTTGCCTGTGCATTGGCCCGGCGCCAGCCGCGGCCGATCCCACCGGCTTCACCTGCAATTTCGCGTCTGGTACGGCGCATGCCTACGACAAGGGCGACTTCATCGCGGAAAAACCGGCGCCACTGACCTTCAGCATCGGCGCCATCGACGGCGCCGCGCAGAGCGCGGAGGTGCGCACCGAGCGCGGCACGGGCAGCCTGCACCTGGTGCAGGCGGTGAACGCAACGCACTTCCTCGAGGTGGTGACGGAGGGCTATTTGAACATCACCACGGTCTACGACAAGGACGAGGCGACCGGCAAATATCCCGCCGTGCATTCGCGGCACTTAGGCATCCTGGGTCAGCCGGTGATCACCCAATATCAGGGCTTCTGCGAGGCGAAGGACTAGTCCGCGCCCGCCGAGTTGATCCCGGGTTGCCCGTTGCCGCGCCGAGATGTCATAAGCTTGCATTCCCATGCTGAAAAAGGTCCTGATCGCCAATCGTGGCGAAATCGCCCTGCGGATCATGCGCACCGCGCGCCGCTTGGGGGTCGGCTGTGTCGCCGTCTGCTCGGAGGCCGATCGCGCCGCCCCGTTCGTGGCGGCGGCGGATGAGGTCGTCGACATTGGTCCGGGTCCCGCCAGCGAAAGCTACCTGCGGATCGACAAGATCCTCGCCGCCGCCAAGGCGACGGGGGCCGACGGCATCCATCCGGGCTACGGCTTTCTCGCCGAGAATGCCGAGTTCGCCGAGGCCGTGGCGGCCGCCGGCCTGCGCTTCGTCGGCCCCTCGCCGCAGGCCATGCGCCGAATGGGTGGCAAGGCCGAAGCCAAACGCATCGCTAGTGCGGCCGGCGTGCCGGTGATACCGGGCTATCAAGGCGCCACCCAAACGCCGGCCGCGCTCGCCAAAGAGGCCAAGCGCATCGGCTATCCCGTGATGATCAAGGCCGTCGCCGGCGGCGGCGGCCGCGGCATGCGCCTGGTGGAGCGGGATGCCGATTTCGCCGGCGCGCTCGAGAGCGCCCGCCGCGAAGCCGCGGCCGCCTTCGGCGACGATCGCGTGCTGATCGAAAAGGTGATCATCGCGCCGCGCCATATCGAGGTGCAGGTGTTCGGCGACAGCCACGGCGACGTTGTGCACCTGTTCGAACGCGACTGCTCGTTGCAGCGCCGGCACCAGAAGGTGGTGGAAGAGGCCCCCGCGCCCGGCATGTCGCGCGAGCTGCGCCAGGCGATCACCGCCGCGGCGGTCGCCTGCGCCAAGGCGGTGGCCTACGAGGGGGCCGGCACCGTCGAGTTCCTGGTCGAGGGGGGCGCGCTGTCGCCGGCGGCGCCCTGGTATTTCATCGAAATGAACACGCGCCTGCAGGTCGAGCATCCCGTCACGGAAGCGATCACCGGTCTCGATCTGGTCGAATGGCAGTTGCGCGTCGCCGCGGGCGAACCGCTGCCGCTGCGCCAGGAGGAGATCGCCATCTCGGGCCATGCGATCGAGGCGCGGCTGTGCGCGGAGGATCCCGGCAACGGCTTCCTGCCGTCGACGGGTCCGATTGCGGCCTTCGAAACGCCGCAACTGGACGGCCTGCGCGTCGATGCCGGCGTCGAAACCGGTTCGGTCATAACGCCCCATTACGATTCGCTGATCGCCAAGCTGATCGCATCCGGGCGCGATCGTGAGGCTGCCATCGCGCGCTTGCGACAGGCGCTCGAGGAAACGCTGGTGGCGGGGCCGAAGACCAATACGCATTTCCTGCACGCCCTCATCAGCGATCCCGCCTTTCAGGGCGCCGCGCTCGATACGGGATTGATCGGTCGCGAGCTGGCCCGACTGACGCGGAGTGAGGCCTTGCCCGCCGGCGCCATCGGCCTCGGCGTCACGCATATGCTGCTCAATGCGCACGACTGGGCCGAGGCGTTGCGGCCGACGACGGCGACGCTAACGGAAAGCTACTCGCCCTGGAGCGCTCAAGATGGCTTCCAGCTCGGCCCGCCCCGGCGCCAGACGGTGCGGCTGCTGGTCGACGGTGTGGCGAACGCTTTTAACGTTGAATGGGGGCGCGGTGGACCGCGCGTCATTGGCGGGGAGGCCGCCGACGCGCCCGCCGCCATTGCCCGCACGCTCGTTATCGGCGATGGCAATCCGATCTATGTCGTCTGCGGCATGCGCCAGGCCAGCTTGTGCTGGCCGGCTTTCGATTCGCCCGTTGCCGGCGCCGCCAGCGATGATTTGAGTGTCCGCGCGCCAATCATCGGCCGCGTCGCCAAGCTGTTTGTGCGCGAGGGCGATGCGGTGGCCAAAGGCGATCGCATCGCCGTGGTCGAAGCCATGAAAATGGAGCACGTGTTGCACGCCCACTCCGCCGGTCGGGTGGCCAAGCTCGCCGTCAAGGAGGGACAACAAGTCACGCTCGGCGCTCCGATCGCCACCCTGGCGCCGGCCGCCGAGAACGATTAGTTTGGCTGCCAAACTGCTTACCTTGCCCTGCCCCGCTGAAGGACAACCGCAACGCCTGGCAATGCCGAAAATCACCTTCATCGAGCACGACGGCACCGCCCATACGGTCGATGCCGCGATCGGGGACACCGTCATGGAAACGGCGCTGGGCAAAAGCGTGCCCGGCATCGTCGCCGAATGCGGCGGCTCGTGCACCTGCGCGACCTGCATGGTCTATGTGGACGAGGCCTGGACCGAGCGCGTGGGCGTGCGTTCGCCCGAGGAAGAGGACCAGCTCGACTTCGCCTTCGACGTCAAGCCCAACTCGCGGCTCTCCTGCCAGATCAAGGTGACGGACGCGCTCGACGGCCTGGTGGTGCGCACCCCCGCCTATCAGGGACGCTGAGGCTTGGGGGCGCGCGTGCGCGTCAGCCCGGCAGCGCGATGTCGCTCGACTGCATGCGTTTGACGCCGGCCGCCTCCATTCCCTTCCAGGCCGCGGCTAGGGAGCCATGCGTGTCGATGCCGCGGCAGGCGTCCTCGATCACCGCCGCCGCCAGGCCGAGCTTGCGCGCATCCATTGCCGTCCAGGCGACGCAAAAGTCCGTCGCCAGCCCGACGACATAAACCGTCTTGATGCCGCGCGCGTTGAGGTAGCCGTCGAGCCCGGTCTTGGACTTGCCGTCGGCTTCCACGAAGGCGGAGTAGCTGTCGACGCTGCGATTGAAGCCCTTGCGAATGATGAGCTGCGCGTGCGGGATATCGATGCCCTTGTGGATAGCGGCACCCTCGGTGCCCTGCACGCAATGATCCGGCCACAAAATTTGCTTGCCGTAGGCGAGATCGACGCTTTCGAACGGCTTCTTGCCGGCATGCGAGGAGGCAAACGAGACATGGCCGGGCGTGTGCCAGTCCTGCGTCAGCACCACGTTTTGAAACGCTTTCGCCAATCGATTGATAAGCGGAATGATTTCATCGCCCTGCTGGACGGCAAGGCTGCCGCCGGGCGTGAAGCAATTCTGCACGTCGACGACGATCAAGGCCGTGTCCGGCCCGGGCGTAATCTTTGTTTGGGCGAGCGCGCGAGGCATGAGCAGAGCCATGCTGAAGCCGCAGGTGCCGGCAAGAAAGCAACGACGAGAGGAAGTGTGCATCGGGCTAATCCTTCTGGCAAGCTGATGCTGTCCCCAGCTTAAGCCGATAGGTTACTCGCCGGAAGCGCGATGATCCGCTAAATCTGTGGCGGGAATGCTACCGCTACGAGGCCGCAATGGCGTTGCATTTGATCAAGCTGTGCGTCGGCGTCGACTCCATCGAGGATTTGGCGAGCTGGCAGGCAGAGCGCTTGAAGCGGCGCCGGCAAGCCGGCGAAAAGCGGCCAAACCTGTTCCACCGCACGTTCCAGAGCCCCAAGCGCCGCGCCGACCTGCTCGACGGCGGCTCCCTCTACTGGGTGATCAAGGGGATCGTGCAGGTACGCCAGCCGCTGCTCGATATTACCGAGGGCCACAAGGAAGACGGCACGCCGTGCTGCCTGCTGATTCTCAAAAATGAGCTGATCGCCGTGCGTCCCGTGCCGCGCCGGGCCTTCCAGGGTTGGCGCTATTTGAGCGCCAGCGAGGCGCCGCAGGACCTCAAGCGCGGCGCCGCCAGCTCTTTGACGGCGATGCCGCCAAAGCTGCGCAAGGAGCTGGCCGACCTGGGGCTCCTTTAGGTCGACCAGCCGGCCCGCTCGGGCAAGGCGCGCGCCGCGCCGCGGCATTGGGCTCGCGGTCTCGCCCGGCCGGCATGGCGCAGGCTTTTAGACTGGGGCATGGGCGCGTCGGTTGTGGGCGCCCGCGCCTGCGGCTAGGCTTGCCGTCCCCGGGGATCCAGGAGGTCGCATGACGCAAGAACCGCAAGTCGCCGAGCCGAAGTCGAGCGAGGCATCGGACCTCAGCATACCGCCGGAGCGGCGCCGCGCCGCACAGGCGCACGTCGCCATTCTGGCGGCCACGGCGGCCAAGGTCGCCGCCGACTTGCCGCTCGGCGCCGACGTTGACGATTTCCGTCGCATTCTCATGGCCGAGGCGAGGCGATAATGCAGCTCGAGCAGCTCTCGGCGCGGGCGCTGGCCGCGGCCATCCATGCCAAAAAGATCTCCAGCCTGGAGGCGACCGCGGCCGCAATTAAGCGCCTGGAGGCGGCGCACGCGCTCACCAATTGCACCTTGAGCCTCGAAGCGGAGGCGGCACTGGCGGCGGCTAGGGCTTGCGATGCGGCGATCGCGGCCGGCGAAAATGTCGGGCCGCTGGCCGGCGTTCCCCTGGCCCACAAGGACATGTTCGACCGGCAGGGCAAAATAGCGAGCTGGGGTGCGCGCATCCGCGCGCCGGCGCCGGCCACTGAGGATGCGACGGTGATTGCCCGCTACAAGGCCGCCGGCGCCCTGCAAAT
>DASTMQ010000246.1:0-16333 GCA_035714005.1 Hyphomicrobiaceae bacterium
TTTCGCGGAAGGCGCCCGATTGTCGCAGCAATTGGTCGACCAGCGTGGTCTTGCCATGGTCCACGTGGGCGATGATCGCGATATTGCGAATGTCCATTGAGGGTCCTTCAGGCGCGGTTGGCCCCGCGGGCCAAGGGCGCGCGGCCCGGGCTGTTGCAGCGCACCAAGCTTTGGCCCGCGCGGGTAGCACATTCTGGGCGCTGCCGCCAGCGCGCGTCCGCCCCCGTCACCCCCGCGCGCGGCAAAGACCAAGGCCTGAGCCTGGCAACCTGCGGACCGGCCGGGACAGGCCCGGGCAGACCGGGTCGCTCTTGGCGCCAGGCAGCCGGCGGACCGTCGAAAGCTGCGTCCCGCCCGCGCCAGCCCATCGCCTGCCGCAGCCGGGATTGAGCCCTCATGGCCCGCGGGTGCCGATGCGTCGCCCGCCCGCCACCCGCCAAACCCTTGGGCAAAGCCTCTTTCGGTGGGCCTCTTTCTTGCTCCGTGGCGCGCACGGGCGCCGTCGGCGTTCCAAAGCGGCACAGACAAACGAGGGCCTCATGTTTGAGCGCAACAGGGTCGACAATGCACCCGAAGTGAGCGCCGTGCCCGTTGAGATCACCTTGCTCGACGGCACGCTTATCAAAGGCAAGCTCCTGGTGCCTGTCCTCAAGAGCCTATTCGATAGCCTCAACGGCGGCACCGCCTTTATCGAGTTTGAACCCTACGGCGGCGACAAACGCTACATCGCCAAGGCGCAACTTGCGGCCGTCAAACCCGTGGGAGTTCCGAGGCTGCCCGCCTTGCAGGCGCGCCTGCGCGACAACGGCGAATTCGATCCTTATGCCGTACTCGGCCTGGCGCACGGGGCCGCCCGAGATGCGATCCGGGAGGCCTATGTGGCGTTGGCCAAGGCGTACCATCCCGATCGTTATGCCAATGTGGTACTGCCGCCGGAAGTGGGCGACTACCTGGCCGCAATGGCGCGGCGTATCAATGCTGCGCACGCCGCCCTTGAGGCACCGGAAAAGCGCCGGGCGATGCGCCAGGAGCCGATCTTCACCTCGCCCGGCCGCTAACCCTTGGGCGTTAGGACGCCCGGCCGTTTGCCGAGCCTGCCGCTGCGGCAGCGGCCGGTTGTCGCCAGGGTTTGGCCGTCTGCTCTTCCTTCTGCATGAGTTCGGCCAGCAGCTGATCGATGCGCGGGTTCGACGAGCTGACGCGATCCTGCCGCACCCGCTGGCGGTCTTGCCGGCGGCGGGCGCTGCCCGTCGAGCCCGACAGCTTGGCCCTGCGTCCGCCGGAAATGAGCAGCGGATGATCGGGTTCTTCGAGATCGAGTTCCTCCAGGAAGGTTTCGCGCAGGGCATAAAACGATTGCAGGATCGCATCGCGCACCAAGGCACGCGTATCGGCGTCGGGTGCTTGCGGGCTCTTGCGCGGATCGAGGGTCTGCAGTGCGCGCCGCATGTCGTGCAGCGGTGCGTAAGGATAAAGCCCGACCAGCTCGCCGGTTTCGCCGACGTTCTGATAGACCGAGCGCATGTTATCGATCGTTTCGGACAGCTTACAAAAGGCGGCAAGATAATCTTCGACCGCCGGTTTCTCGCGCTGGGTATAGGAGAACAGCACCGATTTGGCCGCAATGATATCGCGCCATTCCTGCTTCAGCGCATCGACGAAGCTCGATCGCCTTTGGTAGACGTTGGTGATATAGGCAACGCCGCCGGTGGCGATCAAGAGCGACATGTCGCGAAGGAATTCATAAGCGTCCTTTAGCACCGCCTCGAGGCCGGATCCCCTCAATGGGGCAATGTGATCGACGAACTTGGCAAAAAGCGAAATCGCCAGCACCAGGCCAAGCAGCGCATAAACACGCCGCATGGTGGCTTTGAGTGTCGAGCGGGTCATGTGGTTCGATCCCCAAGCGCGAAATTCAGCTCGCAACCGCGGAAGGGTGCAGCATGGGACGGTATCCGGCTGAAAGTACGGCAACGACCGAGCGCGGCGTCAAAACCTCGACCTGCCGGCGCCGATTGAGCGGCATCGCGTTCGCATACCCGGCCGGCGACCAGGCAAGAATGTGATCTTCCTGAACGAGATAGCTCACGGCCTCGGGTGCGTTGGGGAGCCGAATGAAGGTGCCGACCGGGAGCGCGCCAAGTTGGGCCATAAAGGTAAGTTTTTGCCCATGCCGGCCAACGCGCTCGGCCTGCAGGACCAAGTCCATTTCGGGTGCGCGGGCGGGCGCGGGCCAGTTGCGCGCGTGCGCCCACAGCATGGCGAATTTATCCGCATCGTGGCGCCGGCACTCAAAGCAGGGTCGATGGCCCGCCGCCAGGGCGGTCGCCTCGTCGAGAAAGAACAGCTCGGTGTAGCGATGCGGCTGCATCATGGCGGGGCGGTGTCGATCCTTGAACGAAAGCACGCAGGCGATCCACTGTCGACTGGCCCAGCGTCGGCTGCCCAGCGTGCGGTTGGGCAAATGAAAGGCGCCGCCGCGATTGCCCATGAGCAGGCCGCGATGCGGTGTGGCGATGATGTCGCCGGCGGGGGTGACGCGGTTCTGGAGCGGCATACGCTGATCTGGCAAACTTCACGTCGACAACGGAGAGAGAGAATGTCGGATGCAAGCGTGCAAGTGAAGCTGGAAGATCGGCCCGAGGGCGGCGTTGCCACCGTCAGCATCGACAATCAGCGTCGGCTCAATTGCCTTTCGACCCCCATCATCGTCGAGCTTGCCAGCGTCATGACGAGGCTGGCGCAGGAGACAGCGCTGCGCGCGGTCGTAGTTACCGGTGCGGGCGAGAAGGCCTTCATCGGCGGCGCCGATCTCAACGAACTTGGCGGCCTGTGCGCCGACAGTGCGCGCCTATTCATCACGCGGCTGCACGATGCCTGCAAGGCGATCCGCGACTGCCCCGTGCCGGTGCTGGCGAAAATTAACGGTTACTGCCTCGGCGCTGGCCTCGAGATTGCCGCCAGCTGCGACATGCGGGCCGCCGCGGAGCAGGCGCAATTCGGCATGCCCGAGGTGCAAATGGGGATCCCCTCCGTGATCGAAGCGGCACTGCTGCCGGGCCTAATCGGCTGGGGTCGCACGCGCGAGATGTTGCTGACGGGCAGCCTCTGTTCGGCGGCCGATGCCGCCGCCATGGGTTTCCTGCAGAAGGTCGCGCCGGCCGATCACCTGGAGGCGGCGATCGCCGACTGGCTCGACGCCATTTGCCGGGCGAAACCTCAGGCGATCCGCGCCCAAAAGGCGCTGATGAACCGTTGGCAGCGCGTGTCCATTGCTGAGGGCATCTATGCGGGTATCGATGCACTTGCCAACGCCTATACCACTGGCGAGCCGCAGGCCGCGATCCAAGCCTTCTTTGCCGATAAGCGCAAACGCTAGCGCGTCTCGCCCCGGCCCACCGCTCAATTGTCCCGTATCCCGCAGATCATCCCGAGGCACGGCGTCGGCGCACCGGCGCGTTCTTTGCCGGCTCGCCGGCCTCGTTGCCGGCGATCTTCAAGCCGAAATGCCACAGGCCTTCGATCAGCCGCAGCATCTCGGCCTCACGCGCCTTGATTTGCGGGGCCTTCCATTCCGACAACCCGCGCAGCGGTTCGTTGAGGGCCGGCAGGGGCGCGGCCGGGGTCTTGAAATAGACCTCGAGCTTGCGCGCAAAGTCCTGGTTGCCGGCGCGGTCGTTCTGAGCCTTGGTGACCAGCACCAGGTTCCCCAGCGACTCGGTGTAAATTTCGCGCTCGCTGGGGTCGGCGAACCAACCTCGCCATTGGCTGTTCGGGTTCGATTTTCGCGGCAGCACGTGCTCGACGCTCATGTCGTCGGGAAACGAAAACGATTGCTCATTGCCCGCCATATGATCGGTTAGCCGCAGCAGCAGGTGCTTGGCGGTCGACGCGTCGCGGGCATGCAGTTCGCGAAGATTGTACTGCATGGTGCGCACGTCCTGGCGCGAAAAACTGAGGACGCCGTTGGCGGCCTTCAGGTCCTCACCATGGCGGACGGCCATCGTCACCGCGTTAAACCAGCTTGCGCGCTTGTGGGCGCCGAGCCCCAGCAGGCGAATACCAAGGGCCAGGCGGTCCAGCGCGCGCAAGAACTGGGCGAGCTCGGCAGCATCCTCGCCCCTGGTTAGCCGCCACAGCAAGGCGGGCGGTATCCAGTCGGAAAATCTCAAGCGATTGAGATAGCCGAGCGTGCGCACGATCGCCGCGGAATGGCTGGAGCCGTCATGGCTAGCGCGCCGCAGCTCGCCGAACACGGCCGCCGCCGGTCGCAACACACTTTCAAGAAACGGCAGCGCACCGCCGTTGCGGGCGGCGATTTCCTTGACGCTTGCGATCACGTGCCCCCCGGCACGCCCGTACATGCTGCGCACGTGACTGAACAGGTTTTCAAACTCCTCGCCCAGGCGCTGATCCAGACCGTCCCAAAGCGACGCCGCCCTGGCGGCGGCCTCCGCGGGCACACCGCCCAGAAGCGTTGCTTTCAAAATATCTCGGCGGGCCAGTGGCTTGCCCCTGGCATTGAGGATGGTGAACAGTTGGTGGGCGCGATCGATATCATTGGTGATGACCGACGCCACACAGCAGTGATCGAGCAGAAAGTCGACGAAGAAGGGTCTGTCTGCCGCTTCCATATCGCCGAGCTCCGCCAAGAAATGGTCGCGCACGGCAAGCAGGCGGACTTCGGCGGGAGTCAGGCCGGCGCCGCTGGGCTGCAGCCGGGTTGCCCCCGGCGCTTGCACGTATTTTTCAAAGAACGCCGCCTCGATCGGGCGCAGCGCCAGGCGGCGCCTGAGATCGGGGCCAATCGCGGTGGCGAGCCGCGCATTGGTGGGCCGGCCCTGCTCGGCATCCAGATCCCGCAAGACGCAAAATAGAATGGTGAGCGAGGTCAGTCGCTGAAAGCCATCGACAATTTCGAGCACTCGCTCGCTGCGGGCGCGTGCCCAGGCCGGAAGCAGGGAGCGCGGGCGATTGCGCTCGATGAACAGCATGAAACTGAGAAAATAGTCCGTCTCTTCCACAAGTGCTTGACTGATATCGGCGAACAGTTGACCTGCTTCCTCCGCCGTCCAGGCAAAGGAGCGCTGATAGCCCGGCGCCTCGATCGAAATTGGATTGGCGAAAAGCTGGCCGAGCGGCACCGTGCCTGAGGAAAATTGACCAATCATGGAGGACGTGCTCTCGGCTCTGTTTGCCCAATTGTCAGCATGGATCGAGCCCGACTTGCAATTGCTAATCGGGCAGTTGCGCGCCCGATCGTTTTGTGCTGGACGAAGTGCATATGCGCACATCGCCGGCTCCTATAAGAGCCGAAAAGGACGTGACAAAAAGATGTTTGGTGCTCTGTTCGAACTCGCGCGACCCTTGCTGCATGCGCTGGATCCCGAGCAAGCCCACGAGCTGACGCTCAAGGCGCTCGAGGCCGGGCTTTATCCGCGCGCGGTCGGCGTCGATGATCCGCGCTTGGCGCTCGAGCTCTGGGGAATGCGTTTTTGCAATCCCTTTGGTCTCGCCGCCGGCTTCGACAAGGACGCTCGCGTCGCCCAAGCCGTCCTCGCCATGGGCTTCGGTCACACGGAGGTCGGCACGCTCACACCCCGCCCGCAGGCCGGAAATCCTCGACCGCGTATCTTCCGGCTGAGTGGCGACAAAGCCATCATCAACAGGCTGGGCTTCAACAACGCCGGACACGCCGCGGCCTTAGTACGGCTGAAGCGACCGCTTGCCGGGATCATCGGCGTCAACGTTGGCGCCAATCGCGATGCGGTGGATCGCGCCTCCGACTACGTTGCCGGGATTTGCGCCTTCAGCGAGGTCGCCGCCTACCTCACCGTCAATGTTTCCTCGCCCAACACGCCTGGCCTGCGCGATCTGCAAGCGCCGGCCCAGCTCGACAGCCTTTTGCAACGCGTGCTGGCGGCGCGCGAGGAACTCGTCGCCGCCGGCAAGCCGCGTCGACCCATCGTGGTCAAGCTGGCACCCGACATCGCCGAAGCCGATTTGCCAGGCATCGTGGAGGTGATCGTGGCGCGCGGCCTCGATGGCATCGCCGTCGGCAATACCACGCTTGCGCGCACGGGCCTGGCCGAGCCGCGGCAGGGCGCCGAGCCCGGTGGGCTGTCCGGTCGGCCGCTTTTTCATCGCTCGACGGTCGTTCTCGCCCGGGCGCATCAGCTCGCCCGCGGGGCCGTTCCCCTGATCGGCATTGGCGGCATCGATTCGGGCGCGGCCGCCGTCGCCAAGATCGAAGCCGGCGCCACACTTTTGCAGCTCTACACCGGCCTCGTGTACGAGGGTCCCGCGCTCATTTCGCGCCTGAAGTCAGAACTCCTCGCCCATCTGAAGCGCGACGGCTACGCGCGTGTCGGCGATGCCGTGGGACGCCGCGCGGCGACATGGGCCGCCAAGTCGCTTGCCGCCCTGTAACTGTTCGGTGCCAAGCAAGACGCATTTTGCGCGAGCGCGGCGGCCACTCCCTCCCCAGTTGCAAGTTGGCCGCTTTACCGCGGCCTCCGACTCGCGCGACAGGCGCTGTCACGCTCAGCAAGTGGGGAGGCTGTTATGCTCAGGCAGCTATCAATTCTCGCCGCCGCCAGCGCCGGCTTTGTCAACGCGCCGTGGTGGTTCTGGCTCGTGGCCGCCCTCGCCTTGGCCGTCCTCGGCCTCACCGATCCCGATGAGGTGCATCCTCGCTACGCCGATGGCGGCATCGCCCAGCTCCTTGTCGCCGACAGCCTGGCGCGCTTTGCGTCTGCCTGTGCTGCCTCCGGCGGCGCCTTCGCGGGCGGCCGTTTCGCGGCGCTGTTCATGTTCCCCTGACGTCTCAGCACGAGCTAGCCCGGCGGGGGCGGCCGCAGGGCCGCGATCTCCTTGATAAGCTTTTGAATGAGCAGCTGTCCGAACGATTCAAAATTTTGCGCCTCCAAGACGAAGGCGCCGGGACCACCGATAACGTTGTTCTCGTAGTAGGCCGTCAGTCCCCCCGGTGGATGCGTGTGCATGGGATTGGTCGGCAGGGGAATGTCGCTGAGGATGACTAGGCCGTTGATAATGACGCCGCGCTCGATGGCCGCGTCGCGAGCCAAGGTGACGTCGCGTCCGGAATTGTTGGTGCCGTCTCCGGACACATCGATGATCTGCCGGGGCGCGCCGAACGGACTGCGTGAGAACAGAGTCATGCTGAAATCGATGGCCGCGCCGATCGCGGTGCGTCCCATGAACGATCGTGGCGCGTCGCGAATGCGGTCGGCGACCTCCTTGGCTTCGCTCGGGCTGCCCACCCGGGTCCATTCGACAATCACCCTTTGATCCTGATCGCTCGCCCACTCCATGTAGCAGATGGCGATACGGCCGAAGGCGCCGGCCTGCATGGCGCGCACGACGCGCGGATCGACGATTGCGGCCGCATAGCCGTCGCGTTGCAGACGAAATTTTTTATCGTCGACGCTGCGCGAGATGTCGGCGGCGAGCACCAGCAGCAAATCAACCTGGCCATCTTCCGCCGCGGCGGGTTGGCGCGCGCTGACGCCGATCACGACGGCCAGCGCGAGAATGATCGCCGCCATGTCCCGTGCCATGACGCCTCTCCTCATCGGTAAATCGACCTCAGCGACAGACTAGGCCAGAAGGTTCAAAGCGGTCGAGCCTTCTTCGTAGTGCCCCAAGGCGGGGGTGGGGGGAGTTCGCGGGCGCCGACGGGAAAAAAACACCGCGGCCCAGGCCGGCCCGGGCGGGAGCGCTCAAAAGGCGCTTAAATGCTGTCGCTGCAGCGACCGATCTCGGATTTGAGGAAGCCGAGCTGGGTCGTGAGCTCACGGTCGAGGTTGCCTTGACCTATTCGGCACTGCGTCTTGATGAAGCGAAGGTCGACGTCGAAGCCGAAGAGGTCCTTGAGCTGCCGGCGCATGCCATCGGGGAGTTCACCGCCAATCAGGGCGCTTCCCTGCTCGATCATGCTGCAAATTTCGCCCACCAACTCCGGCCCGGCCGTGCGCATCTTTGCAATGGCCTTGGCCTGCGCCTCGAGCGAGGCCACGTAATCCTTGCTGCACTGGCGCAAAACTCCCGATTCGGGCAACGGCGGCGTACCGAACGGAAGCTGCGCGGTCGCTGGACCGGCCAGAACCGCGGCCAGCGCGACCGCGAACGGCAAGGCTGGTGAACGCATCTGCTCTGTCCCCTTCCGGGACGGCCCATGGTAGCCCGACATGAAGCCGAATTTGAAAGCCGAATTTGAAAGCCCAATTTCGAGGCCCATTTGGCGGCCCCGTTCGGCGGCCCGGTTTGGCATCCACGGCGCTCCGCAGTTGAGCCAACGACGCGGCCGGCGCGGCGAAAGAAGATCCCACATTCATGTCGGGATGTGGGCGGAAATCATTACTCACCCGTAATGTCGGGCACGGACGGGCTGGCGCGGCGGCGGCTTGAATGGGTCGGCGCCGCGCACTAGCCTTTGCGGCGCGCCGCCCGTCAGGTCCTGGAGAAGCCCGCCATGTTAGATCGACCCAGCAAAGTCAGAGCTTATCAAACCTTTATCGATGGCGCCTGGTGCGATGCCGCGTCCGGCAAGTCGTTTGAGACCTTTGATCCCTATACGGGCGAGGCCTGGGCCACGATTCCCGAATGCGATAAGACCGATGTCGACCGCGCCTGCGAGGCGGCCGCGCGCGCCTTCGCGGTGGGCCCATGGCCGGCCATGACGGCGACCGCGCGCGGCAAAATCATGCGCCGCATCGCCGGGCTGATCGAGCAGCACGCCCAGTATTTGGCCGAGATCGAGGTGCGCGACAACGGCAAGCTGATGTCTGAAATGCACGCACAGACCAAATATCTGCCGGAGTGGTTCTACTACTATGGCGGGCTTGCGGATAAGATCCAAGGCGCGGTCGTGCCCGCTGACCGGCCGGACCATTTCAACTACATCCTGCGTGAACCCGTTGGTGTGTGCGCCTTCATCACGCCGTGGAACTCGCCGCTGATGCTGGTGGGCTGGAAGCTGGCACCGGCGCTGGCGGCGGGTTGCACCGTCGTTCTCAAGCCTTCGGAATTTACCTCCGCCTCGCTGCTTGAGTTCATGAAACTGGTGATTGAGCCGGCCGAGCTGCCGCCCGGCGTCATCAATGTGGTCACCGGCTACGGCGCCGTCGTCGGCGAACCGCTGGTGACGCATCCGAAGGTCGCCAAAGTTGCCTTCACCGGCGGCACGGTGACGGGCGCGCGCGTCAACGAGCTCGCGGCCAAGTCCTTCAAGAAGGTCTCCTTGGAGCTCGGCGGCAAGTCGCCCAACATCGTCTTCGACGACTGCAACCTCGACGATGCCGTGAGCGGCGCGGTCTCGGGTATTTTCGCGGCCACCGGCCAGACCTGCATCGCCGGTTCGCGCCTGCTGTTGCAGGATACGATCCACGATCGCTTCGTGGAGAAATTGGTGGCGATGGCGCGGATGGCGAGGCTTGGCGATCCAGGCAAGCTCGACACCCAGGTTGGTCCGGTAACCACACCGGCCCAGTACCAAAAGATCCTGTCCTATATCGACATAGCCAAGGGCGAGGGCGCCACCTGCGTCCTGGGCGGTGGTCCGGCAGCCAAGGAGGAAGGTGGTGGGAGGTACTTCGTCAAACCCACCATTTTCACCGGCGTCAGCAATAAGATGCGCATCGCCCAGGAGGAGGTGTTCGGTCCGGTGCTCTCCGTCATCAAGTTCAAGGACGAGGACGAGGCGGTGAGGATCGCCAACGATATCGCCTATGGTCTGGGCGCCGGCGTGTGGACGCAATCGATCAGGCGCGCCACCACCATGGCAAGGCGCATTCGAGCCGGCACCGTATGGGTCAACACTTACCGCGCCGTCAGCTTCACGATGCCGTTCGGCGGCTACAAGGCCTCGGGCCTTGGCCGCGAAAATGGCATCGAAGCCATCGACGGATACCTGCAGTCAAAGAGCGTGTGGATCAACAACGGCGCCGGTGGCGGCAACCCCTTCATCATGAAAACATCATGATGTCTGGCAAAGAATGATGCGTGGCGAAAGCAGGCCGAGCGGGCGCGGGTGGGAGAGTAGCGTTGCGCCGGTCGGGAGTTGGCCACAGGCTTGCGGTCGGGATTTGCCTCGGCCGCCCGCACCGTGCCGGCATGACGCCGGTCGACCCTTTGGGCAGGCAGCAAAGAGCCGGCCCGTGCCAAGGAGCGCTCGGGCTTGGCCCCGCGCAGGGTGTAGCATCAGCATCGCCTGCAGGCGCGGGCGGGCGCGTGAGACAGGGTGATTGTCGGTGGCCTTCAGCAGCTTCGGCATCGTCGGCGGCGGCGCGTGGGGAACCGCGCTCGGCCAGACCTTGCGCCAGGCCGGTCGCGACGTCGTGTTGTGGGCGCGCGAAAGCGAAGTCGTCGATGAAATCAACGCTGAGCGCCGCAATACGCTGTTTCTGCCAGGCGTGAGCCTTGATCCGGGGTTGCGGGCCACCGGCGACCTTGCGGCTGTCGCCGCGCAGGAGGTGCTGCTGATGGTCGCCCCCGCCCAGCACGTGCGCGCCGTCGCCAGCGAGCTGGCGCGCCATCTGCCCGCGAACAGGCCGGTCGTGATCTGCGCCAAGGGATTGGAGCGGGCGACGTCCAAGCTGCTAAGCGAGGTGCTCGCCGAGACCTTGCCCCGGGCCAGCCAGGCCGTGCTGTCGGGACCGAGCTTTGCTGCCGACGTCGCCCGCGGCCTGCCCGCCGCCCTCAGTCTTGCAAGCTTGGATGAAGGCCTCGGCCGAGCGCTTGCCGCCGCCATAGGCTACCGGCATTTGCGCATCTACTGGGCAAATGATCCCGTCGGGGTACAGCTTGGGGGAGCGGTCAAAAACGTGTTGGCCATCGCCGCCGGCATTGTCGAGGGCAAGGGGCTCGGCGCCAGTGCGCATGCCGCTCTGGTGACGCGCGGCTTTGCCGAGCTGCGTCGTTTCGGTGAGGCCCTGGGGGCAAGGCCCGAGACGCTCATGGGCTTGTCGGGGCTCGGTGATCTCTTGCTGACCTGCGGCAGCCCGCAATCGCGCAACATGAGCCTTGGCCGTGCGTTGGGCCAGGGACTGGCGCTCGAGCAGGTGCTCGGAAACCGCCGTTCTGTGGCGGAAGGCGTCTATACGGCGGCGGCCCTCGCTAAGGTCGCAAGCGAACAGGGCATCGAGATGCCGATTGCGGTAGCCGTACACGCCATCGTCGCCGGCACCAGCAGCGTCGATGCTGCCATTGAGGCCTTGCTGTCGCGCCCGCAGCGTGCCGAGAGCTAGCCCGACCGGCGAGGAGCGCCGCGCCCCCTTTCGTGCAGGCGGGTGAGCAAGGGCTTCGGCGACCGGGCCGCCACCACAGTGGCACGTGGCGCCTGGCAAAGGCCAAAAAATTTGCGCTGTCTGACCGCGCGGCGCGCGCCGCCCCTGCCCGCGCTAATTGGCCCCGTCCAGCAGCCGACGCGCAATCACCTGGGCCTGGATCTCGGCGGCACCCTCGAAGATGTTGAGGATGCGCGCATCGCACAACACCCGGCTCACCGGAAATTCCAGGGCAAAGCCGTTGCCACCGTGAATCTGCACGGCGTTGTCGGCATTCGCCCAGGCGATCCGCGCCGCGAGCAGCTTTGCCATCCCCGCTTCGAGGTCGCAGCGCCGGCCGCCATCCTTCTCCCGTGCCGCGAAATAGGTGAGCTGGCGCGCGATCATGGTCTCGACGGCCATCATGACGATCTTGTTGGCAACCCGCGGGAAGGCGTAGATGGCCTTGCCGAACTGATGGCGCCCCAAGGCGTAGGCGAGCGCAAGATCCATGGCCGATTGTGCGACCCCGGTCGCGCGTGCCGCGGTCTGGATCCGCGCGGCTTCGAAGGTCGTCATCAACTGCTTGAAGCCTTGGCCCTCGACGCCGCCGAGCAGTTGGGTCGCAGGGACCTCGAAGGCATCAAAGGAGATATCGAACTCCTTCATGCCGCGATAGCCAAGCACCTCGATTTCGCCGCCCGACATGCCCTTCGCCGGGAACGGATTGGTAGCATCGCCGCGCGGCTTTTCGGCGAGCAGCATGGAAAGGCCCTTGTAGCCGGGCGCCTCGGGATTGGTGCGCACCAGCAAGGTCATCAGGTCGGCGCGCACGGGATGCGTGATCCAGGTCTTCTGGCCCGTCACCTTGTAAACCTCGCCTGCGCGCACGGCCCGCGTTTTCAGCGAGGCGAGGTCGGAGCCGGTATTCGGTTCCGTGAACACCGCGGTGGGCAGCAAGTCGCCGCTGGCGATCCTTGGCAAATATTTGTGTCTTTGCTCCTCGGTCCCAGCCCCCAGAATGAGCTCGGCGGCAATCTCCGAGCGCGTTCCAAGCGAGCCGACCCCGATATAGCCCCGCGAGAGCTCCTCGGAGACCACGCACATGGCCTCCTTGCCGAGGCCCAGCCCACCGAACTCTTCCGGCAACGTCAAGGCAAACACCCCAAGTTTGCCCAGTTTGCTTAGGACCTCGTCCGGAATATAGGCATTCTTCAGGTGCCACGCCTGGGCGTGGGGTAGCACTTCGGCTTCGGCAAAGCGGCGCATCTGGGTGCGCATCTCGTTCAAGGTGTCGTCGAGACCGGTATCGCCAAAGGTGGTGACGTCGGGCTGCTCGGCGATGATCGAGGCCAGGCGTGTCCTAACCGTGCCGCTGGTGCCCAGATCGATGAGACCCGCGACCTTATCTTCGAAGCCATGGGCGTCTCTTCGCGCCACGCCGAGGTCGGCCGGCCGCACCGTTTCGTTCTGGCTCATGGGGATGCCGCCGGCGATCTGGGCAAGGTATTCGCCAAAGCCAGCGCTGAGCAGCAAACGTTCCGTTTCGCCAAACCGGTCTGCAGCCAGCAGGCGCCGCCCCCAGCCCTGCATCTGGCGCAGGGCTTCGACGTAAGTAGCGAGCCAGGCGAGGCCGTGCAGCGCGGCTTGTGCCGCCTCCGGCCCGCCGGGCTCGCTCGCGGCCTTTTTCACGCCGACCCTGGCCAGATGAAACAGGCGCTCGGCCGCGCTGACGGCATCGGTTGCGGCCTCAAGCAGGTGAAGGCCTTCATCCGGCCCGGTCGGCACGACAGTCATTACGCTTGGCTCCTGGCGGCGCTTATGGTCGCGGTCGGGCGATGGCGCTGCGCCGCAACATAGCGGGGCCAACGCTCAGCGCAATATGGCGAAGGTGGACCGCTGGGGCTGGCTAGCCTGCGTTGGGCTCGCCGCGCAGCGCCCGCAGCAGACGGTCGACCGCGCCGGCGTGCCGCCTGGCTTCGACGCTAATGAGCGACACTTGGGCTTCCTCGCCTTGCCGGTCCTCGGCCCCGGGCGTGGCCGCGCTCGCGGTAGCCTCGCGGCCCTGCCTCGGCGGCAAATCCGTGGGCGCACGCCAGGTGGCCGCGCGCTGCGGACGGTCCTCCGCCGTTGCCGCTGGCGCAAATGCCACGAACGACACGCTGGCCTCCTCCTCCGCGCACGGCGGCGGTCGGGGCGCCGGTTCGCGCCCCTCGGCCCCGGCGCGTCCGTCATCGCCCTGACGGGGGACCGGATCGAGGCCGACGGCAGACGACGGCGGCGCTGCCGTCGCGCCGCAGGTCTCGATCGGGGCGCTGCGCTGTCGCGCCTCGATCGCCGCGTTCACGTTTGTCCAGGCGCGGTAGAGGGGATTTGAGCGCAGCTCGGCTTCGAGCCGGGCGCTGTCGCCGCCGCCAGCCCCTGCCGTGGCGCTGGAACGCAGCAGCGCCTGCCAACTTTCGTCCGTCGCCAAGGCGGTTTCCAGCCGCTCGCGCGCGCGCCGCAGCGCTTTGAGCTTGCTCATTTCATCGACGGATGTCACGGAACCCTCCTGCGGCGACCCACCGTTCCTGCGCTCGCCGATGCTAGCGCATCTTGCGGTCGCCGTCTGAAACGAGACGCGAGCCTAGGCCCATTTTGCGCGCCCTGCTATCTTCCTCAACCCCGCTCAGAGACAACGACCTCGCAGCTCGACGCCGACCCCAACAGCGCCTAGGTTCGGCGGCCGCGGCGTTGCGCTCGGCAAGGGCCGCTTCCTAAGCTTGGAGACGTCAGGAGCAGGCATGTTTTCTCGCCACCTGAAACCCGTTGCCATCGCCTTCTACCAAACCTTTGCCGACAGCGGCTTTTCCATGGCCGGCGCGGTCGCATACGCGTTCGTGCTGTCGCTGTTTCCCTTTTGCATCTTTTTAGGTGCACTAGCGGGTTATTTTGGCGGCGAAGCCTTGGCGAAAGCCGCCGTACAACAGCTTTTCCAGCTGGCGCCAGCGCCCGTGGTTGAGGCCATCGCCCCGGAAGTGATGCGCGTCATGGGCCAAAGCCGGTTCGGCCTGTTGACGGTTGGCGCCCTGATCGCCCTTTTTTTTGCCACCAGTGCGGTCGAAAGCCTGCGCGCGGCGCTCAACATCGCCTACCGCGTAAAGGAAAAGCGCTCCTATCTGTGGTGCCTGGCGCAAAGCGCGGTTTTTGTGATCCTGAGCGCCGTTGGCATGCTAGCCCTGACCTGGGGCGTGGTCGTCGGCCCGCAGGTGGCCGCTGGCCTCAAGCCGAGCTGGCTTCTGTGGCTTACCGATCAGGGCTGGACGGCGCTCATCGGTCGTTACGGCATCGTCGTCAGCGCCATCGGCGGTCAATTGCTCGCCTATCATTTATGGCTTGCCGCCGGCTCGCGCGGCTTGCGTGAGGTCTTGCCGGGCGTCTTGCTGAGCCTGCTGTTGTGGATCGCCGCAGCGCGCCTTTTCGGGTCGTGGCTCAGCATTAGCGACTACTCTCGGTTCTATGCCGGCCTTACCCACATCATGAGCGCGCTCGTGTTTTTTCAACTTTCGGCGGTCGTGGTCATACTCGGTGCCGAGCTCAACCGAGGCATTCTGGAGGTGCGACGCAGGCTCGCCGAATAGTGCTTTTTTCAGGCGGCGGGCTTGCGGGCGATGATGATGGCCTCGTCCAGCGTGAAAAACAGCGCGTCGCCTTCGCTGCGCGGTTTGAGGAAAGCCTTGAGCGCTGGCGAGGCCTCCAGCAGAATTGAGCGCAAGCGCTCGAGCGTCGGACCACTACAGCCCATCCGCGTTGCCCATGGCTCGAACTCCATTTCCTTGGGCGCGCGCTCCTTGTGCACGATCCGCAAGCCCGCATCCTCGATCAATTCGCTCCATTCGGTCATGCCAAGGCAGCGGCTGTGGCTCGGATCGCGCATGCGCTCGAAGGTATTATAGATGAGCGCGGCATCCCGTAGCTCGATGGGCACGAAACCCGGGGTCGACTCAGCGTCCGGCTCGATATTGTCGGCCAGCGCAAAGGTGCTGCCCGGCTTGAGGACGCGCTCGACCTCCGACACGAAGGTCGGAATGTCGGGGAAGTGATGGGGGGCGATGCGGCAGGTCACCAGATCGAAGCGCGCGTCCGCAAACGGTAGCGCCTCGGCGTCCGCAAGGGTTGTCTCGAGGTTGGCAATGCCCTTCGCCGCCGCCAACTTCGCGGCCTCATTGAGCATCGGTTGCGTCAGATCGCTCGCAATCACCCTCGCCACGTACGGGGCAAATGCCAGCGCCGTGTGACCGGCGCCGGTGGCAACGTCAAGCGCCTGCCAATGCTTCTCAGGCTGTACCAGCTCGACGAGGCGCGCAAGGCTGGCGCCTTTGGCGTGCACCGTCGAGGTAACGTAGGCGGCCGCGTGGGCCCCGAATTGGTCCTGAACCAGGGACTTGTTCATGCTGCGATCTCCGCCGGCGAGCCAAATTATCATAAGCCAAAGCGCGCCGCCCTCCCAGGCCGGCGCCTCGTGGCCGGCCAGCCCTGCGCCAAAGCGTGGGCGGCACTTTGGCCTGCGACCCGTTGCACGAAAATAGTGGGCTGCCGGTCCCCGAGCCGGATATGGCGGCCGCACCAACTTTGCAATAGCCTTCTCCTGTCCTTGCGTCTCCCCGCTCGCGAACAAGCCCATGGCTCAGCCGAGGAGCGCGTAGGTGCCCGTCGCGAAGGCGGCGGGTTTGCCGCCAGCTTCTCCCACCTCGCAGACGCAGAATGCCAGCGACTTGCCGAGCCGCAGCAGCTTGGCCTCCAGTAGGGCATCCGCTTTGCTGATAGGGCGCAGGTAGCTGATGGTGAGGTCGACGGTCGTGCAAGGTTTAAAGGCACCGCTCGCGGCGGCAAGCGCGATGACCATGGCGGTGTCGGCGCCGGTGACGAGCGCCTGCCCGCACAAGATGCCGCCGGTGCGCCACACCTCCCTCGCAAAAGGCAGGCAGAGCCTGGCGCACTCGGGACCTATGGCTTCAACCTTCAGGCCGCTCGCCAGCACCCACGGCGCAAAGTTCTGCGCAAGAAGG
>DASTMQ010000247.1:0-11881 GCA_035714005.1 Hyphomicrobiaceae bacterium
CGCGAGGAATTCAAACGACTTGGCGTCGAAGGGGACTGGGAACACTATTACTCGACCATGGCCTACAAGGCCGAGGCCACCATCGCCGCCGAGCTCATGAAATTCGCCATGAACGGCGCGCTATTTCGTGGCTCGAAGCCCGTAATGTGGTCCGTGGTGGAAAAGACCGCCTTGGCAGAGGCCGAGGTCGAGTACCAAGACTTCACGAGCGACACGGTGTGGGTAAAATTTCCGCTCTGTCCCATCCCCGGGGCGGGCCATGATGGGGCAGGCGCGCTTACCGGGGCCTCGGTTGTGATCTGGACCACGACGCCGTGGACGATCCCCGGCAATCGAGCGATCAGCTATTCCCCCAAGATTGCCTACGGCCTCTACGAAGTTACGGCCGCGCCCGAGGGCAACTGGGCCAAAATCGGCGATCGCTTCCTGCTGGCGGACCGGCTAGCGCCCGCGGTTTTCAAGGCGGCCAAAATCGCGGCCGACGGCTACCGGCGGCTGGCAAATGTGCCGGCGGCGCAGCTGTCGCAGCTGGAATGCGCGCATCCCCTGCGAGAGCACGGTTATGATTTTAGGGTTCCCCTGCTGGCCGGTGATCATGTTACCGATGACGACGGCACCGGCTTTGTGCATACCGCGCCGGGCCACGGCCGCGAAGATTTTGAGATCTGGATGCAGCTCGCCCCGGAGCTGGAGAAGCGCGGGATCGATACCGCCATTCCTTTCACCGTCGATGGCGATGGTCGTTTCAGCAAAGACGCACCCGGTTTTGAGGGTAAACGCGTCATCGACGACAAGGGCGATAAGGGCGACGCCAACGAGGCGGTGATCAAGGCGTTGGTGGCACGCCATGCTCTGATCGCACGCGGGCGGCTCAAGCACCAATATCCGCACTCCTGGCGCTCGAAGAAGCCGGTGATTTTCCGCAACACGCCGCAGTGGTTCATCGCCATGGACCGGCCGCTGCAGGTGACGGGTCAGCGCGGCAACAGCAGCCTTCGCCAGGCCGCGCTCAAGGCAATCGAGGAGACCGAATTCGTACCGGCCTCGGGGCGCAACCGGTTGCGCGGCATGGTGCAGGCAAAGCCCGACTGGGTGATCTCGCGCCAACGCGCCTGGGGCGTGCCCATCACCGTGTTCCAACACCGCGAGACGGGCGAGGTGATCCCGTCGGCCAAGTTTGCCAAATCCACCGAGTTGATGGCGCGCATTCGCACTGCCATGACCGAAAAGGGTGCCGACGCTTGGTTCGAGAAAGGTGCGCAGGAGCGCTTCCTCAGGGATCTGGTGGCGAAGCCGGCGGACTGGGAGCACATCACCGACATCCTCGACGTGTGGTTCGACTCCGGCTCCACGCACGCCTTTACGCTGGAAGATCCCGAGGCGTTTCCGCAGCTCGCCGGCATCAAACGCCAGATCGACGGGGGTCAAGATCGCGTCATGTACCTTGAGGGATCCGACCAGCACCGAGGCTGGTTCCAGTCCTCGCTGCTCGAAAGCTGCGGCACGCGCGGGCGCGCACCCTTCGACGTGGTGCTCACGCACGGCTTCATCCTCGACGAGAAGGGAGAGGAGAAAATGTCGAAGTCGCGCGGCAACACCCTCTCGCCGCAGGAGCTGATGAAGACCTCCGGGGCCGACATCCTGCGCTTGTGGGTGGCCGCGTCGGACTATTCGAGCGACATCCGCTTCGGCCCCGGCATTCTACAGGGGACGGCCGAGTCCTACCGCAAGCTCCGGAATACGCTGCGCTGGATGTTGGGCAACCTTGCCCACCACGATGCCAGGGAGCCGGCCGATGCCAAGGCGATGCCCGAGTTGGAGCGCTTGATGCTGCATCGGCTGGCAGAGCTTTCCGAGCTCATTCGCAAGGCCTATGGCGAATACGACTACAAGCGCGTCATCGCCGTTCTGTCGCACTTTATGAACACGGATTTGTCCGCGTTCTATTTCGATATCCGCAAGGATGCGCTCTATTGCGAGCCCTACTCGAGCGCCAAGCGCAAGGCCGCACTGGCGACGATCGAGCAGATCTTCCGCACAACCACGCTGTGGCTGGCACCGCTGCTGTGCTTCACGGCGGAGGAAGCCTGGCTTGCCCGCTATCCCTCGGAGGCGGGATCGGTACATCTGGAGACCTTTCCCGAGATCCCCGCGGACTGGCGCGACGATGGCCTCGCCGCCAAATGGGCCAAGATCCGCCGCGTGCGCAGCACGGTCACAGGCGCGCTCGAAATCGAGCGAGCCAACAAGAGGATCGGTTCGTCCCTCGAGGCGGCGCCGCAGGTCTTCATCGCCGACGACGCCTTGCTGCAGGCGCTCGAGGGCGTTGATCTGGCCGAGATCTGCATTACCTCCGACATCGCTCTCGTCGCCGGCAAGGGGCCGGCGGACGCCTTTGCGCTGGCGGATGTGGCTGGTGTCAGCGTCGTCTCCAAACTGGCAGAGGGCAAGAAATGCGCGCGCTCCTGGCGGATCAGCAAGGATGTCGGCAGCGATCCGGCCTTTCCCACCCTATCCGCGCGCGATGCAGCAGCCGTGCGCGAGTTCGATCTTCTAAAGGGCGCCGCCTAGGGTCAGCGATGACGACAATGCTCAACAACAGGAGCAGGGCGCCCTGGCTTTGGGGACCCCTCTCCGCCCTTGGTTTGACGACGGCCACGCTCGTCGTTGCCATCGACCAGGCGCACAAGTGGTGGATGCTTGGGCACTACGCGATTGAAAGCCGTGGTCGCGTCGCCATCCTACCCTTCCTCGATTTGGTGTATGTGAAAAACCTTGGCGTCAGTTACGGCCTGTTCCTACAGGAAGGCCATAGGGGACAGTGGCTGCTGGCGGGCTTCGCCATCCTGGCGGCCGCGGCCATGGCCGTTTGGCTCGCGCGCGGCATTACGAACCGGCTGGTGGCAGGCAGCGTCGGACTGATTATCGGCGGCGCGCTCAGCAATGCCATCGACCGCCTAATTCTTGGTGGCGTGGCGGATTTCTTTTCGTTGCACGCCTTCGGGTTTTATTGGTACGTGTTCAATATCGCCGACACCGCCATTGTTGCCGGGGTTGTGGGCCTCCTATATGATTCGTTCCGCCCGAGTCGCAATAACGCCGCAAAGTCGACCTAACCGATTGAGCAAGCGGCATTGTCGGGGGTCAAGACCGACCTCGGGTCCGAGGGACGTGGACATGGGTGGCTTATCTCAGCGCCTCAAGCTCTTCGTCGGTGCCATCGCCACCGGGGTGGCCTTTGTGCTGGGCGGATGCGCCGATGGCGTCGAACTCAACGGCAAGGTGTTCGATTTTCTGGGCGTCAGCCCGGCGGCGCTGGAGGCCTCCCGGCGCGAGCCGAAGCTGGCCGAGCGAGCGCCGCTGGTCATGCCCCCTAGCGCCAATCGCCTGCCCGATCCAGAAACTCCACCCGCGGGGGCGTCTAGCGATCAGGCGAACTGGCCGACCGATCCCGAGCAGCGCAAGCTGGCGGCGGCTCAGGAACGCGAGCGGCTGCATTTGGCCTACTGTCGCGGCGACATCCAATGGAAGGAAAGGGCGCTTAAATCAAAGGACGGTAGCGGCACCAATCTCAGCCCCTATGGTCCCTGCCCCAGCATTTTCGGTGGGCTTACCAACAACGTTAACAAGAACTGATCGGGCCGGCTTGGGGTCGTTGCTGCCGCAAGGCCGTCCGCCAGCTGAACAATACCTCGGCGAGATCGGCCAGGCGCTGCCCGCCGCTATCCCAGGATTACCGACCCCAAGTTACCCGACCCCAAGTCACCCGGCCCCAAGATTACCAGCATGTCACATTAATGCCTTGTCATTTGACATCCCTAACCGGAAGCCGAACAACAGCCGCCGACGCCGGACGGCGGTTTCCTCAAACATTGCAGGCGGCACTCAAGTGCCCATTGCCGAAAGGATTCACGATGGCGAGACTTTTTCGTAGCCTCGCTGACAGGACACCTCCCTCCATGTGGACGAGCAGTACCAGCCCTCGACGCCTCAGCTTCCTCCTGGCCCTGACAATCATGATGTTCGCTCAGAGTTTGGCTACCCTCAAAGCCAGTCCGATCGCCAGCCGCGTCAGCGAGTTTACGCTGGCAAATGGGCTGCGCGTCGTCGTCGTTCCGGACCACCGCGCCCCGGTCGTCACACACTACGTGTGGTACCTCGCAGGTTCGGCCGACGATCCGCCCGGGGCTTCGGGCATTGCGCACTTCCTTGAACATCTGATGTTCAAGTCTACGGACAAGATCGCCTCGGGCGATTTCTCAAAAATCGTCTCGCGCCTTGGCGGCCAGGACAATGCCTTCACCACCCACGACTACACGGGCTATTTCCAGCGCATCGCCAAGGAACGCCTGGGCACCGTCATGGAGATGGAAGCCGACCGCATGGCGAACTTGCAGCTGGCCGAGAAGGACGTGCTCACGGAACGCGAGGTGATCCTCGAGGAGCGCCGCTCGCGCACCGAGAACAACCCGTCCAACATCCTATCCGAACAGATGTCGGCAGCGCTCTACCGCAACCATCCCTATCGCGTCCCCATCATTGGCTGGATGCATGAGATGGCCAAGCTCTCGCGGGCCGATGCGTTGGCCTTTTACAAACGCTACTACGCCCCCAACAATGCGGTCATGGTGGTGGCGGGCGACGTCACGGCCGACGAGGTCAAAAAACTGGCCGAAGCGACCTACGGCAAGGTCAAGGCCAACCCGCAGGTGCACTCGCGCACGCGCCCGCAGGAACCGCCGAACCGCGCCGCCAGGCGTGTCGAACTCAAGGATGCACGCGCAGGAAACGCCTCGGTGCGCCGCTTCTATTTGGCGCCGAGCCTGCCAAAGGCCGAGCCGGGCGAGGCCGAAGCGCTTTATCTGCTCATGAAGATCGTCGGCCATAGCAGCACCAGCCGCCTCTATCAAAGGCTCGTCGTTGAGGAAAAGCTCGCCTCCAGCGCGGGTGGTTGGTACTCCGGGCTCGGCCTCGACAGCGGTTCCATTGGCGTCTATGCCGTGGCTGCCAAGGATGTGCCGCTCGACAAGGTCGAAGCGGGTATCGACCGCGTCCTGCATGAACTGCGTGAGAACCCTGTTTCGGCCGATGAGCTCGAACGCGCCAAAAAAGCGTTCATCGCCGATTTCGTCTACGAAACGGACAGCCAGTCGGCCTTGGCGCGTCGTTATGGGGAAGGGCTGGTACTTGGCCTGACCATTGAGCAGATCAACGATTGGCCGGTGGCGATTGCCAAGGTAACCGCCGAGGATATCAAGCGCCTCGCCGGCCAATATTTGGATATTCGCAGCTCCGTGACCGGGACCCTTTATCCCGTGCCTCCGGATGCCGAGAGCGATGGTATCCGCTCAGCTGCCACCGCCAACAAATCCTGACGGAGCGTCCACCATGAGAGCAATGCCTCCAATCAGGTGCGGCGCGCTTGCTGCGGTAAAATTTGCGGTAAACGTCACGTTGTTCGCGATCGCCATCGGTGCGCTCGGGTTCTTCTCCAGCAAGGCGGAAGCCATGAAAATCCAAGAGGTAACGAGCCCCGGCGGCATAACGGCCTGGCTGGTGGAGGAACACGGCATTCCGCTCGTTGCCATGCGCTTCGCCTTCGAAGGCGGCAACGCTCAAGATCCGGATGCCAAGGAGGGAGTGGCCAATTTCATCGCCAGCATGATGGATGAAGGGGCTGGCGAGCTGACGAGCAAGCAATTCCAGGAGCGCATGGAGGCGATCGCCATGCGCATGAGCTTCGATGATTCACGCGATGCCATGTATGGCAGCTTCGAAACGCTGAGCGAGAACCGCGATGCGGCCATCGAATTGCTGGCGCTCGCCGTCGGCAAACCGCGCTTCGATGCCGATGCGGTTGAACGCATTCGCGGCCAACTGCTTGCCAGCCTCGCCTACGCCGCGCGCGACCCGGACCGTGTGGCCTCGGAACAGTGGTCGGCGTTGGCCTTTGCCGGTCATCCCTATGGACGACCGGCCAACGGCACTCCGCAATCGGTGCAAAAGATTGGGCGCGATGACCTGAAAGAGTTTTGGTCCAATACCTTTGCCAAAGACAACTTGCGGGTTGTGGTGGTGGGCGACATCGACGCCGAGACGCTTAAGCCTCAGCTCGACAAGGTGTTTGGTGCTCTGCCCGCCCGGGCCAAACTAAAGCCGATCGCGCAGGTTACCCCCGCCGCGGCCGAAAGGTTGAAGGTTATTGAAATGGCCGTGCCGCAGTCGGTGGCCCGCTTCGGCCTGCCGGCGCTGCCGCGCAAAGACAAGGACTTTATTCCCGCCTTCGTACTCAACACCATCGTCGGTGGCGGCGTGATGTCATCGCGCCTGTGGGAGGAAGTGCGCGAGAAGCGTGGCCTGGCCTACTCCGTCTCTACCACCGTGCAACCCTTCAAGCACACCTCGGTATTTGCCGGCGGCGTGGCCACGAAAAACGAAGAAATTGCCCAATCGCTCGATCTCATTCGCGCCGAGCTCAAGCGCATCGCCGCCGAGGGCCCGACCGAACAGGAATTGATCAACGCCAAGAGTTATTTGACCGGCTCGTTCGCACTCCGCTTTGACAGCAATGCCAAAATCGCCAATCAGCTTTTGTGGTTCTGGCAGGAGGACCTCGGACCCGAATATATGGACACGCGCAATGCCGAAATCGAGGCGGTCACGATGGAGCAGGTAAAGCGCGTCGCCAAACGGCTGTTTGAGCGTGAAGAGCCCATCGTCACCATCGTTGGCCGACCCAAGGGGCTCACCCAGGCGCCGCGCGGCTGAGCCCAGTGGCGGCGATCCTCACCCGCCATTGACCAGCTTTGCCAGGCGCGACGATGACACGGCGAGCCGATGGGCTATAGTGCGACGGCTGCCGCGCGGCCGACGCCTATTTGCAGGAGGAAACGATGAGCGAAAAAACCTGGGATTTCGTGCACAACCTCGCAAGCGAGCAACAGTGGACGCCCGGTCTGCGTGAGATTTTTGAGTATCGTGATCTTGGCATCAAAGCCGGCACCAAGGGCGATTTCGTTGCCCATCTCATTCGCCACAACGGCAAGAAGGTCAAAGACCAGGTGCAGCAGTGGCATGTGCACGACTGCACGTTTCAGCTCGTCTATGTCATGAACGGCTGGGCCACATTCGAATATGAGGGGCAAGGCCAGCGTACCATTCGCAAGGGCGATTGCATCCTGCAGGTGCCCGGCATCAAGCATCGTGAGATTGCCTGCTCGGAGGATTTCGAAGTGCTCGAAATCGTCTCGCCCGGCGATTTTGCCACGCACATCGTCGAGGCCCCCCAAGCCCCGGCGCAAGCGGCCGAATAGCAACCCACCCTGCAGCTAGCCGTTTTCGCCCAGCCTGCGGCGCAGGAGGTGTTTTTGTACCTTGCCGGCGGCTGTGCGCGGAAAGTCCTCCAATACGGTGACGTATTTGGGCACCTTGTAGGCGGCAAGCTGCCTGCGGGCAAAGGCGGTTAGTTCCGCCGCCTCCAGCGTCTGCGCCTCGCGCAGACGGACGGCGGCGTGGCCGACCTCGCCCCAGCGTGCATCGGCGACGCCGATCACGGCCGCTTCGAGGACGGCGGGATGATTGCAGAGCACGCCCTCGACTTCCGCCGGATAGACGTTCTCGCCGCCGGAGATGAACATGTCCTTGATGCGATCAACAATATAGTAGTAGCCCTCGCTATCACGGCGCGCGATGTCGCCCGAGCGCAGCCAGCCGTCGGGTGTGATGGCGGCGGCCGTGGCCTCCGGGTCGTTGTAGTATCCGGGCGTGATGTTGGGGCCGCGGAAGAGGATTTCGCCGCGCTCCCCGTCCTCTACGTCACGACCGCTGGCGTCGATGAGGCGAACCTCGGACAACAGTTGCGGTTTGCCGACCGAGCCGATCTTCTCGGCGGCCCGCTCCGGGTTCATTAGAAAGACGGTCGGCCCGGTTTCGGTCATGCCCATGCCGTTGCAGACCCGCACACCCTTGGCAAGGTAGAGGTGAATCAAGCTCGCTGGCAGCGGCGCGCCCCCGCACCCCCAATGGCGCACGCGTGACAGGTCAGCCGCGGCAAAGCCCGGATTGAGGCTGAGGGCCTGGTAGACGGCTGGTACGCCGAAGAAGATGCTGATGCGGTCAGCTGCAACAAGATCAAGGAGCGGTTCAACCTCGAACTTCGCCAGGACCGTGCTGCTGCCGCCGGCGATGAAAAGGGGCAGTGTGTGCAGGTTGATGCCGGCGGTGTGAAACAAGGGCAGGAAGTTGAGCGTGCGGTCGGCCGAAGTGAGCTGGGTGGCCTGTTGCACGTTTAGGGCGTTGGCGAGCGCCATGCCGACGGTCTGGATGACGGCCTTGGGACGCCCGGTCGTGCCGGAGGTGTAGAGCAGATACCAAATGCGGTCGGTGGGCCAGGCGGTATCGCGGCGCGGGACGGGCCGGACCTTGCCGAGCAGGTCGTCGAAGTCGGCAAAAGATGTGAGGCGCACCCCGGTGCTCGCCGCAAGCGCATGGGCAAGCGGCGCCGTCGACGCATCGTGCAGCAGCATTCGCGCGCCGCAGTCGATCAGGATGGGAGTAAGCTCGGTCGGGGTTTGGCGCCAGTTGAGCGGCACCAAAATGGCGCCGATCTTGCCGCAGGCAAACAGCAGCTCGAAGAAAACGCTGGTGTTGTGGCAGAGCACGGCGAGGCGATCACCCGTGTCCAGCCCGCTGTTTTGCAGGACGCTCGCCCCCTGCTCGGCGCGCCGATTGAATTCGGCAAAGCTGACCTTGACCTCGGTCTCGAACTGATGAAAGGCCAGCGCATCCGGCGACAGCTCGGCGCGCTTGGCGGCAAAGTCAAAGATGGTCTTCATGGCGGGCGCGACCGGCAGGTTCTATCTTATAGCCGTTGAGACTATCGGGCTCGCCCGCGCCTTCCCAGACGGCCGACCCGAGCTCGTGACGGGTCGCCGACGAAGGTACGGGCGGGGCCCCCCCGCGCCAAGGCGAGATCGCCGCCAACGAGCCCGTCTCCGGATCCCGCGGGGAACCCGCGCCGGGGCGGCGGAGCGCCAGCCGGCACGAATTTGCCTCATCGGCCGGGCGGACCTGTCCGCGGCGGCTGCCAATTGGGCTCGGTCTCGTGATCGGGGTGCTGGAAGCTGACGATCTCCTTCGGTGCGGGGCCGAGGTTGACCGAGGTCGTCTTGCCGGGCAGCGCGGCAACCGCGGCGAGCCAAGCCAGCATCGATTCCGTGCCGACCGCGTAGCTGGGAGGCACCCGGTCGGGTTGGTCGAAGGCACCTGTGAGCAGCTCGATGATAGGTCCGCCCGGGTGGCGATAGCTCAAGGGCGTGCCGCAGGCGGCGCAGAAATCACGCAGGGCGCGCGTGGAGGATTGAAAGACGGCCGGCGTGCCGCGCGTCCAGGCGAACCGGGGCCAAGGCACCTCGGCCAACACGGCGAACGGCCCGGCCACGGCCTTCTGGCACATGCGGCAGTGGCAGATGCCGATCTTGATCGGGTCGCCATCAACGGCAAAGCGCACGGCACCGCACTGGCATCCCCCGGTGTGGCGTGGCGATCCTTGCGGGCTAGGCTCTGACATCGAGCACCTCGTGCAACCGACTGAGCGTCGTTATGGCATCGCAACCGGCAAACACAAAGTCATCAACGCCGGCGGCGCGAAGCGCGTCCTGCTGTTGCTTGAGTCGGCCGGCGATGAGAACCTGCTTGGCACCGGCGGTTTTGAGCATGCCAGCGGTCGCCTCGGCCAGCTCGGCGTAAACGGCGTCGGACGCGCAGATTGAGACCACATCGGTGTTGCTATCGGCGAAAGCCTTGCCGGCCTCGGCCGAACTGTGGAGCGGTGGGCTCACCACGGCCTCGATGCCGCCGGCCGCCAGAAAGTTCTTCATCCAGGTGATGCGCCCCGAGTGGTCGGCCGTCTCGCCGAGGGCGGCCAGAAACACCTGCGGGCGTCGGCCGCCACGGTCAAGGTGGGCGTCGGCGGCATCGCGCAAGCGCTCGAAGGGCTCGGCCAGTCGCCGCAGCGGCAAGGCGGTAACCGACGTGCCACCGCGGACAACGGCAGCAACGGCGGGATGCGGTGCGACACTGACGCCATCGGCCGCCAGCCGCGGGAACGCCGAAACCCCCGTGAGCTCAAGCTGACCGTGGGCGATGCGGCGGGCTCGCGCGTCAGCAACCTTGCCGACTTCCTCCTGGAGAAACCCCGATTCGAGCGCACGCGCCATGCCGCCTTGCGCTTCGATCGCCTGGAAGAGTTCCCAGGCTTTTTGCATCAGGTCGGCGGTCAGCCGCTCGATCAACCAAGCTCCGTGCGCAGGATCAATGACACGGCCCAGCGCACTTTCCTCCTGCAAGATGAGGTGCGTGTTGCGGGCGATGCGAAGGGCAAAGCGGTCGGGCTTCCCCAGCGCCCAAGTGAAGGGCAGCACGCTAATGGCGTCGGCGCCGCCGAAGGCCGCAGCGGCGCAGGCCACCGTGGTGCGCAGCATGTTCACCCATGGATCGCGCCTGGCCATCATGCGTTCCGAGGTGAAGGCCGTCAAATGCAGGATGTTAGCAGCCTCGAGGCTGCCGCAAGCCTCGGCAACACGCCTCAGCAGGCGACGCGCGGCGCGCAGCTTGGCGATGCCGACGAACAGGTCGGCATCGCTCGCCAGGGCGAAGGCGATCTTGTCGAAAGCGACGCCCGGCGCCTGACCACCGGCCTCGCAGGCGCGCAAATAGGCGACCGTCGTTGCCAACATCGCCGCCAGTTCTTGCGCCTCGCTTGCGCCTGCCTCGTGGTAGGGTCGGCCGTCGGCCAGCAGCGCCTTCACATTCGGCATTGCCTGCGCGTCAGCGGCGAACTCGGCAGCAATCGCGCAGGCGCGATCGGCCGGATAGTAGAGCGTACCCGTCTTGGCCAGCACGCCGAGCGGATCCAAGTTGAACGCCGCATGACGGTTGCCCTCCTCGACGCCGTTCTCGCGCCAGATCTCGAGCAAGCTGCCGACGGCGTCCATGGTATTTTCGCGGGCCTCGAGCGCGATCAGCACGGCGGGCAAGCGCACACCTTTGAGCGCCGTGGCGAGCGGCTCGGCACCGTAGCCGAGGCCCGACTGGCCCGGCGCCTCGATCTGCAGCAGTAGTGAGTTCACGCCCCCTTCCAGATCCTCCCGAATGGCCGCGTTGCACAGCCTTGGGTCGGGCTCGGCATGGCGCTGGCGGATATCCCAGCCATCCGCTGAGCCGCACTTATTCGTGGCCGCGGCGAGGGAGGAGGACATGGCCGCCGGCGTACCGAGCGGCTCGATGCGCAAGCCGTCGGCGGTGTGCGATACGAGCCGTTCGAACGAGCCGCCTTTCAGCGCCTTATCAACGAGCTTCAGCCAAGCCTCGCGCGAGGCCGCTTCGAACTCCGCGCTCAGCGGTTCGGGGTCATCGGTCATGGCGTTCGCTCACGCTGCCTTTGAGCGCCGGGCTCGTCTTGCCCATTGGTAGACCATTCGGGCCGCTTGCCAATCCCATTCTTTGCGGCACAGGCGGTCGCAGTTTTGTGTCGAAGCGCAAATGCACAAGCGGCAAGGGTAGCGCCATCGGTTTGGGCGTTTGCCGAGCGCCGGGCGCCGGTCATGGCCATCGCACCAAGTGGCGTGCCGCCGGCGCAGCCTGAGGACCGCGGAGCCGGTTGCGTTCGAGACAAATGTCGTGGAGCATGCGCCCCGAAAGCAAAGGCGGATGGCAAGGAGGAACGAGCATGGAGATCACCGGCGGCTGCCACTGTGGCGCCGTTCGCTATCAAGTAGATGGCGACGCCCTGACCCACGCGCTTTGCCATTGCACCGACTGTCGGCGGCACGCCGGCGCACCCATGGTGGCCTGGACCATGTATCCCATTGACCTAGTCAAG
>DASTMQ010000248.1:0-5792 GCA_035714005.1 Hyphomicrobiaceae bacterium
CCATGTCCAGTCTCGGTCCTATTTCGAGGTCGCGATAGTGCCGGAGCGGCACATTCGACGTGCGCCATTCATAGCTGGCGGCCGTGGTCAGCGAAATGTTGTTGGCAATGCTGTAGCGCAATCCGAGCGAGGTAGAATAAATGATGTCCTGCCGTCCCTCGTTCAGGCCGTCGGTAAACCAATAGGCCTCCACGAATGGCGTTGAGATGAGGGACCAGCGCGACGTGATCTTGGCTTCAAACGGCAGCAGCAGGTCGAGCAGATAGCGCCGCGCTTCCGGAACGTCGGCAAACCGGTAGGACAGCTGCGCGATCGGCGCCACGGTAAATGGCCCGTAGCTGAAGTCGCGCGTCGTTGAAATCTGCAAATCCTCGGCGATGAAGAGCAGGTCCTGGTAGATGCCGCCGTATTCGAAGCGGTGCTCAAAGCTGACGCTGGTCCGCCAATCCCAGATGGTCTTTGAGAGGCGCGCCCCCAGCAGGGCAAAGGTTTCGTTGCCAACGTCTGCTTCGCCGAAGGCAGAAAAGGAGGAGCGCCCGTAGAGGCGATAGGAAATATCCGACGTCAGTTTTCCATCGAGGCGCAGCATCACGTCGGGCTCGGCATAAACCTCGCGCCGCCGATCGTCCCGGCTATAGAGCGCATTGGTGGTATAGGTCGGCGAAAAGGAGACGAGCACGCTCCATTGCGGCCGCTGCGCCGCCTCCTCGGCGGCCAGCGGTTGTTGCATCCCCAGCAGCCCGAAGGCGCTGGCCAAAGCGTTCAGCTTCCGCACCAACTTTCGTCCTCAGCTCGTGAGGGGAAATCTCTGACCGGCACCGCGGGCGACGACGCGCAAATAGAAGTGAAAATGCGCGGGGGATTTTGACGAAACGACTCAAAACACCTGGGGTTTTGAGTCTACGCTGTCCGTGGCTGCAAAGCCAAGGCGCTTTTTGCGCGCGCGTGGCCTTTGCGTGTCCGCTTACCCAGCGTTCCATCGCCAGCGCAGGCGACCCGCGCGGCGCGATGCCGTCGCCCGCTCGGCCACGCCGGCCAGGACGCACGCAGAAGTCAGCGGACGACAGCCCGCGACATTCAGGGTTCTCATGCATGTACAAGACGCGTTCGGCCGGCGCACACACGAGTTCGCGGGGCGCGACCCCGCGAGCCCCCGTGGGGTGCCAAATTCAAGGCCAATGCAAGGAGTGTGAACCCATGCCCGAACTCGACCGCCGGAGCATCCTCGGAGCCATGCTGGGTGGTATCGCCGTCGCCGGGATCGGCGGCCCGTTGGTTGCAACCACAACGCAGGCCGCACCGCTTACCGGCGTTGCCACCACGCGATCGGGAGCGGGCGGCGTCAAGAAGGCACAAGTCGTCGTGGTCGGGCCGCGTCGGCGGCGACGTTGGCGGTGCTGGTGGCGCCGCGGCCGTCGCGTTTGCGGCTGGCGCTGGTAGGCTTGCCCGCCCCCGCTTGCCCGGGGCGGAAGCGCCCTGGGCGGCCAGCGCCGCGCGGCCACGATCGCGGCCGCGCGCCGCAAGCATTGCCAACGACTAAACGAGCCCTAGCTTGGGCGCTCCGCGGCAAGGGTGAGTGCGCGCGCTTATCGGGGTTTCCCTCGATGTCAAATGGCCGCGAAGGCGGCGAGAATGCCATCAGGTGAAACGAAAGGGGGTGAAAGATCAGCGCGTGTCATGGCACGCATACTTGTTGTCGACGATCAATATCTAGTGCGGGTCGGGATTCGCAGAATTGTTCGTGCTCACCCCAACCTAAAGGTGGTTGGCGAAGCCGGAGACGGGCAAGAGGCCGTCGCCAAGGCCATCGAAACCAAGCCCGACGTGATCCTGCTTGAGTACCTGTTGCCCCTGATCACCGGCCTGGAGGTCGTGCGCCGTGTTCGCGCGCTGCGACCCGAAACCGAATTTTTAATGTTCACGCTGCACGACAACGAGGTGCTGATCGAGCAGGCCCTGAAGGCCGGCGTGCGCGGCTACCTGTTCAAATCGGATCCGAGCCGTGACCTGATCGCTGCGCTAACCGCGCTCGCCGCCCATCAGCCGTACTTTACCGGCAAAGTCTCCCTGCTCCTGCTCGAGGCGCTGCTGGCGACGCCCGATGAGGGCTCCATTATTACCAACCGGCAGCGCTGCATCGTGCAGCTGATCGCCGAGGGTTATCAGACCAAACAAATCGCCAAAATTCTGGGCATCGGCCTCAAGACCGTGGAGACGCATCGCGCCCATATCATGCACCGGCTCGATCTTTCCTCCTCGGCAGCCCTAGTGCGCTATGCCGTGCGAGCCCGGCTTGCGGAGGCTTGAGGCCTTAGCGCCGCCCGTGCCGATCAGCGCTGGATGCCGGCCATCTCTTCGAGCACGGCGCACACAGAGGCCGTGTCGTGGGCGCCATGGCCGCGCTCAAGGCCCGAGCGATAGATGGTTTCGGTGGCGCTAAACAGCGGTGTCGGGCAACCGAGCCCGGCGGCGAAGGCACCGATCACCGCCATGTCCTTTTGCCAAACCGAGCAGCGCATGCTGGCGGGCTCGTAGCAGTTGTCGGCCATCAGCGGCGCGCGTAGCTCGAACACGCGGGACGTTCCCGCGCCGGCCGCAATCACCTCGACGATTTGCTGCGGCTCCAGCCCGGCCTTCATTCCAAGCACCATGGCCTCGGCGCTGGCGACGTTGTGAATGGCAACCAACAAATTGGCGACGAACTTCATTTTGGTGGCGTTGCCATAAGCACCGAGATTGAAGTACTTGCGACCGAGGCCGAGAAACAGCGGACCGAGGCGCTCGATTTCGCGGCCGCTGCCGCTGGCATAGACCACCAGGTCCTTGGCTCGGGCCTGCGCGCCGGTGCCGGACAGCGGGCAGTCCAGTGCAAGGTGACCCTTGGCGGCCAGCACCGTGGCAAACGCCTGCTTATCTTCGAGCGAAAGCGTGCTCATTTCCAGGACCACGACGCGCTGAGGTGCCGCTGCGGCGATCGTCTCGGCGGTCGCAATCGCAGCCCGCGCGCTGGGCAGAGAGGTGATGATGTCTGAGGCTGCCGCGGCAACGGCGGCCGCGTCGTCGACCACCTCGATGCCCCTCTGCCTGGCCGCCGCCATCGCCTTGGCGTCAATATCGTAGCCGATGACGCGCCAGCCGCCGGCCGCGAGATTGCTGGCTATGGCCCCGCCCATCAGGCCAAGACCAATGACGCCGATCGCGCGCTGGGGCGCATCGGGCTTATGCAAGGTGTCGGCCATCCTGCTCTCCTCCTGCGGCCCGCCTTAAGGTGCTGCCGTTTGCCATGGTACCGATCGCGGCGAGGATTGGACAAGCCTGGGACCGCCGAGGACGACGCCGGCTCTCCGCTGTCGCCACCGCATCCCCGTTGGCGTCCGGCAAGCCGGCGACAAGGCATGGGCGTGGGCATGGGCACGCGCGTCGACTGCTCCGCGACGCCTCGAGAGGGCTCCAGCGGCCAAAGACGTCACGGCGCCGCCGCACCGCCACCCACCGAACCGACGGGCTCGATGCCCGGCGGTGGCGCCGCTACCACCACGGTTGTACTGGCGAAGGTGGCGTGGAGCAGAAGGCCGATGAGGCAGAACAGCACCACGAGGATTGCCGCCGTCTCAAGTGCGCGGCCGAGGCCGATCGGGTTTGCCGTTTTTCGCTGCATGAGATCCTCCAACAGCAGCAGGTCGATTTGCTGCATCGGATCGCTGGGCAGGGGCTGCCTGATTGAGCTGGCGATGCCGTTAGCCACGGGCCGCGACCGCAAGTGACCGCGAACGTGGCATTGGGGCGCAGCGCACGCGCTCGGCGCCGCGCCCCTCAACCTCCCGCACCCTAAACGGCGACGCGGTGAGGCACACAGACTGGCCACCCGCCGCGACGGCGCCCCGCGGTCCGCCGGCGCTTAAGCTGGAGGGTCTTGCCTGCGCCTCGAGCGCCCCGCACCTGGCGCCCGAAACAAGAAGTGCACGGATGGCAACGATCATTAAAGCTAAAGCCACACAACCTCCTGGTAAGCCAGCAAAGGCTCCGCACACCTGTCCCCAGCGAACGCTTGCGCCGCACCGGTTTTGCGCCAATCAGGACTGAGGCATCTGTCCCCGACCCGCGCGTCCCCGGCCGGACCTGTCGTTGCTGGGCCCTGACAGCCGAGACTCGGGGCAACGATCGCGCATTCCCGGGTCCGGCGCCGGATCGGCATTTTATTTTTGCGCTGCGGCGGGAATAAATTCCCTGCTCTCGGGATCTCAGTATAAATGGACCATGGCCCGGGGTTGCTGGGAACCGGAATGGTCGCGAAGACACCATTTGAAGAACTGGTGACGCCACACTTGCAGGCGGCGTTCAACTTGGCTTACTGGATCGTGCGGAGCCGTGAGGAAGCCGAGGATGTCGTCCAGGACGCCTACATGCGGGCTTTCCGGGCCTTCTCCGGCTTCCGTGGCGCCGCGGCGAAGCCATGGCTCCTCGCTATCGTTCGCAACGTTGCCTACCGCGCCTTGCAAAATCGGAAACGGGCCGCGAACGTGATTTTCTTCAGCGAAGATCTCAAGCACAGGGACAAGGAGGCCCTGAGCGAAGCGGTGTCGGCGGAACCCTCCGCCGAAAGCGCTCTGATGGCGGCCGAAGAAAAGAGAAGACTGCTGGCGGCCCTGGCGGTGCTTTCCGTGGATTATCGTGAAGTGATCGTTCTGCGCGAATTGGAGGGTTTAACCTATAATGAGATCGCCGAGGCGATCGAAGCGCCGGTTGGCACGGTGATGTCGAGGCTGTCACGGGCGCGCGCGGAGTTGCGCGAACGCTTGGCACGGCAGCTCGCCCAGGATGAACCCAATGCACTGTAGAGAGGCGCACGAAGTCCTGAGCGCCCTGCTCGACGACGAAGGCGTCGCCGCGCAACATGAGGCCGCGCGAGCGCACATTGAAGGCTGTTCGCTGTGTGCGGAGGTCGCGCGCGACTATCGCCACATCGGCGATAAACTGCGCACCGTCGCCCGTATGCCCGCACCGCCCGATCTTGCCGACAAGGTGCTGGCCCGGCTCGCGTCCGAACCACAACCGGCCAATGACAATCGACGCTTGCATTGGCGCGGCTTTGCGCAACAAGCGGCCATGCTCGTCCTCGTCTGTGGGCTGTCGGGCCTGGTGGGCTGGCATCTAGCCCAATCCAATTTCGAGCAGCGGCGCTTGGAACGCGACGTCGTGGCGGCCCACGTGCGCTCGTTGCTGCAGGACAGCACCGTGCAAATCGCCTCATCGGAAAGCCATACCGTCAAACCCTGGTTCAACGGTCGCGTCGAGTTTGCCCCGACGGTGAAGGACCTGACGGCCGAGGGCTTTCCTCTGATCGGTGGCCGCCTCGATTTTGTCGACAATCGGCGGATCGCAACCCTGGTCTATAAACGCCGCCGCCACGTCATCAACGTCTTCATGTGGCCCGCGGACGGACAGAACCCAAAGCCGCCGGTGTCCTCGATGCTGCAGGGCTACAATACGGTCACCTGGACCGCCGGCGGCATCACCTTCTGGGCCGTATCCGATCTCAACGCCAAAGAGCTGGGCCAGCTGCAGGGCCTGCTCTAGCGCGCTTGCGCGCCCCTAGGTTGGCACTTTGCCGCGATGGGGAACTTGCCATTGCCTTTGCGCGGCTGACAAAGACAACGCCCGGCCAGGCTGGGCCGGGCGCCGGTTTCGTCGCTCGTGTTAGTGGGCGGCGTGCCGTGATGCTGCCGGCGCGAGCGCGGCGCCCACCGGCAGCACGCCACTTTTCTCGTTTTGGACGATAAGGCCGACCAGGG
>DASTMQ010000249.1:0-2913 GCA_035714005.1 Hyphomicrobiaceae bacterium
GCCTCGATTGGCCGCGCCGCTCCGACGTCGCCCTAGCCGGCTGCAGGACGACATGCACGACGACCACGACCACGATCATGGTTCGCATCTCAGCGAGGTGGAGGTGCGCGTGCGGGCCCTTGAATCGATATTGGTTGCCAAAGGCTATGTCGACCCAAAGGCGCTCGATCTGCTGATTGAGACCTACGAAACCCGTGTCGGCCCGCACAACGGTGCTCGCGTCGTAGCCAAGGCTTGGGCCGATGCCAACTACAAGGAACGGCTTCTCAAGGATGCCACGGCGGCCATCGCCGAGCTTGGCTACACGGGTCGGCAAGGCGAACACATGGTCGCCGTCGAAAACACCGATGAGGTGCACAATCTCGTCGTCTGCACGCTTTGCTCCTGCTATCCCTGGCCCGTGCTGGGTCTGCCGCCGGTTTGGTACAAGTCGGCACCCTATCGCTCTCGCGCCGTGCTCGATCCACGCTCGGTGCTCGCCGATTTTGGTGTGACGTTGCCGTCCGATAAAGAGATCAAGGTGTGGGACTCGACCGCCGAGATCCGCTATCTGGTGCTGCCGCAACGCCCTGCCGGCGCCGAAACCTGGAGCGAAGAAAAATTGGCCACGCTGGTCACCCGCGACAGCATGATCGGGACAGGGCTCGCTAAGTCACCCGCCGAGGCGTCATGAACGGCGCACAAGACATGGGTGGCATGATGGGCTTCGGCCCCGTTGTTGCCGAGCAGGACGAACCGGTCTTTCATGCCGCTTGGGAACGGCGCGCTTTCGCACTGACCCTTGCCATGGCGGGCCCTGGTGGCTGGAATATCGACCAATCGCGGGCGGCGCGGGAGAGCCTGCATCCGGCCCAATATCTGGCCAAGTCGTACTACGAGATTTGGCTTGCCGGGCTCGAGAAGTTGATGGCCGAGCGCGGGCTGATCACAGCCGAGGAGATCGCCGCCGGGGCCTCCCTTGAACCTGGCAAACCGGTCACCAGGGTGCTCGCGGCTGCGCGGGTAGAAAGCGTTCTCGCCAGGGGCCGGCCGACCGAACGCGCCGCCCTGACGCCGGCAGGCTTCCAGGTCGGTGAGCGCGTGCGGGCCCGCAACCTCCACCCCACCGGCCACACCCGGCTGCCGCGCTACGTTCGCGGCCATGTCGGCCGCGTCACGCACGTGCACGGCGCGCACGTGTTGCCGGACGCCCATGCCGCGGGGCTCGGTGAGGACCCGCAATGGCTCTATACGGTGCGCTTTGCGGCGCAAGAGTTGTGGGGCGAGGCGGCGGATCGGACCGCTTCGGTCGCCGTCGACGCTTGGGAAAGCTACCTGGAGGCCGTTTAGTGCCGGCGATGTCGCCAGCGCCAGTGCTGCCGGACTTGCCGTCCGATCAAGAGGGCCCGGTATTCCAGGCGCCTTGGGAGGCGCACGCCTTCGCCCTGGTGCTGAACCTCCACGACAAGGGGCTTTTCAGCTGGCCCGAGTGGGCCGCCGCGCTGGCAACGGAGATTGGCCGCGCGCAGGCCGCCGGCGATCCCGACACCGGCGACACCTACTATCGGCACTGGCTGAGCGCGCTGGAACGGATGGTGACGGCGAAAAACTTAACGACGCCCGAAGTGTTGGCGCGCTACCAGGAAGCCTGGGATGCGGCGGCAGAGCGAACCCCGCACGGGCTGCCCATCGAACTAAGCAACGACGATTTTGCCAGCTGAGCGAAGGCGGCAATGGCGTGCCAGCGCCCGCTCCGGCTCCGCCCAACGGCAGGCTCCATCGATCGCATCCGCTGGGAGGCCCGGCTTTGGGGGTGCGGGCCGGGTTGGTCCCCGCTCAGGCGCGGCGCACCATGGCCGGGGTGAGGTCTCGGATCGACGGCGCTCCGAGCTGCTGCATGGCCACGCGCAGCTCGGCACGCAGAAGCTCCAGCACGCGCTCCACGCCCTCCTGTCCAAAGGCGCCAAGGCCCCAAAGGCATGGCCGGCCGATGCCGACGGCTTTGGCACCGAGCGCCAGCGCCTTGAGGATGTCGGTGCCGCGGCGAAAGCCGCTGTCTACCAATACCGGCATGCTGTCGCCGGCGGCTTCGATGATTTCGGGCAGCGCGTCGATGCTCGAACGTCCGCTGTCTTCGCTGCGTCCACCGTGGTTGGACACGATGATGGCGTCGACGCCGCTCGCCGCGGCAAGCCGCGCGTCTTCATGCGACATGATACCCTTGAGCAGAAGCTTGGTTGCGACCGTGTCGCGCAGGCGTTTGATGAAGTCCCAGGTCATGTTGGGAGAAAGCACGGTCGAAACCCCCGACAGGTCGAGCCCATCATAGTTGGGCTTGCGCGCGACATAGCCCCAGCCGGGGGCGTGGCAGGCCGAGCACTGTCGCGTGTCGGTGCGGCGCAAGCGCTGCAAGGTTTCTTGGTTTCTGCCACCCAGGTCGTCGATGGTGACAACGATCGCCGGGCAGCCCGCCCGCTCCGCCCGCTTTGCCAAAGCCTCCGCGATCTGCCAGCGTGGCGAGGCATAAAGCTGAAACCAGATTGGCGCGCCGCGCGCCGCGGTGGCGTCCTCGATCGAGGTCGTGGCAACGGTCGATAGCATTTGCAGATGATTGCCGCTCCTTGCCGCCTTGGCGACGGCCACTTCGCCGTCCGGGTGAAAGGCGCGATTGCTGGCCGTCGGGCAAATGAAGATCGGGCTATCGTAGGTCGCCCCCAAAATAGTGCAGCGCATGTCGATTTTGCTGACATCAACCAGGCGCCGCGGGCGGAGCTGGAATTTGAGAAAGCCCTCGCGGTTGGCGCGCAACGTCACCTCGTCGTCGACGCCGGCAACCATGTAGCCGAAGTGCGCCGGGGGCACGTTCTTGTGCGCCACGGGTTCGAAATCGAAGACATTGATGGCGTCCTTCGGGCTGGCGATCAAATTTTCCAG
>DASTMQ010000250.1:0-27167 GCA_035714005.1 Hyphomicrobiaceae bacterium
GCGATAACTGCCAGCGATCGAGGAGGCAACGAAGATCAGCATGGCGATGCTCGCCATGGCGATGGCAAAGTCCGATGGATCAAAGCCTGCGATCGTCCCCGCATCGGCGCGCAGCAGCAGCGCCAAGCCGGCAATCACGAGCAGGACGAGTGCGATCCACGCCCCCATGGGTCATCCATCCGTTTTGAGGCCCGCCCGGCGGCGGCGCGCCGGCAGCAGGGTCATGATGCGGTCTTTCTCCGCCTCGCTCATGGCGCTCCAGGCCGCGATCTCCGCGCGGGTGCGCCCACACCCCGAGCACAGGCCCGTCGTGCCGTCGATGGCGCACACCTTGATGCAGGGAGAGAGCAAGCTTGGAGGCTCCCGGAGCCGTGCGGCCGTAAGGTTTTCCGGGAGCAATGTAGGAATGCGCGGCCGGGCTGACAATCTGGGGGTTCCGGGTTCTCCCCTGTGGGTAGACCGCCCCCGCGCACGGCAAGCGTCGGGCCTCCCCCGCAAGCTCCGCCTGGTGGGGGAGGCGCCGGGGCGCGATGGCCGCGACCGGCGCGGGCAGGGGGTGAGCGGCCCGTCGCGGTGCGGCGAGACCGCCAGCACGGCCGGCGGGCCGACGCGGGAGCCAACTTGGCCGCGAGGCAAGACATCCTCCCATGGCTTGGGCCGCGCCGGCCATGGGCAATCCCGGCCGCGGCTTGCCGACGAGCGGCAGTCGGCCGCTTCTAGCGCAGCATTGTGGACTCTTCGCGCCGGAAGGCCTCGCCGCCGGCACGTCGCACGCCTGCCAGGAACGGGCCCGCCTGGCGATGGCGCTCTTGGCCCAAGGGCTGCAGGGGCGGCATGGACCTGAGCACCCGGCTCTTCGGGAAGGTGACGATGGCCTCGGTGCCTTTGCGCAGCTCGGAGCGCAGTTCGAAGGTGCCGCCGTGCAGTCGAATAAGGTTCTGCACGATCGGCAAGCCCAGCCCGGTCCCGCCTTCGGCGGTCTCGTGTGCCAGCGAGCCTTGGCCGAACGCCTGCAGCACGCGCGGGATCTCCTCCTTGGGAATGCCGGGGCCGGTGTCCTTGACGATCAGCGTCTGGCCGCCGTCCGGGTTGGCGCAAACGCCCACGGTGATGCGGCCGCCGCGCGGGGTAAATTTGAGCGCGTTGGACAACAAATTGAGACAGATCTGCCGCACCGCGCGTTCATCGGCCCAAAGCTGATCGAGCCCACGCGGGAAGTCGGGGATCACCACGAGCCCCTTGCTCTCCGCGCGCAGGCTCAACAGGCGCAGACAATCTTCCACCACGTCGGGCAGGCGAACGGGTTCTTCCTGCAGCTCGTAGCGTCCGGCTTCGATCCGCGACAGATCGAGAATTTCGTTGATCACCTGCAGCAGATGGCGGCCGCTGTCGTGAATGTTGGCGCAGTATTCCTTGTAGTTTGCGTTCGCCATCGGGCCCAGCAGTTCGCTCTTCATCACCTCGGAAAAGCCGAGGATGGCGTTGAGCGGCGTGCGCAGCTCATGGCTCATGGTGGCGAGGAAGCGCGACTTGGCGACGTTGGCCGCCTCCGCCCGTTGCCTCGCTTCATCGGAGATCCATTTCTCCTCTTCGATCTCGGCGATCAGGGCATCTTTCTCGGCGCGGAACTCCAGCATCGAGAGCGCCGTCGAATTGAGCCCCTTGGCGAGAAACAGGAAGTAAACGTGCAGACCGATCGCCATCGCGGCCATGGCGTAATAGAAGGGGTGACCCTGCAGGATCAGCCGCACTACGACGGCGACCGTCATCGGCGTGGTGCCCACGTACAAGACCATCATCAGCGTCGATGCGAAGGTCATGCGAATGGCCAACAGCACGATGAGCGAGGTCAGCATAAACACGTGCGAGGCCGTGTCGCCGGTACCGAAGCCGACCACGGCCATACCGCCCCAGGTGATGCCGCTCACCAGCTCGAGCAGGACGATGCGCCGGCGCCATTCGTCAACCCGCACCGTGCCGCGCGGTTGGGCGAGAAACTTGCGGCAGGCGGCGATCATGAAAAACTTGGCCGAGATGACGAGCGCCAGCCAGGCGGAGGCCTGCAGCACGGGCGCCCAGAACATCGAGGCCAAGGAAAAGATCACCGCCAACAGCGGGACGGTGACGCGCGCCGAAAGCTCGTTGCGCACGAACATTGCCAACAGTTCATACTCGAATTCGGGCCTGAGCACGGTGCCCTGCAGCAGGCGCGCGCGGATGTCGCGTATGAGGCTCGCGACGGCGGCCCGCGCGTCTTTGGCGCGCGCACGCTCTGATCCTGTGCTCCTGGTCTCAAATGGGGGCATCGTCTCCCTCGCCATCTCGGCCGATGCAAACATGGGGAAGCGACGCGCTCGAGCGTGCGCAACGTTATTGGAGGATCGTGGCAAAACCCTAACGTCCCGTTTATCAATGTATTATGCCGCCCAGTTACGGTGACATTGCAGCCTTGCGGTGGGGGCGGCGGGCGGGGCATAGGCTTTGCTTGCACGCGCAACAGCCCTCCTCTAGGACTTGAGGATTAAGGTCGGGGAAGCCAAGCCATGAAGCTCTTGCAAACCAAAACGGCACCCAATCCACGCCGCGTGCGCATCTTCCTTGCCGAGAAGGGCATTGAGGTTCCCTGCGAGGAGGTCGACCTTATGCACGGGGCGCTCAAGACGCCCGCATTCACGGCGGTCAACCCCTTCCAGCGCGTCCCCGTGCTCGTGCTCGACGACGGCACGGCCATTGCGGAGACCATGGCGATTTGCCGTTATTTCGAGGAGCTGAAGCCGGAGCCCAGATTGTTCGGGGCGGGGCCGGTTGCCGTGGCCACCGTCGAGATGTGGAGCCGTCGGATGGATCTCGGCCTATTGTTGAGCGTTGCACAGGCATTTCGCCACCTGCATCCGGCCATGGCGAAGCTGGAGGTGCCGCAAGTGCCAGCCTGGGGCGAAGCCAACAAGCCGCGGGCGCTGGAAATCTTAACGATTATGGACGATCAACTCGCCAACCGGCGTTTTCTCGCCGGCGAGCATTATTCCGTCGCCGATATAACTGGGCTGGTGGCCATCGACTTCATGAAGCCGGCGCGGATCGAGCGCCCGCCGGGGCTCAAGAACCTCGCCCGCTGGTATGAGGACGTGGCAAGCAGGCCGAGTGCCAAGGCCTAGGCCAACTGTGCTGGGGTCGCGACCATGAAGCTCACAGTCGTCGGCTGCGGCGATGCCTTCGGCTCCGGCGGACGCCTGCAGACGGCTTATCAGGTGGACTGGGCGGGGGGCCGCTTCCTGATCGACTGCGGCGCCACCATCTTGATTGGTCTCAACCGCCTGGCGCTCGACCCCAATGCGATCACGACGATCTTCATCTCGCACCTGCACGGCGACCACTTCGCCGGGCTGGTGTGGTGGCTCATTCATGCCCAGCACGTCGGTAAGCGGACGAGCCCGCTCAGCGTCGTTGGACCGCCGGGCGTCGCCGGGCGCTTCGCGAGCGCCGCGGAGGCCCTATACCCTGGCTCGAGCAATGTGCCCCGCCGTTACGAGCTGAGCTTCGTTGAGCTCATCGGCGAGACGCCCCTCGAGGTCGGCGGCGTGCGCGTCACGGCCTTTGCCGTCAACCACCCCGCGGGGGCTCCCTCCTACGCCTTGCGCTTCGAGCTCGGCGGCAAGGTGATCGCCTTCTCGGGCGACAGCGAGTGGGTGGAAAACCTGGTTGCCGCCGGACGCAACGCCGACCTTTACATCATGGAGTGCTACGACTTCGACGGGGCGCCGCGCTTTCATATGAGCTGGAGCAAAATTGCCGCCGAACTCGATCGCATCGGCGCCAAGCGCGTGATGCTAACGCATATGGCCGATGCCATGCTGGCGCGGCGCGACGACATCTGCGATCCTCGCGTGGTGTTGGCGCAGGACGGCCTCAGCGTCGACATATGAGGCGCGCCAATGCCACGCCCGGGCATTGACGGCCGCGGCCGCGAACTGCGCCGGCTCCTGCTCGAGATCAGCGCCTGCCGGATCTGCCGCGATGACGCGGTGGGCACGCCCCTGCCGCATGAGCCGAGGCCGGTGCTGCGGCCGAGCCCAACGGCGCGGCTCTTAATTGCAAGTCAGGCCCCCGGCGTGCGCGTGCACGCCTCCGGCGTGCCCTTCAGCGACGCCTCGGGCGACCGGCTGCGCGCCTGGCTCGCGCTCACGCCCGAAGAATTCTACGATTCCCGGCGCATCGCCATCGTGCCTATGGGCTTTTGCTTTCCCGGCCACGATGCGGCGGGCGGCGACTTGCCACCGCGGCGCGAGTGCGCCGCCAACTGGCATCGACGCCTGTTTGCCGCGATGCCACAACTCGAGCTGATCCTGGCCGTTGGCGGCTATGCCCAACGCTGGCACCTGGGGCCGACGGCGGCCCGCGGCATGACCGCCGCGGTCAGGGGCTGGCGCGAGCTTATTGCCAGCGCCGTGCAACCGCGCCGATTGGCCTTGCCGCATCCCTCCTGGCGCAACAACGCCTGGCTCGCCGCCAATCCCTGGTTCGAGCGCGAGCTGCTGCCGTGGCTCAGGGCGGAAGTGCGAGGCCTGCTCTAGGGCGGCGGCGCCCGGCGAGCCTTAGCCCCGGTCAGCAGGCCCCCGGTCAGCCCAACGTAAGCGCCGGGGGCAGCGGCGCGCCGAGGGCGCCCGGCAGGGCGAGAGCCTCGAGCTCGCCGCGCAGCGGTTGAAAGGCGAAGCCGGCCGAGCTCAGAACCGCGAGCACGCGCTCGACGGGTTGGCCGCGCGCTGCCGCAATCCCCCAGGCCAACGCGGAGCGCTGACCCGAGGCGCAATGGGCAAGGATGGGTGGTTTTAGGCCGCCAAGGGCGGCAAGCATCGCCTCCGCGATCGCCTCCAGGTCCAGGTCGCCCTTGCGCAGCGGTACGTGGGCAAAGCCCAGCCCGGCGCGCGCGGCAAGCTCGCCCTCCTCGGCGCTGCCGGGCGCGGCAGGCAATTCGCCGTCGGGCAGGTTGGAGAGCACGGCGCGGAAGCCGAGGCTCGCCGCCAGCGCGAAGTCGGCGGGCGCCAAGGCGCCGGTGACGGCAAACTGCGGGGTGATTTTGACAATTTTGTTCACGGGGGCACCCTCCGTAGGCGGCGTGGCCAAACGGCACTCCGGCCAGCGCCAAAAAATTCTCGGGTTCAACGGCGCATTGACGCAATATTGAACCTGCTTTAGGCAGCCGTTGCCTTACCTCTAGAAAAATGTTCCAACAAGGTCGTTTGCCCCATGTCTCTTCCCAAGGGGTCCCCCCCGATACTTGATGAAATGGACGTCAAGATCCTGCGCATTTTGCAGCAGGATTGCACGCGCGCGGTGGCCGACATCGGCAAGGAGGTGGGCCTCTCCACGACGCCGTGTTGGCGTCGCATCCAAAAGCTCGAGGAAGCCGGCGTGATCAAGCGCCGCGTGGCGGTGCTGGATCCCCCCCGCGTCAACGCCGGCGTCACGGTGTTTGTGTCGATCAAGACCGACCAGCACTCGCTGGCCTGGCTTGAGCGCTTTCACACGGCGGTCAACGACTTCCCGGAGGTGATCGAATTTTATCGCATGAGCGGAGAGGTCGACTACCTTTTGCGCGTCGTCGTTCCCGATATCGCCGCCTACGACACCTTCTACAAGAAGCTGATCTCCCGCATCGAGATCTCCAAGGTCTCCTCGGCCTTTGCCATGGAGCAGATCAAGTACACGACGGCGCTGCCGCTCGATTTTGCCCTGCGCCACGGCGATGAGGCTTGAGCGGCCGCGCGCCCGATGCTGGGCTCGGCCCGGCGCCCTGCCCCGAGGCCGCAAGGAGCAGCACGAAGTCCATGGCGAACTTTCGCGAACAGGCGCACGTGGCCTCGCTTGAGGAGATCAAGGCCGTAAGCGGCCTTGAATTTCTGCGCCGCATTGCCGAGGGCGAGGTGCCGCAGCCGCCGATCTGCCACACCTTGGGCTTCCGGCTGGCGGCCGTCGGCAAGGGTTATGCACTCTTTACGATGACGCCCGCCTTCAAGCACTACAATCCGATCGGCACCGTGCATGGCGGGGTGGCCTCGACGCTGCTCGACAGTTGCATGAGCTGCGCGCTGCAGACCAACCTGGAAGCGGGGTTGGGCTATATCACCCTCGAGCTGAAGGTGAACCTGGTCCGTCCCATCACCGATGCGACCGGCCCGATCCGCGCGGAAGGCCACGCGCTCCATGTCGGACGCCGGTCGGGCACGGCGGAAGGCAAGATCCTCGACGCCAAAGGGGTGCTGTTGGCACACGGCACCACCACCTGCCTCATCTATGGCCTCTGAGCCGGCGGGGGCCAGCTGCCGAGCCGCCGTCCTTCGCTGCCCAAGTGCCGCCCCCAAAGTGCCGCCCCCAAAGTGCCGCCCAAGTGCCGCCCAAGTGCTGCCCATTGCTGCCCAAGTCGGCGTCTGGCGTCAGTCGGCGTCGTGCCGCACGAGTTTGTCGAGGCTCCAGGGTCCGGCGCCGGCGGCGGCCAGATACAGAAAGACAAAGCAATAGAGCACCGCCAGCTCGCCCTGATTGAGGATCGGATAAAATCCGCGCGGGGCGTGGGCGTAGAAGTAGGCGACCGCCATGGTGCCCGACAGGATGAAGGCGGACAGGCGTGTAAAGAGGCCGATGGCGAGGAGAACCCCACCCACCAGCTCGATCAGCCCGGCAGCGCCGCCGGGCGTCAGCGGCGAGGCATTGTTCATCGGGCCCACGGGAACGTTCAGGTGCTTGCCGGTGCCATGCTGGAGCAGCAAAAGCCCCGTCATGATGCGCAGCACGCTCAGCAGTTGCGCCCGAAACGGGCGAAGAAACGCCATTGGCTCGTCTCCAGGTTTGCCAGTGGGACCAGGATCGATGCCCCGACCAACGATCCGCTCAGGTTCTGGTTCGGCCGGCGTCGTGGGAGCGCAACAAAATGCCGCGCGGGCATGGCCCGCGCGTTGCGCACGCTGGGCAGTCGCATGCGATGTCGGGCGGCCGGCGCCGCGCAGCCTCAAGGCTCGGCGGGCCGCCTCACCCGCAAAGGCACGGGGCTAGTGATTGTCGCGCGGGATGCCCTTGGTCTTGGCAATTTTTTGGTACTTGACCGCCGGCTTCAGCACCATGCCGTGGGCAAAGTCATCGACGAGCTCGCGTTGGATCTCCTGCCATGGCGTCTGATGCGCGGGATATTGATAGCCGCCGTGGCCCTGCAGCTCGGCCCGGCGGCGATCGTATTCCTCCTTGGAGATCAGGAGGTCGGCGCTGCGTTTGTTGAGATCGATGCGCACCTGGTCGCCGGTCTTGAGAATCGCCAGCCCGCCGCCGGTTGCCGCCTCCGGCGAGGCGTTGAGAATCGAGGGCGACCCCGAGGTCCCCGACTGCCGTCCGTCACCGACACAGGCGAGGTCGTGGACCCCCTTTTTGATCAGGTAGTTCGGCGGCCGCATGTTGACGACCTCGGCGCCGCCAGGATAGCCGACCGGCCCCGTGCCGCGCATGAACAGGATGCACATCTCATCGATCTTGAGTGCAGCATCGTCGATGCGCTTGTGGTAATCCTCCGGGCCGTCGAACACGATCGCGCGTCCCTCGAAGGCGTTCGGGTCCTTGGGGTTCGACAGATAGCGTTTGCGGAATTCCTCCGAGACCACGCTCGTTTTCATTATGGCGCTGTCGAACAGATTGCCCTTGAGATTGAGGAAGCCGGCTTTCTCCTTCAGCGGCTTTTTGTAGGGGCGGATCACGTCGTGATCGATGACGGCACGGCCCTTGCAGTTTTCGCCCACCGTCTTGCCGTTCACGGTCAGCGCACCCTCGTGGATCTTCTTGGCCTTCATCAGCTCGTTGATGACGGCCGGAACGCCGCCGGCGCGATGGTATTCCTCGCCCAGGTAGCGGCCGGCCGGTTGCATGTCGACGAGCAGCGGCAGGGGATAGCCCACGCGTTCCCAGTCGCCATTGTCGAGCTTGACGCCGACGTGACGGGCAATGGCGTTAAAGTGGATTGGTGCATTGGTTGAGCCGCCGATCGCCGAGTTGACGGCGATGACGTTTTCGAATGCCTCCCGCGTCATGATCTTGGAAGGTCGCAGATCCTCCCAGACCATGTCGACGATACGCTTGCCCGTCTCGTAGGCGAGTTGGGCGCGCTCCTTATGCGGTGCGGGCGGCGCCGCGCAGCCCGGCAGCGACATGCCCAAGGCCTCGGCCAGCGAGTTCATGGTCGAGGCGGTGCCCATGGTATTGCAATGCCCGGGCGATGGCGCCGACGAGGCGACCAGCTCGACGAATTCTTCATAGCTGATCTCGCCCGTGGCAAACAGCTGGCGCGCCTTCCAGACGATGGTGCCCGAGCCCGTACGCTCGCCGCGGAACCAACCGTTGAGCATCGGCCCACCCGACAAGACGATGGCAGGAATGTCCACCGTGGCCGCGGCCATGAGCTGGGAGGGGGTGGTCTTGTCGCAACCGGTGGTAAGCACCACGCCGTCGATCGGATAGCCGAACAGGATTTCGACCAACCCCAAATAGGCGAGGTTGCGGTCGAGCGACGCGGTCGGCCGCTTGCCGGTTTCCTGGATCGGGTGCACGGGAAACTCGAAGGCGACCCCGCCGGCCTCCCGGATGCCCTCGCGCACCCGATGCGCCAAAATTAGATGGTGCCGATTGCAGGGCGAAAGATCCGAGCCCGACTGGGCGATGCCGATGATGGGTTTGCCGGAGGCAAGCTCGTCGCGGGTAAGACCGTAGTTCATATAGCGCTCCAGATAGAGCGCCGTCATGTCCGGGTTGTCGGGATTATCGAACCATTGGCGCGAGCGCAGCTTCTTCTTCTGGGCGGCGGTGGGCTTGGTCATGAGCGTTTCCCGGAGGCTTTGCCGGGGTCTCCGGCTTTGGACGAGAGCCGCAGTGTAGCCGGTTCGCTGGCGCTGTGAAGCTGCCGCTGCCTAGTTGCTGCTCGGCGCGCCGGGCGCGAGCGCGGGCGCTTGAGCGCGACGCGCCAGCCAGCCCACGGCCGCATCGAGCACGGGGTCGGCGCCGTTGGCGTAGGGCAGAGGGCGCGCCACCTCGAGATCGGGAGCGACGCCCGGGCCTTCCAGGATTTCGCCGTCGACGTCGAGACCCGTGACCGCGAGATAGAGCAGGTCCCCACCCGGCATCAGGTAGGCGGCCGCGGCGCTGACGGCGCCGGCGGTGCGCGTGCCGATCAGTGGGCCCTGCCGTTCGCGCTTATAGGAGTGCACGAACAGCTCCGCCGTACTGCGTGTGTGGTGGTCGATCAATACCGCCGTGCGCCCCCGCAGCGCGTTGCGCACGCGCTCCTTGCCGTCCTTGTTGCGCGATCGCATGAGGGGGCCACGCGGGTCGATGACGTCCAGATAGCGCCCGGCGTTCTGGCCGGTGCCGCCAATCTTGCCGCGCATGTCGATGATGACGCCGTCGAGCGCCGGCGGCTTGGCGGCCTCGCGCTTGTGCTCGCGATCCTCTTCCTTTTCGCCCTTGAGACCGTCGAGCGCTTCCTTGAGCGCATCCGTCGAGCGCTCGCCGACCGACGCCCACACGTGCACGTAGCCGATGCGGCGGCCCTCGCGTTCGAGCACGCGCGCGCTGGCGGCGGTGGCATCGCGAAAAGCCTCGAGCGGCGCAATGCTGATGACCTCGACGTCGAGCTCATCTGGCGCGGCCTCGGCCGAGCGTCGTAGCCTGATGCGTACCTTGTCGCCGACCTTGCCGTGGAAGGAGCGGATCGGATGGTAGGGGGCATTGTCGACGCTCAGGATTTCGTCGCCGACCTTCAGGCCTGCGCGCTCGGCGGGCGAGCCTTCGAGCACGGCGTCGACAAAATCGCGCCCATCGAGGCGTGTCGAGAAAAAGCCGGCGCCGGCATAGCGCACGCCGCCGCCCCAAAACCGCTGCGAAACGAATTCGCGCACGCGGTTTCCTCCCGAGAACACATCGAGCAGGATGTAGTATTCGATGTCGTCGGGGGTCAACAGGCCGGTATGCGAGGTCTTGAGCTCGCCGAGCAGGGCATTGATACGCCGCGCCGCCTCGGCGTGGCTCGGTGCCTCGATCACGCTCTGGCGCACCTCGGCGGCGCGGCGCTCCCAGCCACTGCTGGCGATCAGATCCTTGTCCCAGAAGGATTTTGCAATGCGCTCGACCACGGCATCAAACAAGGCGCTTAAGTTCTTGTCGGCCTCGGCATCGCTGCGGTCGATCTGGGCGCGCGGCGCTTCCTGCGCCAGGCCCTGCTGGGGCGCAAGCACACAAAGGGCAACTAGCCCGGCGAGGCCGCGCGCGACCCAGCCTTTGCGGTGCAATAGGGCGCGGCGGCCGCCGTCTGAGCCGGGCGCGCCCGCGATCGAAGCTTGCCGCATGGTTATCCTTCGCCCTTCCAGGGCATGGGGAAGATTTGAGGCCGCAGGCACGGGGGCGCCAGTTAAAGCTTGTTAAGCTTGGCTTGCGCCGTCGGGCCGGCACCGGTCAGCCCCGGCGCGCCCGGCGCCGCCATCGCCCCCGCATCAGCCCGCGATCAGGCCGCCGTCCACCAGCACCTCCGAGCCGGTGGTAAAGGAGGAGGCCTCCGACAGCAGCCACACCACGGTGTTTGCCACCTCGTGCGGCTGGCCCAACCGGCCCATGGGAATTTGCGCGTTGAGCTTGGCCATCGCCTTGGCCGGATCGGGCCGGCCCTTGACCATGCGGTCGACCATGTCGCCTTCGATGAAGGCGGGATGCACCGAATTGCAGCGCACGGCGGGCCGTTTGCGGGCCCCCGAGAGGGCGACGGACTTGGTCAACAGCCGCACCGCGCCCTTGGAGGCATTGTAGGCGGCCAGGTTGGCGCCACCGACGATGCCGGAGGCCGAGGAGATGTTGACGATCGACGGCGCCTTGGATTTGGCAAGCAGCCCCATGGCATACTTGCAGCCGAGGAAGACGCCATCGGCATTGACCGCCATCACCCTTCGCCATTCGGCAAAGCTCGTCTGCTCCACATCGCCCGGTGTGCCAACACCGGCATTGTTGACGAGACCATCGAGGCGGCCATGACTGCGCCCGATCTCGGCCGCCACCGACAGCCAGTTTTCCTCGCTCGTCACATCGAGGGCAATGTCGGGCTTGCCGCGCTGGGCCAAATCGCTGCGAATGGCGCTACCGCCGGCCGCCTCGATCGCCCTGCAGATGGCGCTGCCGAGCGTGCCCAGCGCGCCGGTTACCAGTACGACATGCCCCTTAAGGCCAAGATCACTCATGGTCGACCCCTTCGCGGTTCACGCTTCCTGCGCCGCGCGCGGCGCTCGCCGAGCGCACGGCCGATGGAGAAGGTTGCATAGTACATGGTCAGGTTCAGGATCAGGCTAAACAGGAGTTCAAGCCGCGCGCCGTGCCCTCCAAGCAGCGTCTCAAGGTAGAAGAATTGCGCCGCCGCAACGGCGCAGGCGATCACCGCCGGCACCCACCAGTCGAGCCGCTTGTAGCCGAGAACACCGGTCAGAACGACACCTGCCCAAAACACGACTGCGCCCTCCGCCGGGACCCTTGACGGTGCCCCGGGCCGCATGTTTGCGCGCAAACCGTCGCGGCGTCGACGGGGACTGGCCAAGCTTGGGGCCTGGCGCGGGCGTTACGGCCCCAGGCTTTTTGCTTTTGGGGGCGGCCCCGCGCCTGGCACCTTCGCCGCCGAGCCGCTAATGTGGCGCAAGCTCGGGCCGGCCGCCTCTACTTCAGGGCGCGTCGCGCCGGCGCCTCGGGAAACCGGGGAAATTCGGGGAACCGGGAAAACTCGAGGAACCGGGAAAACTCGGGGAACCGGAAAAAAAGTCGCCTTTTGGTTCGAAAGCAAAAAACAGCAATGCCTAGCCTTGCCGATCACATGGCCGTTGCCGCCACCCTGCCTCGCGACGGCACCGCCGGGGCGCTTGCCGGCCGCGTCTGGCTGCCCGGGGTCGAGGGCCCTGCCGTCGTCGCCGTGCGCGCGGATGGCCTCTACGACATTTCGCGACTGGCGCCGACCATGCGCGATTTATGCGAGGCCGCCGAACCCGCGCGCCTCCTCCGCGAGGGCAAAGGGGAGCGCATTGGCGGGCTAAAGGAGACCCTCGCCAACACGCCCCTAGCAACGCGCGATCCGCGCCAGCCCTGGCTGTTGGCCCCGATCGATCTTGCCGCCCTCAAGGCGGCCGGGGTCACATTTCCCCGCTCGATGCTGGAGCGCGTTATCGAGGAGCAGGCCCGCGGCGCCCCGGAAAAGGCGGTGGCGATTCGCAAGAGCGTGGCGGCGCACTTCGGCGGCAACCTGGCCAATCTCGTGCCCGGCAGCAAGGAGGCGGCCGAACTCAAGCGCGTGCTGATCGCCGAGGGCGCCTGGTCACAATATCTCGAGGTCGGCATCGGGCCGGACGCGGAAATCTTCACCAAGGCACAGCCGATGTCGGCGGTCGGCCACGGCATGGATGCGGGCCTGCATCCAATGTCGAGCTGGAACAATCCTGAGCCGGAAGTCGTGCTGCTGGTCAGCTCTGCGGGCGCCATCGTCGGCGCCACGCTCGGCAACGATGTCAATCTGCGCGACGTCGAGGGGCGCTCGGCGCTGCTGCTGTCCAAGGCCAAGGACAACAATGCCTCCACCGCGCTGGGCCCGTTCGTGCGCTTCCTCGATGGCACGTTCTCGCTCGAGGACGTCCGCCGCATCGAGCTCACTCTCAAGGTGGAGGGTGAGGATGGCTTCGTGCTGAACGGGCGCTCCTCGATGCGCGAGATCGCCCGGGACCCGGCGGACCTCGTCAAGCAAATGCTGGGGCGGCATCACCAATATCCTGACGGTGCGGCGTTGTTCCTTGGCACCATGTTTGCCCCGATCGAAGATCGCGAGGTTTTAGGCCAGGGCTTCACGCACAAGCTGGGCGACGTCACCACCATCGCGGCGCCGGAGCTGGGCATGCTTGCCAACCGCATGACGCTGTCGACGGAGGCGCCGCCTTGGACCTTCGGCACCGGTGCCCTGATGCGCAACCTGGCGCAACGTGGTCTGTTGTAGGGCTCGTTTAGGCGAGGAATGCCGACAGCGATGCAAGCCCTAACCGGCACCCTCGTGATCTCCCTCGATCAGGCCGTTGCCGCGCCGATGACGGCGCGGCGGCTTGCCGATGCCGGCGCGCGCGTGATCAAGCTTGAACGCCCCGAGGGCGACTTCGCGCGCGAGTACGACAAGGTCGTGCGCGGGGAATGCACGCATTTTGTCTGGTTGAACCGCGGCAAGGAATCGGTGGTCGTCGACCTGCGCCAAAGCGAGGACAGGCGCCTGTTCGAGGCGCTCTTGGCGCGGGCCGATGTGTTCCTGCAGAACCTCAAGCCTGGCGCCCTTGCCAAGCTCGGGTACGGCATCGAAACGCTCTGCCAGCGCCACCCGCGACTGATCTGTTGCTCCATCACCGGTTACGGCGACGCCGGGCCGTTTCGCGAGCGCAAGGCCTATGACCTGTTGGTGCAAGCCGAATGCGGGCTGGCTTCTCTGACCGGCGGGCCGGAGGCGCCGGCCCGCGTCGGCGTCTCCCTGGTCGACATCGGCACGGGGCTGCACGCCTACGCGGCCATTCTCGAAGCCCTGATTCGGCGGCAGGCCAGCGGCCAAGGCGCCGACATCCGCGTCTCCATGTTCGACGCCATGATGGAATGGATGACGGTTCCCTTGCTGTTTGCCGAATACGGGCAGCCGCCACGCCGCTCGGGCCTCACCCACCCCTCGCTCGCACCCTATGGAGTTTTTAGCACGGCCGAGGGGGTCCCCATTTTGATCTCGATCCAGAACGATCGCGAGTGGGTGGCGCTGTGTAACAAGGTGCTGGAGCGGCCCGAGCTCGGCGCCGATCCACGCTTTGCCACCAGTCCCGCCCGGCTCGCCCACCGCGCCGAGACGGACGGCGTGGTGGCGGAGCGCTTCGCGCGCCTTGATGTGGGCAGCCTGAGCCAAAAGCTGGAGGCGGCCGAAATTGCCTTCGCCCGCGTCAACGACGTGGTCGACGTGCTCAAACATCCGCATCTGCGCCGCGTCAGCGTCGAGACCCCCTCGGGTTCGGTTCTGCTGCCGGCACCCGCGGCCCAGGTCGACGGCGCCGTCGGCGTGGTTAAGACCGTGCCCGCTCTCGGCGCCCACACCGAGGCCATCCGGCGCGAATTCCTCGGCGGCCCGGGCGCTTAAGGGCACCGGCGGAGCGCGGGCCTGCCGCCGGCTTCCACAGTTCCAACATATCGCACACCGATACTTGATCGGTGGCTGGGCGATCAGCGTACGAAACCGGACCAGGGCGTTAGGCGTTTCCAAAACCCTATGGACTATGGTGCGAAGTATGCGGAAGTCGCGGCGTGGTGCCGGGCGCGCACGGCATCGACGCTGCTGGCGCTGTCGAAGGCGGTCGCTGGCTTGTCGACCAAGCTGTCCGTGCTGGCGGTGCTGGGCATCGGCGCCATCTCCATGCTGCCGCCGCAGGCCGCCTCCACCCTGCCGTGGGCGAAGCTGGCGGGCAGCTCGCCATCGATCGAGATCGTGCGCCCCAAACAGGTGATCATCGATGAGGCGGAGCCGGCCGGCGCGGTGGAATTGATCGCCAGCCGCCGTCAGCGCCGCCGCCTCGCCGAACCCGAACGGCCGCAGCCGGTGCGCAAGGATTCCGCCATCGCGGTGGAGCCCGAGCCGCCTGCGCCCCCGGAAGCGCCGGCCGAAGCGGCCCCGGGCGAAGCGCCCAAGCCCGACGTGTGGTCGGATGCCGAAGTAATCGGCGCCCTGCGCGAGTGCGTCAAACTGCTGGCGCCGCTTGCCGCCGAGGTCGATCTGGCCCCACCGGTCAAGCAGGATCAGTGCGGCGCGGCCGCGCCCGTCATGCTGCGTCGTGTGGCGAGCGGCAGCAATAGTGTCGAGATCAAGCCGCCGGCCATGCTCAACTGCGCCATGGTCGTGCACTTGCACGAATGGATCACGACGGTGCTGCAACCGGCCGCCGAGCAGGCTTTCGGCAGCCCCATCGTCCGCTTGGCCAACGCCTCGGGCTATGCCTGCCGGCAGCGCAACGGTAGCCAAAGCCATAGCGAACGCTTGAGCGAGCACGCGCTGGCCAACGCCATCGACATTGCCGGCTTCATCACGGCGGACGGACGCTCGATCGAGGTGGCGCGCCATTGGGGGCCGACGCTGCGCGATCAGAAAGCCGCCCGCGCCGCCGCCCGGGCCAAGGAGGGAAAGGAGGCGAAAGAGCCCGCTGCCAAGGCCGAACCAAGCAAGGCCCCGATCCGCACCCCCAGCGCCATCTCGCGTCAGGGCGGCGACCAGCGCAAGCTTGCCCAGGGCACGAACAATGTTGCGCGCGGCCAGCCATTGCAGCGTTTGGGGCGAAGCGCGGAGACAGCGGTCGATGCCAAGGGCCCCGCCCAGGTGGCGGAGGCGCGCGAGGAGGCACAAGTGAGCGCCGAGGGAACCTTCCTGCGCCGGCTGCACAAGGGCGCTTGTGGCATATTCGGTACCGTGCTGGGGCCGGAGGCAAACGAGGCCCACCGCGACCACTTCCATCTCGACCTGGCGCCACGCCGGCGCAGCGCCTTTTGCGAATAGGCAAGGCCCGATCTTGCTTGAGCGCGTAGACCGCATTGGCATCCCCGCCTAGACTGGCCGCGCAACAAAAGCGGCGCTGGCGCCGCAAGCCGAGGGCAGGCAGCTATGGAGCAGATCCCCGTCGAGACCGCAGAGCGCAAAGACTTTTACGAACGCATCGACAAGCAGAACATGACGGCCCTGTGGACCGTGATGGGCGCGCTGATCACGCCGGAGCCCAAGAGCGCCTGTGTGCCTGCCGCCTGGCGCTTTGCGGCCATCCGCGCGGCCATGCTCGAGGCCGGCAAGCTCATCACGGCCAAGGAGGCGGAACGGCGCGTCCTGGTGTTGGAGAACCCTGGCTTGCGCGGGCAATCCAAGATCACGACCTCACTTTATGCCGGTGTCCAGCTTGTCATGCCCCACGAGGTGGCCCCCGCACACCGCCATTCGCAATCTGCCTTGCGCTTCGTGCTCGACGGCCGCGGTGCTTACACCACGGTCAACGGCGAGCGCACGCTGATGCAACCCGGTGACTTTATCATCACGCCCTACATGGCCTGGCACGACCATGGCAACGACACCGACGAGCCGATGTTCTGGCTGGACGGGCTCGACATTCCGCTCATTCAATTCCTGGACGCCTCGTTCGTGGAGCGGCCGGACGAGGAGGTGCAGCCGGTTGGAAGGCCCGAAGGCGATTCGCTGGCGCGCTACGGGGCCAACCTGCTTCCCGTCGACCACAGGCTGAGCTCGGCAACCTCGCCGATTTTCAACTACCCCTACGAGCGCACGCGCGAAACGCTCGATCGGCTGGGGCGGGCTGGCGAATACGACGCCTGTCATGGCATTAAAATGCGCTACTGCAATCCCGTGACCGGCGATCATGCCATGCCGACCATGGGAACGTTCATGCAGTCGCTGCCGCGCGGCTTCCGCACCAGCCGCTATCGCTCCACCGATGCGTCCGTGTTCGTGGCCATGGAGGGATCGGGCCGCACTCACGTCGGCGAGACCACACTGGAGTGGGGGCCGAAGGACATTTTCGTGGTGCCGAGCTGGCGGCCGGTCGTGCACGAGGCGGACAGTGATTGCGTGCTTTTCAGCTTTTCGGATCGTCCCGTGCAGGAACGCATCGGCGTGTGGCGCCAGGATCGCGGCAACGCCTGAGGTCTGCCGCGTTCTCGGTCGCGAGCTGGGGGACGAAAGGGGGCACGCGAGCAATGGCATCCTCAGGCGAGGTCATGGTCATCGGCGCCGGCATCGGCGGCCTCACCCTGGCGCTGGCACTGGCGCAGCGCGGCGTTCCCGTCCAGGTTTACGAAGCGGCAGAAGAGCTAAAGCCGATCGGCGTCGGGCTCAACCTGCTGCCCCACGCGGTGGCCGAGCTCGCCGCCCTCGACCTGCTCGATGCCCTGACCGAGCGGGCCGTGATCACCGAGGAGGCCCTGTTTTTCAATCGTTTCGGCCAGCTCATTTACCGCGAGCCGGCGGGTCGGCATGCCGGCCAGCAATGGCCGCAGCTGTCGCTGCACCGCGGCGATCTGCAGGCCGTGCTGCTCGCGGCGGCCGAGCGGCGGCTCGGCCGCGAGCGCCTGCACTTCGGCTGGCGCTGTGTGGGGGCAAGCGAAGCCGGCGATCAGATCCGGGCGCGCTTTGAGGATGCCGCCGGCGCGCCCTTGCCGGACCAGACCGCCGGCTTGCTGGTCGCCTGCGACGGCATTCACTCGATAATCCGCCGCCAGCTCTACCCGCGCGAACCCGAGCCCGTCTATTCCGGCGTCAACATGTGGCGCGGGGTCACGCGGCAGGGCGCCTTCCTGACGGGCGCCAGCATGGTCCGTGCCGGTTGGCTCAGCACCGGCAAGATGGTCATCTATCCCGTGCGCAACCATGCCGACGGCAGCCAGCTCATCAACTGGGTGGCCGAACTCGAGACCCCGCATTATCGGCGTTGGGACTGGAACCGCCCGGGCCGGCTTGAGGATTTCATTGCCGCTTTTGCCGACTGGTCCTTCGCTTGGCTCGACGTGCCGGCGATGATCCGCGGCGCCCAATCGATCCTGGAATTTCCCATGGTCGACCGAGATCCGCTGCCGCGCTGGAGTTTCGGGCGCCTGACGCTCGCTGGCGATGCCGCCCATCCCATGCTGCCGCGCGGGTCGAACGGCGCCGTGCAGGCCATTCTCGATGCACGCGACCTGGCCGATCGCCTGGCCGCGGGCAGCGATTGGGTCGGCGCGCTGCAAAGCTACGACCAGCGGCGGCGGGCGGCGACAACGGCGGTGGTGCTTGCCAACCGCAGCCATCCCCCCGACGCCATCTTAAGGGAGGTCTACCTCCGCACCGGCGATCGTCCGTTCGGCAACATCGATGCGGTCATCAGCGCCGCCGAGCTCACGCAAATTTCCGACCGCTACAAGCGCGTCTCGGGCCTGGCCGGCGGCGGAACGGCGCCGGCCACAGCTGCGAAACTCTGAGCCGCCGTGGGCAGGAAACCTTGTCGAGGTCCCGGTGCGGTTAAGCTAGCGAGCTAGAGGCCAAGGCCGTGATGCGGCAGACGGCAACGAGGGGCGGAGCTGAGGCATGAGGCAGCGCAACCTGTCACGAAGGCAGTTCGGCAAGGCCGCCCTCGGCCTCAGCCTATTGCCGCGGCCGGCGGCCGCCCAGAAGTTGTCGGACCGCGCGATCACCATCGTCGTGCCGTTCACCGCCGGCACCGGTATCGACATCCTTGCGCGCATCCTAGGTGAGGAGCTGCAACAGCGCTGGGGCCAGGCGGTCACCATCGAAAACCGGCCGGGCGCCAGCGGCAACATCGGCTCTCAATACGCGGCGACGCGCGCACCCGACGGACACACCATCATGATGACGGTGAACACCTTCGTCATGAATGTCAGCTTGTTCAAATCCGTGCCCTATGATCCGCAGAAGAGTTTCGCCCCCATTGCCGAGGTGGCCACCGGTGCGCTGGCGCTTGCCGTACACCCCTCGGTGGCGGCGCCGTCGGCGCAGGCCCTCGTGGCCCTGGCCAGGGCCAATCCCGGCAAAATCACCTATGCCTCGCCCGGACGCGGCACGCCGCAGCATTTGGCCATGGAGCTGTTGAAGCTGACGGCCCAGATTGATCTCGTGCATGTGCCCTATTCCGGCTCGGCCGGCGCCGTGCGCGACCTGGTCGGTGGACACGTGGGCGCCATGTTCATTCCTCTGCATACCGTGCTGCCGCTTGCCCGCGAGCAGCAGCTGCGCCTGCTGGCGGTCGGCAGTGATGTCCGCTCCACCCTCGCACCGGAGGTGCCGACCTTCGCCGAGGAGGGCCTTGCCGGCATCAATATCGACTTGTGGTACGCCTTGCTGGCGCCGGCGGACACCCCGCCCGAGATCATCGGCCGCTACCATCAGGTCGTGAACGATATGCTGCGAACGCCCAAGGTGCGCGATGCCTTGACCCAGCAAGGGCTGACCGCACGCGGCGGCTCGCCGGCCGACCTCGCCCAGCTTATCGCCAACGATCTGGCGCGCTGGGCCAAGGTTGTGAAGGACGCAAAGATCGCCCCGACGGAGTGACGTGCCGAGCCGGCCTGGCGCCGCAAATTGCTTTTTCTTTCCGTCTTTGCCAGCCTTGGGGAAGCCGCGGCAGGCACGCCTGTGGCGTTGACCTGGGTGGCTTGCAGCCGCGCCGCGAGGCCGCTCGAGCGCCGGGGCTAAGGTGGGCGGCGCCGACGACGATGGGCCGGCCCTGGCCGCGTCGCTTTTGCCCGCCTCCGGCATTTAGCGGCCTTGGCGAGCCGGCTGCCGGCAGTTGCGCCAGCGATCGCCGGCTTGCGCCGGTCAATTTGCGCTGCTAGCCAAACCCAGGAGCCTTCCTAGCGGGCTCCTGGAAGAGGAGGCTCGATGATCCCCAACGACTTCCCCACCCTCAATTTCGATCTCGGCGAAACCGCCGAGCAGCTGCGCCACAGCGTGCGCGGTTTCACCTCCGACAAGATCGCGCCGCTGGCGGCCGAGCTCGACAAGACCAACGCCTTCCCGCGTGAGCTGTGGCCGAAGCTCGGCGAGCTCGGGGTGCTCGGCATCACGGTCGAGGAGGAGTACGGCGGGGCGGGCCTCGGCTATCTCGAGCATTGTCTGGCGATGGAGGAGATCAGCCGTGGTTCGGCGGCCATTGGTTTGTCCTACGGCGCCCATTCCAATCTTTGCGTGAACCAGATCCGCCGCAACGGCAACGAGGCACAAAAACGCGCCTATCTGCCGAAACTGATCTCGGGTGAGCACGTCGGCGCCCTCGCCATGTCGGAGGCCGGCGCGGGCTCAGACGTTGTATCCATGCGGCTGCGCGCCGACAAAAAAGGCGACCGCTACCTCCTCAACGGCAGCAAAATGTGGATCACCAACGGGCCGTGCGCCGATGTGCTGGTCGTCTATGCCAAGACCGCACCCGAGGCCGGCCCGCGCGGCATCACGGCCTTCCTGATCGAGCGTGGCTGCAAGGGTTTCAAGAGCTCACAAAAGCTCGACAAGATGGGCATGCGCGGATCCGACACCGGCGAGTTGGTGTTCGAGGACTGCGAGGTGCCGGCGGAAAACGTGCTGGGCGAGGTCAACCGCGGGGTCAACGTCCTCATGAGTGGTCTTGACTATGAACGCGCCGTGTTGGCGGCGGGTCCGCTCGGCATCATGCAGGCGGCGATGGACGTGGTCCTCCCTTACGTGCATCAGCGAAAGCAGTTCGGCGAGCCGATCGGCAGCTTCCAGCTCGTGCAAGGCAAGCTCGCCGATATGTACACCACCATGAACGCCTGTCGCGCCTACGTCTACGCCGTGGCTAGGGCCTGCGACCGTGGCGAGACCGCCCGCAAGGACGCTGCCGGTGCGATCCTTTATGCCGCCGAGAAAGCGACGCAAATCGCGCTCGACGCCGTGCAGCTGCTGGGTGGCAACGGTTACATCAATGATTTCCCGACCGGGCGCCTGCTGCGCGATGCCAAACTCTACGAAATCGGCGCCGGTACCAGCGAGATCCGCCGCTGGCTGATTGGCCGTGAGCTGTTCGAAGAGACGGCCTAGTCTCGCCCGCGGGGCGGGCAAGGCCGCAGCCGTCGCTTGGGAAGCGTCATCGCCACACCGATCGAGGCACAAAATCTACCCCAAGGCACCCAACCCCCCACACACAAAGCACGCCCGGCAGCTAAAGCACTCCCGACCTTGAAAACGCGAGCACGGACATGATCACAGCGGCTGAGGACCCCATCGTCATCGTCGGCATGGCGCGCACGCCGATCGGCGCCTTTCAGGGCGCACTCGCCGCGCTCAGCGCACCCCAGCTCGGCAGTGCCGCCATCAAGGCGGCGCTGCAGCGCGCCGGCGTGGCGGCCGCCGATGTCAGCGAAGTGTTGATGGGCTGCGTGCTGCCCGCCGGGGTTGGGCAGGCGCCGGCCCGTCAGGCGGCACTGGCGGCCGGTTTGCCCGACGGCGTGCCGGCGACCACCGTCAACAAGATGTGCGGCTCGGGCATGAAGGCGGTCATGCTGGCCTACGACGGGCTACACGCGCGCCCCGACGATGTCGTCGTTGCCGGCGGCATGGAAAGCATGACGAATGCCCCCTATCTGCTGCCCAAGATGCGCGGCGGCGCGCGGCTCGGGCACGCCGAAGTCAAGGACCACATGTTTCTCGATGGCCTCGAGGATGCCTATGAGAGGGGCCGGTTGATGGGCAGTTTTGCCGAGGATTGCGCCCAGACCTATCAGTTCACGCGCGCGGCGCAGGATGCCTTTGCGACCGAGAGCCTCAGACGGTCGCGCCGAGCCAACGAGGATGGTTCCTTTGCCGCCGAGATTGTGCCGGTCGGCGTGAAAGGGCGCGCGGGCGTGACGGAGGTGAGCCGGGACGAGCAGCCGTTTACGGCAGATCTCGCCAAGATCCCCAAGCTCAAACCGGCGTTTCGCGAGGACGGCACGGTCACGCCCGCCAACTCGAGCTCCATCTCCGACGGCGCCGCCGCCCTGGTGCTGATGCGGCAAAGTCAGGCTGGACGGCGGCAGCTCAAGCCCTTGGCCAAGGTGGTGGGCGGCGTCAGCGTGGCCCAAGCCCCACCCCTTTTCACCACCGCGCCGATCGCCGCCATCAAGAGACTGCTGAAGACGGTCGGCTGGTCGGCCGGGGAGGTGGGCCTCTACGAAATCAACGAGGCGTTCGCCGTCGTCAGTATGGCGGCCATGCGCGACCTGGCCCTGCCCGCCGACCGCGTCAACGTGCATGGGGGCGCCTGCGCGCTCGGCCACCCCATCGGGGCCTCGGGCGCGCGCATTCTGGTTACGCTGCTGGCGGCCATGCACAAGTACGGACAAAACAAGGGCGTGGCCGCCCTTTGTATCGGCGGCGGGGAGGCAACTGCGGTTGCCGTCGAGGCCGTTACCCCCGCCGCCTGAGCTTTTGGGGCCGGCGCCGGCGGCAACCGGCAAGCCTGGCGCCTGACTGCGGCGAGGCACCAAAGTTGTAGCTGGGCCGCGCCAAAGCCACCGACGGCGGCCGGCGGCCGATCTCTACTTGCGAATGATTTGCAAGAAGGGTATTGTGGCCGCGCGGATGTGGAGGGGTGCCGGAGCGGTCCATGCTGAATAAGCTCGATCGGGATCTGCAAGGGGTCCTTGCAGGTGACGCCAAAGGCTGGCGGCGCGCCCGCGGCGATGCACCGCTGAGCGAAGTCAATCGCACCATTTCCGTCCGCGGTGCAACCGTCGGCCGCCGCCTGGTGGCGTTCCTGGGGCCAGGCTATCTGGTCGCCGTCGGTTACATGGACCCGGGCAACTGGGCGACCTCGTTGGCGGGGGGCTCCAAGTTCGGCTACACGCTGCTGGTCGTGGCCCTGATTTCCAATATCATGGCCATTATCCTGCAGGCGCTCTGTGCGCGCCTGGCGATCGCCTCCGGCCGCGACCTGGCGCAGGCGTGCCGCGATGCCTACCCGCCTTGGGCCGCCTATCCCCTGTGGCTTGCGGCGGAAGTCGCCATTATCGCCACCGACATTGCCGAAGTGATCGGCACGGCCATCGGCCTCAATTTGCTGTTTGGCATCCCGCTCGAGATCGGCGTGCTCTTGACGGCGCTCGACGTGTTCTTGATCCTTTATCTGCAAAGGCTCGGCTTTCGCTTCCTCGAAGCCTTCATCATCACCCTGCTGGGTGTCATCACGGCCTGCTTTGCGATCCAAATTGCCCTCGCCAACCCTGAGCTCGGGCCCTTGATCCGTGGCTTCGCCCCGACCACCGAAATCGTGCGCAATCCGGAAATGCTCTATCTGGCCATGGGCATTCTCGGTGCCACGGTCATGCCGCACAATCTTTATCTGCACTCGGCCATCGTGCAGACGCGGGCCTACGGCGAAACGCTGCCCGCCAAGCGCGAAGCTTTGAAGTATGCGACCATCGACTCCACCATTGCCCTGATGTTCGCCCTCCTGATCAACGCCGCCATTCTGATCCTGGCCGCGGCGAGCTTCCACAAGGCCGGCCACACCGAGGTCGTCGAATTGGGCCAGGCCCAGGCGCTGCTGGCGCCCCTGCTCGGATCCTCCTTGGCCCCGATCCTGTTCGGCCTGGCGCTGTTGTGCTGCGGCCTCAGTTCCACGGTGACGGCGACCCTGGCCGGCCAAGCCGTGATGGAGGGCTTTCTCGACATCCGTTTGCCGGCGTGGCTGCGCCGCCTGATCACGCGCGCCATCGCCATCATGCCCGCCGCCGGCGTCACGCTGATTTATGGCGAGGCAGAAACCGGCAAGCTGTTGATCTTGAGTCAAGTCATCCTCAGTCTGCAGCTGCCCTTCGCGGTCGTGCCGCTGGTCCAATTCACCGCCGACCGCGCCAAAATGGGGGCCCTGGTCGCCCCGCGCTGGCTGGTCGCCTCGGCCGCGGCGATCGCCGCCATCATCATCGCCCTCAATCTCAAGCTGTTGTGGCACCAGTTCGTTGGCTGATCGGCCGCCGCCGGCAGTTCATGCTCGCTGCGAACGCGTCCTGCTAGCTTGCGGTGTGCACGGAAGAAACTGGCGGCGCGCGTCTCGAACGGGCGCGCCGGATGCAGCCGCGGACCCGCGACAGAGCACCGCGACAGCGACGGGTTGACCCCATAGCCATCGTTGCTCTCACTGGATGGGGGCGTAACCCTCCAGCGCGCCGGTGAGGAACTAAGCGATTTTGCGCGGCGTTGATTGGTTGAAAAATGAAGAAAGGACGAAGCATGCAAAGCACGAAACTGGCCTTGATCGGAGCCTGTGGCGTCGCCAGCTTGGGGCTAGGCTCTCTTGCTGCTGAAGCCGCGCCGGCTGCTTCGCATTTAAATCCAACCCTGGCGGCCGCGGTCGGTACCCAGTCCGCGACGCAGGACGTCGCCTATCGGCGCTGTTGGTGGCACAATGGCCAGCGCCATTGCCGCGGCTCGGAGCGGCCGTACCGCGGCTACGGCTACCGCTACTATGGGCCGCTTTATCCCGAGGCCTATCGGACCGGTTCGAGCCGCTGGTGGCAGGAAATGGACCGCGATGATCGCGGCGGTCGTGGCCGGCCGTAGGGCGCACAACCACTCGAGCTTTCCGAGCCTTTTCTTGATGGTCACGGGGGTGCGGCGTGAGCCGCACCCCCGAACGCTTTTCAGTTGCGCGTTTGCTGCTGCCGGCACGGCGGGCCGCCGGAGCCGGAGCCGATGCGGGCAAAAAGCAAATGGCCACACCCTCGCGACGACAAAAGGGGCGCCAACTCCGGCAGCGGCCGCGCGGTGGCCATGGCGCTCGGCGGCGCCCGCGCCGATGTCCGCGTCCATGACGTCGCCTCGGCGGCAGAGGCGGAGGAGGTCGCCGGTGCAGCGTCTGGCTCGCCAGCGACGCCTCGCGACTATGTCGTCGGCACGACGCTCTGCAGCCGTGGCGACATGACGTTATTCGGGTTTCGCCGGTAACGGCTGCGCCGGCTCGGGGCACGGGCGGGCTCCGGAGCGCTGCTGGGCCGGCTTATCCGGCGTCGCCAAGTTGTGGGCCGTGTTGATCAGGGCGACGTGCGAAAAGGCCTGGGGAAAGTTGCCGAGCATGCGCTTGCTGACGGGATCGTACTCCTCCGCGAGCAGGCCGACGTCGTTGCGCAGCGTGAGAAGATGCTCGAACAGCTCCTGCGCTTCCTGGCGACGGCCGAGCAGCACCAGATTGTCGGCAAACCAAAAGCTGCAGGCGAGAAAAGCACCCTCGCCGGCGGGCAGACCATCGGCGGTGCGGTGCGTATCGTAGCGGTGCACCAATCCGTCGACCATCAGGTGGCGCCTGATCGCCTCCAGCGTTGAGGATACGCGCTCATCGCTTGGCGGCAGGAAGCCGACAAGCGGAATAAGCAGTGCGCTCGCATCAAGATCGTTGGCGCCATAGCTTTGCACGAAGGCGCCGAGCGTCGGGTTGTAACCGCGCTCGCAAACCTCGGCGTGGATTTGGTCGCGCAGCTGACGCCAGCGGGCCAGCGGTCCTTTGACGTGAAAACTTTCGATACTCTTGATGGCACGATCGAGGGCGACCCAGGCCATCACCTTGGAGTGCGTGAACTGTCGCGGCCCGCCGCGCACCTCCCACAGGCCCTGATCGGGTTCTTGCCAGATCGTCTCCAGATGCTCGACGAGTTTCACTTGCAGGTTCCACTCGGCGCCCTGAGGTGCCAAGCCGCCATCGGCACTCTGAAACAGGACGTCCATGACTTCGCCGAAAATATCGAGTTGCAGCTGTTTGGCGGCGGCATTGCCAATGCGCACGGGCCTCGCACCCTGATAACCGCCAAGACTTGGAATTTCCCATTCGTCGAGGCGCCGCTCGCCGGCGAGGCCGTACATGATTTGCACCTGCGCCGGATTGCCGGCAACGGCGTGCTGCAGCCAGGTCCGCCAGGCTTCCGCCTCGCCCTCAAAGCCGCAGTTCATCAGGGCCAGCAGGGTGAAGGTGGCATCGCGCAGCCAACAATAACGGTAGTCCCAGTTGCGCGTCCCGCCGGGATTTTCCGGCAGCGAGGTGGTGGGCGCAGCGACGATCCCCCCGGTCGGACGGTAGGTGAGCGCCTTGAGCGTTAGCAGTGAGCGCAGCACCTCCTCGCCGTATCTGTCCGCGGGCCGATAGGCCGCCGTCCATCCCGCCCAGGCCCGCTCGGTTTCGGCGAGGGCGGCTGACGGCGCAATGGCTTCCGGCAAGGCGTGAAAGGACGGGCCATAGGCGAGCACGAAGGTCGCCGTCTCGCCGGCGGCCACGCTGAAGTGGGCGCAATGACTAAAGCCCTCCGCCTTCAGGTCCACGTTGGTGCGCAGCACGACCATGTCCGGCCCGGCGATGGCCTTGATCGTGTTGTCCTCGAGCCGGGTGACCCAGGGCACGATCGAGCCATAGTCAAAGCGCAGCACCAGGCGCGTGTGCATGGCGACGCGGCCGCGACGCCCCTGAACAATGCGCACGATATGGCTGGTGCCGTTAGCCCGCAGCGGCATGAACTCGATGAGCGTGACCGCGCCGTCGGCGGTAACGAACTCCGTTTCGAGAATCAGGGTGTTGCCGCGATATTTTCGCGACCGCCGCGCGCTCGCCTGCAGTGGTGCGATCTGCCAATGGCCATTGTCACGATCGCCGACGAGCGCGGCAAACACGGCGCCCGAATCGAAGCGCGGCCAGCATAACCAGTCGATCGAGCCGTCACTGCCGACCAACGCCGCGGTCTCGCAGTCCCCGATCAGCGCATAGTCTTCGATGCGACCTGCCATGGCGACGGACTTTCAAAACAAAAGACAATGAAATCAACGAGGCTGAAGCCTATGGCGTTCCCAACGGCGGGCAAAGCGCGGCGAAACATTTTCGGCGCGGCGATGCGGCCGTTGGCAAAAGTGCGCCCGGGCCCGCCCTGGGGCAACCATGCTAGACTGGGCCCGGCTTGTCCGGCCCGATCGATCAGCGCACCATGGCTCGCCCACTCAAGCTCGTCTCCTTCAATATTCTCGAGGGGTTGCGGCCCCGCAACGAGCGCGAGGGCGAGCGTCGATTGCTCGATCGGGAGCGGCGCGCCGCGGCGCTAGCGCTGGTGCGCGAGCTCGATCCCGACGTTTTGGTGCTGAACGAAGCGCTGTTTTGCCGCGCGCACGCCGGCACGGCCATCGACTATGGCGATCTCTTCGCCTTTCGCCACCAGGCGGCAGCCCTTTACGATGGCGCCTGGGGCAACGCCATTTTGAGCCAGCATCCCATTGCGCGCTGGCAGGAGCTCAACATCTATAACCGTGGTGGCCTCATTGCCGTGCTCGGCACGCCGCACGGGCCACTGACGGTGGCGTCCTATCACCCCCACCCGGAGCGCCGTCCGGAAATGAAGGCGCGTGATTTTGCCGCCCTGGTCGCCGCCACTTCGGGACCGCTGCTGCTGTGCGGCGATTTCAACGCCATCAGTCCGGAGGATGCCATCGACCGCGCGCACTTGATTGCAGCCTTCCGCCACTTTGCCAGCGAGCCCGAGCAAGCCGTCGATCGATTTATCGAAAGCGGCAGGCAGGTGTTTGCCCGCCTCGCCGACCTCGGCCTCAG
>DASTMQ010000251.1:0-12620 GCA_035714005.1 Hyphomicrobiaceae bacterium
CTCGGCGCACCGCAGCGCGCGGAAGAAGCGCTGGCGGAGACTGATCCGGTGGACACCGAACGCGCCGAAGAGCTGGGGCTGGTCACCTTCGCGCCCGACGAGATCGACTGGGAAGACGAAGTGCGCATCGCGATCGAAGAACGCACCGGCTTTTCACCGGACGCGATGACCGGGATGGAAGCCAACCTGCGCTTCGCCGGCCCGGAGACGATGGAGACCAAGATTTTCGGCCGGCTCACCGCCTGGCAGAACTGGATCTTTCAGCGGCCCAACGCCGCCGGTGCCGAGGGTGCGCTCAAGCGCTATGGCAGCGGCGTGAAGGCCAACTTCAATCCCGAGCGCATCTAGTCGGGCAGCAGGCTCGACGAACCTTAAGGACTGAGGCGATGGCAGAGACAACCAACGTCGACTACTCGACCAAGATTCCCAATAACGTTGGGCTGATGGATGACCAGCGCGTGCTCAAGGCGCTGGAGCAATGGCATCCCGGATACATCGATTGGTGGATGACCATGGGACCGGAGGGCTTCCAGACCTCCAACGTCTACCTGCGCACGGCCATCAGCATCGACCCCAAGGGGTGGGCCAAGTTCGACTACGTGAAAATGCCGGAGTACCGCTGGGGCATTCTGCTGGCGCCTCGACTGGACGATCGCCGGGTCAACTTCGGCATCCATAAGGGCGAGCAGGCCTGGCAGGAGGTGCCCGGCGAGTACCGCGCCATGCTGCGTCGGCTGATCGTGGTGCAGGGCGACACGGAACCCGCCAGCGTCGAGCAGCAACGCCATCTCGGCAAGACCGCGCCCTCCCTCTACGACATGCGCAATCTGTTCCAGGTCAACGTCGAAGAAGGCCGGCACCTCTGGGCCATGGTTTATCTTTTGCAGAAATATTTCGGCAAAGACGGTCGCGAGGAAGCCGAAGGCCTGCTGCAACGCCGCTCGGGCGACCAAGACAAGCCGCGCATGTTGGGCGCCTTCAACGAGGAGACGCCCGATTGGCTCTCCTTCTTCATGTTCACATTCTTCACCGATCGCGATGGCAAGATGCAGCTCGAAAGCCTGGCGCAATCGGGCTTCGATCCGTTGTCGCGCACCTGCCGCTTCATGCTGACCGAGGAAGCCCACCACATGTTCGTCGGCGAGACGGGGGTCGGCCGGGCCATCGAGCGCACCTGCCAGGCCATGAAGGAGGCCGGCATCGAGGATGCAAATGACGTCGCCGCCGTGCGCAAGCTCGGCGTCATCGATCTGCCGACCATGCAGAAGAAGGCCAACCTGCACTTCTCGCTGTCGCTCGACCTGTTTGGCTCAGAAGTCTCCACCAACGCCGCCAACTACTACACGTCCGGCGTCAAGGGCCGCTTCCAGGAAACGCGCATCGAGGACGACCACCAGCTGACCAAAGCCACCTATCCCGTGAGCAAGTTGATCGACGGCAGCATCAAGATGGTCGACGAGCCGGCGTTGACGGCCATCAACATGCGTCTGCGCGACGACTACGTCAACGACTGCGCCAAGGGCGTGCAGCGTTGGAACAAGGTGATCGAAAAGGCCGGGATCGACTTCCGCCTGAAGCTTCCCCATGTCGCCTTTCACCGTGGCATCGGCGAATTCGCCAACATTCAAGCCTCTCCCGCCGGAGAACTCCTGCGTGAAGAGGACTGGCTGAAGCAAAAGCACCAGTGGCTGCCGTCAAAGGCGGACGGCGACTTCATTGCCGGACTGATGGCGCCCTGTTGGGAGCGGGGCAAGTTCGCGTCCTGGATTGCCCCGCCGCGGATCGGCATCGACAACAAGCCGGGCGAGTTCGAGTACGTCAAGGTCGACCGCGCTTAAAATCCCGCGCCCCAACGCCGGTTGCCGGCAATCCCCGAGCCAGAGGCGAGCGTTGCCCGATGGCGGCGACCTTGAGCCTCCGCCATGCGCCGGGCCCGGCTGAGCGTTGCCGACCCTTGGCGCGGGCTTGAAGGCCGGACGCGCGAAGGCTCAGCAGCCCATGGCCTTGGCGAGGCTCAGGAAGCTGTCCGCAATCACGTCCCATTCGCGTTCGGCCTTGAGATCCAGCTTCTGGCCGGCTCCCCATTCGTTGGGGCGGGGCACGAAGGCCGTGCGCAGGCCGACACTGGCCGCCGCGGCCAGATCGCCGTTGTGGGCGGCGACCAGCATGACCTGTTCGGGTCGGAGACTGATGAGCTCGGCATTGCCGAGGTAGGCTTGCGGCAGGGGCTTGTAGGCCCGCGCCGTCTCGGCGCCGAGCACGACGTCCCAGGGAAGGCCGGCGAACTTGGCCATGCGCGTGAGCAGGCCCACGTTGCCGTTTGACAGGGTGCCGATGATGTAGCGGCGCTTCAAGCGCGCCAGACCGTCGACCGCGTCCGGCCATGGCTTGAGGCGATGCCAGACCTTGTTGATGTGGTCCTTGTCGGCCTCGCTCAGGCCGCTAACGCCGTATTTGGCAATGAGCTTGTCCAGGCTCTCGCGGTGCAGCACGTCGAGCACGGTCCATGCCCGTTGGCCCGTGCGCACCTCCTCCATGGCGGGCTGATAGAGCGCCCGCCAGTCGTCGGCAAAGGCGGCCCAATCAAGTTTGAGGCCGCGCCCGGCGGCAAACGCGCTCAAGTCCTCGATGAGGCTTGCCCGCCAGTCGACCACGGTGCCAAAAACGTCAAACAGGAGGGCGTGCACAGCGTCGGAAACGGTCATCAGCGGTCCTCGCAGCGGATCATCGCCCCAGGGGGCATGGCGACCCGCTCGTGCGGCGGGCGCCAGGATCATGCAACCGCCGGCCGGCTCCGACAAGCGAGCCAATGCGCACGCCGCAAGCCTAGCTGTCCGCCGGGCTAATCCGACACCTGGGCGCGGTGGCGAAGGCAGTGGTCGGCCAGAACCAGGGCCATCATGGCCTCGGCGACGGGGACGGCCCGGATGCCGACGCAGGGATCGTGCCGTCCCTTGGTGGAAATCTCGGTTTCCTGTCCCAGCCGATCGATGGTCCGGCGTGGCGACAGGATCGATGAGGTCGGCTTGACGGCAAAGCGGCAGACGATCGCTTGACCGGTCGAGATGCCGCCGAGGATGCCGCCGGCGTTGTTGGAAAGAAAGGCAGGCTTGCCGTCATTGCCGATGCGAATCTCGTCGGCATTGGCCTCGCCGCTGAGCTCGGCAGCGCGCATGCCGGCCCCGATCTCCACGCCCTTGACCGCGTTGATGCTCATCATGGCGCCGGCCAGATCCTGATCGAGCTTGCCGTAGATCGGCGCGCCCCACCCCGCCGGCGCGCCCTCGGCGACGACCTCGACGATCGCACCCACCGAAGAGCCGGCCTTGCGCACCTCCTCGAGGTAGCGCGTCCACGTCTCGACAATGCCGGCGTCGGGTGAGAAGAACGGGTTGCGGTCGACCTCGTCCCACGACCAGCGGTCGCGGGCGATGGCGTGGGTGCCGATCTGTACCAGGGCGGCGCGTATGATCACGCCGGCAATCACCTTGCGCGCTATCGCTCCGGCGGCGACCCGCAGGGCGGTTTCGCGCGCACTCGACCGCCCGCCCCCGCGGTAGTCGCGCACGCCATACTTCGCCCAATAGGTGAAGTCGGCATGCCCCGGCCGGAACTTGTCCTTGATATCGGCATAGTCCTTGCCGCGTTGATCGACGTTGTCGATGATGAGCGCGATCGGCGTGCCGGTTGTGACCTGACGGCCCTCCTCGTCGCCAAAGATGCCCGAGAGGATGCGTACGCTGTCGGGCTCGCGGCGCTGCGTGGTGAAGCGTGATTGCCCGGGCCTTCGCTTGTCGAGAAAGCGCTGGATGTCGGAGGCGTCGAGCGGGATCCGAGGCGGGCAGCCGTCGACGACACAACCGATCGCCGGTCCGTGGCTTTCGCCCCAGGTCGTGACCCGAAACAGGTGCCCAAAGGTGTTGTGCGACATGGCGTGTGGTTTCTTTCGCCGAGGCGGCTCTTTACCGGCACGATGGCAAGAATGCAACGCAGCCCCTGCCATATCGGTCCGCTCTCGCAGGTGCGAGAGCACACACAACCCGGCGGCCCTTTAACCTTCAAAACGAATATCGTGTCCTTTGCGCAACTTCGAGAGGTTAATGCGCATCACAATTCATTGTGCGTTCATTTAGCGCTCTCTAGCCTTCCTCCTGCGCTGTCGCGTACGGGCAGGTGACAATCGCGTTTCCTGCGGCGCGCCGACGCCGACTATAGAAATGGGAGGTACTTGGAATGAGCATCAGTAAGACCCTTATTGCCGTCTTGGCCTTGGCGGTCGCCATCGCCTTCTCGCCGCTGTCGGAGCTTGAGGCAGCCACTCTGACGCCGGGCTCGAGCCCAGGTCTTGACAACGCCGTTGTCAAGGTAGCGAAGAAGTCCGCCAAGAAGGCGAAGAAGGCAAAGAAGGGCAAGAAGAAATCTGCCAAGAAAGCCAAGAGCAAGGGCCCCGGCTCGTGCGGCGCCTACATGTACTACAGCAAAAAGGACCGCAAGTGCGCGGACGCGCGACTGAAGAAGTAGGACGGAACGGATTTTGCAGGAGCCTGGGGGTTTCAGGCTCCTGCAAAATCTTAAGGTAACGACGCAAAAAAATCGCCCTCACACGCCCGACCCCGCCACCACCGACACCGCCGTTTTAGCCTTGGCGGGGTTGCCGGCTCATTTGCCGAGCCGCTCGAGCGCCTCCTTTGCCTCCGCGTGCTCCGGCGCGATGTTGAGCGCGCGCCGGTAATCGGCAAGTGCGGCCGCCATGTCCCCCAACTCCTCGTAGGTGGCGGCCCGCGCGACCAAGGCATCGGCATCGTTGGGCTGCAGGTTGAGCGCCTGGTCGAAATCGGCCATCGCCGATTTGAACTCACCCTTGCTGAAATTGGCCAGACCCCGGTTGTAGAAGGGCCGGCTGCTGGTGGCATCAAGCCGGATCGCCTCGGAATAGTCGGCAATTGCCAGGTCGAATTCGCCACGGCTGTCATAGACTTGGCCGCGGTTATTGAACATATCCGGATCGCTGGGATCGAGCCGGATGGCCTCCGAATAGTCTTCGATCGCCAGATCCTGCTGCCCTAGCCGGTCGCGTACGTTGCCGCGGTTGAAGAAGGCGATGGCGCTGCTGGGATCCAGCGTGATGATTTCGCTGTAGTCGGCTTGCGCGGCCTCCTGGTCACCCCACAACTCGTAGAGCACGCCACGCTGCAGCAAGGCTTCGACGCGAAGTTCCTCGTTGTCCACGGCGCCCTCGAGCGCGCGCGTACAGGCTTGAATACGGACCTTAAGATCGGCGCCCTCGCTCTTGCAGGCGGCCAGTTGGTCGGCGACGGTCTGGGCCACAGCGGCGCTGGCGACAAGGATCGCAAGCCCGGCGGTGACGATAATCCTCGTGCCTACAGTTCTTCCCCAGGGTCTCGAACGCATCTCACCGCCTTATCATTTGTCAGCGTGGCCACATTTCGCTTGCAAGGGGCGACCCCCATCGCGCGCGCGTCCCGCACCCCCTCCCGTGTTTGTAGGCACCTTCTGGCGCCGGGCAAGAGGCGCTTTTTTGCCGCTGCGGCGCCCAGGCGATGGGTCAAGGCGGGCGTCTGTGGCCGCCGGGTCACTCGGTAAAGATATGCCAGTTAGCTGCTGACATCGGCCGCAAATACCGCCTATGACTTTTGCCGTTCGGTTGGAAGACGGAGGCAATCATGCGTTCAATGATCGTTGCGCTGACTTTGGCCGGTTTTGCGGCGTGCGTGCTGGTTCAGCCGGCAAGCGCAGCGAAAACCAAGATGGGCTGCGAGCGCGGCAAGCAGGTTTGGAGCGCGAGCGAGGGCAAGTGCGTGGCCGGAAAATCCAAATACGCCGGCAAGACCGCCAGCAAAACCACGAAAAAGAAGAAGTAGCCCGCCCGCCTTTTTCGGCGAGGGCATGACGCTGGTCATGCCCTCGCCGCCATCTCGCCGTGCGGTCGCAGCCACCGCATTGCGCCCGTTTCGATCACCAGGATCCTGTCCTGGGGCACCTCGAGCCGCATGACCTCGGGGGCTGAAAGGCCGAAGAGCACGGCACGCAAGGCTCGACTGACGCCTCCGTGTGCGACCACGACGGTGTCGGCCGCGACCTCGCCAACCCAGGCGCTGACGCGTTCCGCCAGCATCCGGTAGCTCTCCCCACCCTGCGGCCGCCAATTCCAGACATCGGCCTGGCGCGCCGCAGAACCTGCCGGGTCGTGCACCGCAATGTCACCCCAGGGCTGGCCTTCCCAGCTGCCGTAATTGATTTCCATCAGCCGGTCGTCGGTGCGGTAGGCGCGGCTGTCGAGCCCCATTGCGGCGCGCAGGATCTGCATGGTCTCGCTTGCACGCTTGAGCGGGCTTGCCACGTAGTCGAGATCTGCGGCGCGATCGCCGAGGGTCGCCGCGAGCAGCCGACCGTTATCCTTGGCTTGCGTCCGGCCGGTGGCATTGATCGGGATATCCCGTTGACCTTGATAGCGCTGCGCCAAATTCCAATCGGTCTCGCCATGGCGAAGATAGTAGAGCGTGACCCCCGCCTTCAGCATTGTCGTTGTCCCTCGTATGCTCACAATGTGGCGCTGTAACCTGCAAATGCGACCGGCGCGGGCAAGCGTGCAAGCGCCCGGCTGCAAGAGCGAACACGGGCGTGGGTAGCATGGCGCATTGGGTGCTGGCGAGGTGGGTGTGGCAGCTGCGGCGCCTCGCGCTCCTGGGCGTGCTGAGCGCGGGGATCGCGAGCGCAGGCGGGGATTGCGCCGGTGCCCAGTCGGGCGTCGATCTTGAGCTCGTCTTGGCGGTCGACGTCTCCGGGAGTGTAAGCGAGGCTCGCTTCGAGTTGCAAAAACGTGGCTACGTCGCGGCTTTTCGCAATCCGCGACTTTTGCAGGCCATCCAGTCCGGCTCGCAGCAGCGCATTGCCGTGACCATGCTGCAGTGGACCGGACCGGTGCTGCAGGTGCAGGTGGTGCCGTGGCGACTGATCAGCACCGAAGCCTCCATGCATGCTCTGGCGGATGCGATTGAAGCCGTGCCGCGCCAGCTGTTCGGCGGCGGCACCTCGATCAGCGGGGCGATCGACTATGCCATGTCCTTGTTCGCCGTGACCGAGGCCAAGGGGGCTCGGCGGGTCATCGATATCTCGGGGGATGGTAGCAATAACCGCGGCCGGCCCGTCACCGAAGCCCGCGATGACGCCGTCAAGGCGGGCGTCAGCATCAATGGCCTGCCGATCCTCGCTCTCGATCCCGAACTCGATCAATACTATTTACACAATGTCATCGGCGGCCCCGGCGCCTTTGTGGTCGCCGCCGCATCCTATGAAACGTTTGCCGATGCGATCCTGAAAAAGCTCGTGACTGAAGTTGCTTTGGCGGCGCCGCGTCCCTTCAAGCGGTCAGCCAAACCGATGGCCCGGCGGCTTCGGACCCAGGCGGCCCTGTAGGACGACGTAGGACAGTGCGGGACGATGAGGATTGTGAGGCGGTGTCCGGAACCGGGCCCCCATGAGGGTCCATGCGGGCCCGATGAGGGCCAATTAGAGCCCAGTGGCGCGCCCCGTGGTGCCAGATGCCGCGCTGCCCCGAGCAGCCTTGGGCAGGCCTTGGGGCCTGGCGCCTAGCGCGCCCCGCCTGCAAGACGCTGGCAGGATCTGCGGGGCTCAAGACCCCGCGGCGGTAGCGCTGCCCCCTGCGGCTGCCGGCTCGGGTGCCCCGATGCTTCCCGGAGCTTTGGAAAGGCGATGACAGGGAAGCGCGCGGCACGCTATGGGATGCGGGACCCGCCCCCGGTCGGGGCGTGCGGCCTGGGGCGGGGGACGGCGACCGAGGGGGGCCCATGCAGAAGCGCGTGATATTCGAGGGCAAGGTGCTGCCCTACCTGTTGCTTGCTCCGCAGCTCCTCGTCACCTTGGTCTTCTTTTATTGGCCGGCCAATCAGGCGCTCTGGCAGTCCTTCCTGCTGCAGGACGCCTTTGGCCTCAAGACCGACTTTGTCTGGCTTGAGAACTATCGATATCTGCTGGGCCAGGGCGACTACTACCGGGCGATGGCGACGACGCTCGTCTTTTCGTTTGCCGTCACGCTGCTCTCGCTTTCGATCGCCCTGCTGCTTGCGGTGCAGGCGGACAAGAGCATCAAAGGGGCGTCCGCCTACAAGACCCTGCTGATTTGGCCCTATGCCGTCGCACCGGCCATTGCCGGCGTGTTGTGGCTATTCATGTTTCAGCCCTCGCTGGGGCTGATCGCGCGCGGCTTGCGTTCCCTTGGCATGGATTGGAACCCGTTGCTCAACGGCAAACACGCCATGGTGCTGGTGATCATGGCGGCGACCTGGAAGCAGATCAGCTACAATTTTTTGTTCTTTCTCGCTGGCCTGCAGTCGATCCCGAAATCGGTGATCGAGGCGGCCGCCATCGACGGCGCCCGCCCGGTGCGCCGGTTCTGGACCATCATTTTTCCGCTGCTATCGCCGACGGCGTTTTTTCTTTTGGTCGTCAACATCGTCTACGTTTTCTTCGACACCTTTGGCATCATCGACGCCATCACCGGCGGCGGGCCGGCCAAAGCCACCGAGACCCTGGTCTATAAGGTCTTCTTCGACGGCCGGCTTGGCGGTGATCTGGGCAGCTCGGCGGCTCAATCGGTGATCTTAATGCTGATGGTGATTGCGCTGACGGGCCTGCAATTTCGTTTCATCGAACGCAAGGTGACGTACTGATGGCCCGCTCTGTGATGTGGCAGGAGCTGACCGCCGCCGAGCTTAACCAACAGGCCGGCGCCGACGCCATTGTCCTGCTACCCGTCGCCTCGATGGAGCAGCATGGTCCGCATCTGCCGGTGGGTGTCGACAGCATGCTGTGCGAAGGCGTCTGTCGCCGCGCCGCCGAGGCCGCCGCGCCTGCCGTCCCGGTCGTCGTCGCACCGACGCTGTGGTGCGGCATGGCCGAGCACCATATGGCGTTCGGTGGTACCTTTACCTTTGATCTTGCCACCTACCGCGGCGTGCTCGGGAGCCTTGCCGACAGCATCGAGCGCCATGGTTTCACGCGGATGTTGATCGTCAACGGCCACGGCGGCAACATCGCCGCGCTCGCCGCCATCCTGCCCGACCTTCAGCGCCACTCCTCCCTCAAGATTCGCACCACCACCTATTTCGAGCTGGCGCAGCCGGCCATGCCGGCGATTCTCGAAGACCAGGACGGCGTGCGCCACGCCTGCGAAGCCGAGACGTCCATGATGATGGCGCTCGCGCCGGAGCTGGTGCGCGGCGAGGCGCTTGAGGCCGCGCACGGGCCGCCCCACGTCCATCGCCGCCCGCTGGCGCTCGGTCAATATCGGTCGTTTCGCGACTTCACGCCGTCGGGGGTGGTGGGCGATGCCCGACGCGCCTCGCGCGAGAAGGGCGAAAAGCTGCTGGCGGCTTGCGCGGCGGCCATTCTCGCCGCGCTCAAGGATCCGCACACCTGGGATTAGTTCGTGATGGTGGAACGTCGCCGCTTCGGCAATGCCTTTGCCTATCTTGTGCTATCGCTGGGCGTCTTCATCATCGCCTTTCCGGTCTATCTGTGCTTGATCGGTTCGACCCACGAGCAAAGCATCATCGCCAACGGCCAGATGCCGATCACCCCAGGGCGCCTGTTCCTTGAGACCTACTACAAGACCCTTTTCATCGGCACCAGCGGTACCACGCGCGAGCCGGTGGGGCAGATGCTGCTCAATAGCTTCGTGATGGCCAGCACGATCGCCATCGGCAAGATCGCAATCTCGATCATCTCCGCCTACGCCGTCGTCTATTTCAAGTTTCCCTTTCGTATGGCGGCCTTCTGGCTGATCTTCATGACGCTGATGCTACCCGTCGAAGTGCGTATTTACCCGACCTACAAGATCGCCGCTGACCTTCATTTGCTCGATTCCTATTCTGGGCTCGCCTTGCCGCTAATTGCCTCGGCCACCGCAACCCTGTTTTTCCGCCAGTTCTTTATGACCATCCCCGACGAGCTGATCGAGGCTTCCAAGCTCGACGCCGCCGGGCCGTTCCGGTTCTTCAAGGATACGGTGCTACCGCTGTCACGCACCAATATCGCGGCCCTGTTCGTCATCCTGTTCATATATGGCTGGAACCAATACTTGTGGCCGCTTCTGATCACGACGCGCGATGACATGCAGACGATCGTCATCGGCATTAAGAAGATGATCGTGACCGCCGATGCCTTGACGGAGTGGAACGTGGTGATGGCGACGGCCATGCTGGCGATGCTGCCGCCGGTCGCCGTCGTGGTGTTGATGCAGCGATGGTTCGTCAAGGGTTTGGTGGAGACCGAGAAGTGAGCTTACTGCCCCCACACCGCGCCTCCGCGCGCCGGCGGGCGCGCGCGGGTGAGGCGTGGCCAAGCGCGTTCGACCCACCGATTGGGAGCCCCAAATGGCCGCGGTGACGCTTGAGAACGTGCGCAAGGTTTACCCCGGCGGCATCGAGGCCGTGAAAGGGGTCTCCCTTGCCATCCCCAACGGCTCCTTCACCGTCTTGCTGGGTCCCTCCGGTTGTGGAAAGTCCACGCTCCTGCGCATGATTGCCGGACTTGAGACCGTATCGGAGGGTAGCGTCAGTATCGGCGACCGGCGGGTGAACGACGTCGAGCCGGCGGATCGCGACATCGCCATGGTGTTCCAGAATTACGCGCTCTACCCGCACATGAGCGTCTACGACAACATGGCCTACGGGCTGCGCAATCGCGGCGTGCCGAAGGCCGACATCGCCGCACGCGTGGCGGAAGCCGCGCGCTTGCTTGCGATTGAGGATTTCCTCAAGCGCAAGCCGCGTGCCCTCTCGGGAGGCCAGCGGCAGCGCGTCGCCATGGGCCGGGCGATTGTGCGTGAGCCGCAAGCTTTTCTGTTCGACGAGCCCTTGTCCAATCTGGATGCGAAGCTACGCGTGCAGATGCGGGTCGAAATCCGGCGCCTGCACAACAGGCTCAAGGCAACCTCGATTTTTGTCACCCACGACCAGGTCGAGGCCATGACGCTGGCCGACAAGGTCGTGGTCATGAACGCCGGCCGCATCGAGCAGAGCGGGGGGCCGACCGAGGTCTATCGCCTGCCGGCGACGCGCTTCGTGGCCACGTTCATCGGCTCGCCCGCCATGAATTTGCTGCCCGGACGCATTGCCGCCCCGGGCAGCGTCGAGATGGAGGGCGGGCGCGTTGCCTTCCGGGCCGAGGCGTTCGCCTGCGAGGTCGGCCAGGACGTGGACGTTGGCGCGCGGCCCGAGGACCTGACCTTCACGGCCCCGGGCGCAGGCGAGAATCTGGCCTTCGTCAAGGACTTCGTCGAGGAATTGGGCGCCACCCGGCTCATCCACGGCAGCGTCGGGGCGGTGCCCATCGTCGTTGCGGTGGCGACCTCGACAAAGATCGACGCCGCCGGTGCGTTGGCGGTCGATCGGGCGGCCGTGCACCTGTTCGACAAGAAGACGGGCACCAGTCTCCGGCGTGGCGTCGCCTGAGGCGGCAACCCGCCGCCGGGTCAATCGAGCTCGAGGCCGTCCATGCCGGAGTTCTTGCGCACCTTGGCAAGCATTTGGCGCAGCAGGGAGCCGGCCGCCTCAGGGTCCTCCACCTGGCCAACCTCGGCGCCGCGACGCCAGCCCTCACACACGGCAATGCGGCCGAAGCCGGCCTGGATCACGCGTCCGCTAATGTCTTGGGCCTCCTCACTTGCCAGATAGACCACGGTGGGCGAAACCCACCTCGGGTCGCGAATGGCGCGCTCGTGCTCGCTCAGCTCGCGCAGTCCCTCTGTCATGCGGGTCTGGGCCGAGGGCGAAATGGCGTTGACCGTGACGCCGTAGCGGGCGAGCTCGCGCGCGGCAATGATGGTGAAGGCGGCGATACCCGCCTTGGCGGCGCCGTAGTTTGTCTGCCCGACGTTGCCGTAGATCCCCGAGGTTGAGGTCGTATTGATGATGCGGGCCTTGACGGGACCGTTGCCTTTCTTGCTCGCCTCGCGCCAATAGGCGGCGGCGTGCCGCGAAGGGGCAAAGGTTCCCTTGAGGTGGACCTTGATCACCGCATCCCATTCGTCCTCGTCCATGTTTGCCAGCATGCGGTCGCGCAGGATACCGGCATTGTTGACAAGGACGTCGAGCCTGCCGAAGGTGTCGACGGCCTCCTCGATCATGGCTTGCGCAGCCTTCCAGTCGCTGACGTCGGCGGCGTTGGCCACGGCCGCGCCGCCGGCTCCTTTGATGGTGTCCACCACCGCGGCGGCCGCCGCCCCATTGCTGCCCGTGCCATCGACGCGGGCCCCGATATCGTTGACCATGACCTTGGCGCCATGGGCCGCGAGCAGCAGGGCGTGTTGGCGGCCAAGCCCGCCCGCGGCCCCCGTCACGATGGCTACCCGGCCTTCACATAAGCGTCGCATGTCGTCCTCCCTGGCGTGCCGATGCCTGTGGCGCAGTTTGCTGGTTGGCCGGTCCACCAGCAAGCCCGCACCGCGAAGGATACGGTCGGCGGTCGAGGCGATGCCGCGCGCGCCTTGCGCGCGCGCGCGCGCCAAGCCTAATGCGCGATTTCCTTTCCGATCACGGCGGGGCATGCGATATCCGCCATCGCGCCGGCGGCCGGCG
>DASTMQ010000252.1:0-2368 GCA_035714005.1 Hyphomicrobiaceae bacterium
TGCCCATATGCAAGGTGACGCCGATGGCGGAGCCGAGCTTGTCCTTGTAGCGCCGATAGAGCCTTTCATCGGCGATCTCGATGCGCGTCGGATCCGCGATAATGCGATCGATCTGCATGGTCTCGGCCATGACACGGCCAAGGTTCTCCCACATGGCCCGCGCGATGGCCTCGCGCTCGGCGAGGGGCATTTGTGGAAAGGCAGTGGCCAGGTTCTCAAGGGCGCGCTTGTGGCGGCGATCATAAGGGGCAATCAGCCGCCAGATTTTACCCGAAACGGCGACGGAGACATCCATCGGCGCAGCCCGCACCAGCGCCACGATGAGCCTCAATCCCAAGTATTCGATGCGGTAGCGCAAGTCTTTCAGCAGATTTGGCATGGGATGTCGCGTTTAGCTGTGCGGGGCGGCGCCCGCACTTGCCCGCCCAGAGCGGGCACGTCAAGGCCCTTGCCGCACGCTTAAAGCGGAGCCGGCGGGGTTTCATCGCTGCGGCCGGACGGCGCCCGCATCAAGCGGGGCCCGCATCAAACGGGGCCCGCATCAAACGAGGCAAGGGCCCCGGCGCGTTGGCGCCGCCGCGGATTGCCCACTGCCGCAGCGTGCCCGACCGCGCCAGCAGCTGTAATCCGAGGCTGCGGATGGCCTGGGCGGGGAGAAAGTCCGTCAGCAGGGAGCGGTTGAGGAGGTCAACGAGCGCCGTGCGGGTTGCGACATCGACGGCCCGGGCCTGGCTGTAGGCGCGAAGGGTTTCGGGGCCGCCGAGGTCGCGCCCTGAGGCCCGCGCCTCCGCCACGCAGTCGCTCAAGGCTGCAACGTCGCGCAGGCCGAGATTGAGGCCTTGGGCGCCAATCGGCGCCAGCACGTGGGCGGCCTCCCCCACCAGCGCGATCCGGCGCGCGGCCATGCCGGCGGCGCTGAGCCCGCGCAGCGGGAAGAGCGCGCGCGGCCCGATGCTCACGATGGTACCCAGAAAACCCTGGAGGCGGTGTTCGAGTAGCGCCTTGAAATTGGCTTCAGAAAGGGCGGCAAGTCGGGCCGCCTCGTCGGGATCTTCGACCCAGATCAAACTCGAGGCGAGGCCGGGCAGCGGCACGGTCGTGAGCGGCCCGGCGCGCCGATGCAACTCGGTGGTGATGCCCTCGTGCGGTCGGGTGTGGCAAAAACTGCTGGCGATCGCCGCCTGTGGATAATCCCAGGTGCGCACGGCAATGCCGGCGGCCGCGCGGGCGATGGAATGGCGCCCGTCGGCGGCCACCACCAGCGCTGCGCGGATCCAGCCGCCCTCGGTCAGGCGCAGGCGGACGTGAGAGGCACCCGCCTCCACCGCGGCGACCCCGGTGGTGGCGAGCCAGCGCAGGCGAGCCGCCGCCGTCAGTTTGACGTTCAAAGCCGTGCTGAGAGCGGCGTTGGGGACGTTGGCGCCCAGGGTGGGCTGGCCGATCTCACGAGCCTGGAACAGGACTTCGGGGGCGCGCACGAGGCGATTGCTATCGTCGATCAGGCGCGCGCCCAGCAGCGGCGCGCTGTGGGGGCCACAGGCTTGCCAAACATCCAAGTTCTCAAGCAGTTGGACGCTCGGGGGCAGCAGGGCGGAGGAGCGGGTGTCCGCCGCTGCGGCGGCGACATCGAAGGCGGGGGCGGCGACGGCAACATCGAAGCCGTCTTGGCTCAGCGCGGCGGCGGCGGCAAGGCCGGTCAATCCCGCGCCCACGACGGCAATCTGTGCCTCAGTTTCGCCGTGCTCAGCTGCCCCCATACTCTGCCTCATTTCTGGGCCGCCGCAGACGTGGGCCAGTCGGCGCCGTTATACTCACATTGATAGCAAGCGGGCGTCATATAAAATCGTTGACAACCGAATCGCCGCTCCAGAAATGCATAAAAATTCAACGACCGACTCGATTGTCATCGTGGCTTTTACGCCACGTGCTAGGTGGAAACCTCGGTTTGTCTCGCATTGCTTGTTTACCGGTCGTTAACGAGTGCGATAAGCCTTGCAGGACACGGACGGGCGGCCCTTGACGGCAATCGCAACCCATCACCATCCGGCCCGTGTGGGAGACGGTAAATTCAGTCGTAAGATTGGGTTCCGGTAGCGTTAGTCCAACGGAGACATTGTATGATCGGGGGACTGTTGAAATCAGCTAGCCGGTGGGCGCTCGTCGCTGCGGCTGGCGTCATTGTGGGTGGCGTTGCGATGCCGTCCGCCAAGGCAGCTGATCTTGGCGGCGATTGCTGCGCTGACCTAGAAGAGCGCGTGGCAGAGCTCGAAGCCACGACAGCCCGCAAAGGTAACCGTAAGATGGCCCTGACGATTACTGGTCAGGTGCATCGCATGGTCCTGTTCTGGAATGACGGCAAGGATAGCGA
>DASTMQ010000253.1:0-12521 GCA_035714005.1 Hyphomicrobiaceae bacterium
CTTGCGCGCCGTGCACGAGCAACTTTAGTGTGCCAGCGACTTTAGTGTGCAGCGACCTTAGTCGGTGACGTCAGTTAGTGACGTCCTGATCCTCGCCGGCGCCCCCCGGGGTGTTGTCGCGCCCGAGGCTGAAGATCTCGAATGAGCCGTTGCGGCCGGGGTTGCGGTACTGATAGGGCCGACCCCAGGGATCGATCAGACCTTCCGCCTTTTTTAGGTAGGGTCCCGCCCAGCGGACGGCGCCGGGCGGCGGTTGCATCAACGCGCCAAGTCCCGCCTGCTGGGGTGGGTAGCCGCCGTTGTCGAGGGCATAAAGCTCGACCGCGCTGGCAATGGCGTTGATTTGGATTTTTGCCGTCTCGCTGCGGGCCTTGCCGAGATAGCGCAGCACCTGCGGCGCAGCGAAGGTGGCGAGCAAGGCCAAGATGCCCAGCACGACCAGCAACTCGAACAAGGTAAAGCCGGCTTGTCCGCGTACACTCCGGCGGTGCCGATGCCGCAGCTTGAGATCGAGCAGCATGAGCGCAAACCCCAAAGACCCCGCATGATTTTTGCGGCACAATGCGCCGCGGCACCGAGGCCTGGCAAGTCAATTCCTGGCGATAGGGCACGCCTCCCCTGTCATGGCTCGGCGCTCAACAGCGGCCCATAGAGCCAGACCAGCCAGGTGCCGAACGCCAAGAACGGGCCGAACGGGACGCGCGAGGTGGCCGCTAGCGAGCGCGTGCGCCAACCCCGGATCAAGAGACCAACGAGCGCCGAGCCGCAAGCCAACAACAGCACGCTCGGTAAGGCTTGCGCGCCGAGCCACGCCCCGGCGGCGGCCAACAACTTGGCATCGCCCAATCCGAGGCCCGCCCGACCGCGCAGCTTGGCGTAGGCGACGGCGACGCCAGCCAGCACGGCAAAGCCAATAAGCGCGGAGGCGGCCTGCCACCAGAGCGAGGCGTCCAGCACCAGGGAGGTGGCGGCAACTCCCAGCGCCGTCAGCGGCAGCGTCAGCGCATCCGGCAACCGATACTCGGCGAGGTCGATGGCGCTGAGCGCGGCAAGGGCAAGGGCAAGGATGCTCGAAAGCACCACCCCCTCCAGCTCAAAGCCCTCGTGCAAGGCAAACGGTGCGGCCAGCAGCGCATAGAGCCCGAGAAAGGCGGCGGTCGCCTTGAGCGGCAGCCCCGACGCCCAACCGCCGCCCGGGGCCCGCGGCGGGGCCACGTCAGATCGCCGCCAGCGCGCTGTTGCGCTTATCGGTGATCAGCATGGCACCCGGCTTGTGGGTGATGCAGAGCGAGGGCCGCGCCGCCTCGATGGCGACCTGGGGAGTGACGCCGCAGCCCCAAAACAGCGGCAACTCTCCCGCCCGCATAGCCGGTGGATCGCCGAAGTCGGGCCGCATGATGTCGCCGACCCCGATCGCCTCGGGCACGGCGATGTGCACGGGGGCACCATGCACCGCCGGAAAGCGCGAGGTGATCTGGATGACCCGAATGGCATCGGCGGGCGTGAACGGCCGCATCGACACCACCATTTTGCCCCGGAACCGGCCCGCCGGCACGCAGTCGATGCTGGTGCGATACATCGGCACGGTGGTGTCGTTCTCGATGTGGCGCAGTTTAATGCCCGCCTCCAGGATCGGCAGCTCGAAGGAAAACGAGCAGCCGAGCACAAAGGTGACGAGGTCATCGGTCCAATACTTGCGGATGTCGAGCGGCTCATCGACCTGCTTGCCGTCCTTGAAAACGCGGTAGCGCGGCACGTCGGTGCGGATGTCGATATCGCCAAGGTCCGGCAAGGTGGGATCGCCGGGGGCGCTCATGCCGATGATCGGACAGGGCTTCGGGTTGCGTTGGCAGAAGGCGGCGAACTCAAGGGCGAGGTCCTTCGGCAGGATGCACAGGTTGCCCTGCACGTATTTGGGCGCCACACCGGCGGTGTGACCGGCATATTCCCCGGCGCGAATGATCCGGCGCGCCTCGGCCGGCTCGGCAATCGCCATCATGGCGTTGGCGGCCGAGCCGGATAGCGATTTTTGCATCGTGGCCTCCACGTGTGCGTGCGAGCGGCGGCGCCGATGGCGCCAAGCGTCTATAGCACGCCGGCCCGGGGTTGGGGGCACCGACGATTTCTGCCGCGGACGTGCCGTGCCAGCTTGCCCTGGGCAGACCAGCGCTGGCCCAAGGGCGGGGCCCGCGGCCAGGACCGGCCGGGCCACGACGCCCCCCGCGCCTTTGCGTTGGAAGCTTTTGCCGGCAGCGGGCTGGAGCGCCCACCCGATCGGTTATTTGCGCAGCAGGCTGGCGCGCACGCCGGATTGGCTATGGATCGGCCGCGTGGCCGCCGCCAGCAGGGGCTGCTCGGCCTCGGTCACGAATGCCCCCCATTCTCCAGCCGGCTTGCCGGTTTCGGCAGCGGCGTCGCCGAGCTTGCGCTTGTTGCCCATGGTCGCCCCGCGCCAGCGTTCCACCACGGAATGGATGAAGGCGCTATCGACCCCGCGGTTGGAATCTACGCGAACGCTGAGTTCCGATTCGCTGCGCGGGATCATGTGCTGGGGCAGCTCGCTGAAGCGCAGGCGCGTCGGCAGGGCCACGCCCTCGCCGAAGGCAAACACTTCGCGGGTGCCGAGCGAGGGCAGGAAGGCCAGCAAGCTTGCAGCCGCGTCCGAGACGGCCGAGCGGATGATGTTCTGGTCGCGCTCGTTTGCCATGCGCATGACGAACAGGGTATTGCACTGCGAGATGATGGTCGCGTCGAGCTCGGCCGGGCGCTGCGTCACCATGCCGAGGAAGACCCCGTACTTGCGGCCCTCCTTGGCGATCCGCGAAATGGCCTTGCGGGTCGGGCCGAAGCCAATGCTCTTGTCGCCGGGCGCGTAACGGTGGGCCTCCTCGCACACGAACAACAAGGGCACCGCGCCGTCGCTCCACAGTCCAAAGTCGAATGCCATGCGGCCGAGCACGGACACCACCGAATCCACCACCTCGGACGGGAAGCCGGCTAGCTGCATGACCGTCATCGGCTTGCCGTTCGCGGGCAAGCGGAACAGCTGGCCTACCACCTCGGCCATGGTGTCGCCGCCGACGTTGGCGTTGTCGAACATGAAGGCGTAACGCGGGTCTTGCCGCACCGTTTCGATGCGCGCGACCAGGCGGCTGAATTTGGAGGTCGAGGAGCGGTTCTCGAGTTTGCCCATGCGCTCGTCGATCAGGCTGACGAGATCGGACAAGCGGTAGGGGACGGGCGTGTCCACCGTGTAGCCCGTATGGTTGGAGTCGACCTTGCGTAGCGACTGGCTGTCGACACCGCGCGCCGCGGCAAACAGGTTTTTGGCCTGCGGGATCAACTGCGAGAGGATTTCCACCTCGTCCTCGAGCCCGGGCCGGCCGCGAAAGAAGACGTCGACCGTTTCCTCGAAGTTGAACAGCCAGAACGGCAGCTTGAGGTTCTTCGGGGTGAGGATCTGGGCGCGTTCGCGGAACGAGTGGCCGTATTCGTTGTGGGGGTCGATCAGGAAGATGCGCAAATTCGGGCGCACCTCGAGGATGGCGCGCAACAATACCGCGACCCCGCTCGACTTGCCGACGCCGGTGCTGCCCAGCAGCGCGAAATGCTTGCCCAGCATGTCGTCGACCTTGACGGCAGCCTCGATCGAGGCGTCCTGTTGCAGCTTGCCGATCCTGATCACGGCCGCGTCGGAGGTGTCGAACACCATGCGCAGGCTGTCGCCGCTCAAGAGATGGGCAGCCTCACCAATCATGGGATAGCGGGTGATGCCCCGCTGAAAGACGAGGGTGCCGTTGTCATGCCTGCGGATCTCGCCCAACAGGTCGGCCCGTGCCAGCAGGCCGCGGGCCTCAGCGCCGGCGGCCTTGCCGGTTCCGTCCACGTTGGTGATCACCGCCACCACCGAGGAGGTATCCGTCTCAATGCCCAAGAAGGTGCCGATGGTGATCCGCGTCGCTTCGCCGGCAAGGGCGGGGTTATCATCAAGCCGGATGCTGGCTGAGGATCCGCCGATGGCGACGACGTGCCCGAGCGGAGCCGGCGCGGGGTTGAGCGAGGAAAGCATAAGCAACCGAACTGCTGATGACGACATTGCCCACTCAAGGCGCAAACGATTAAGAAAGCGCGTAGGAGCGAGCGTCAGCTGACCTAGATCGCGGCAAAACCAGGAGATTTTTTTTCGACCCTGGCCGCCGTCAGCGGCCGCCTGAGAGGAGGAATGCATGCCCGCAACACTGAGGGGCGCCATGCGCGCCATGGCCTACAACAATGCCTGGGCCAATCACCGCTTGCACACGGCTTGTGCCGGCCTCTCGCAGGCCGAATTCGAGGCGCCGCGAACGGGCTTTTTCCCCTCGCTTAAAGCCACGCTTAACCACATTCTCATCATCGACTGGTTCTATGTCGATGCCCTGGAGGGAGGCAGCCTCGGTCCGGCCGCCTGGAGCAACCAGCTGCCCTGCGGCAGGCTGGCCGAACTCACGCCAGAGCAGGCGCGCGTGGATCGCCGCTTGATCGCCTTTTGCGAGGCGCTGAGCGAGGAGGCTTTGGCTGGCCTCAGCCGCGTGCGGCGCAGCGACCATGTGCAAATCGAGCGCACGGACCGGCTGCTGATGCATCTTTTCCAGCATCAAGTGCACCATCGCGGTCAGGCGCACGGCATGCTGAGTGCAACCTCCGTCAAGCCGCCGCAGCTCGATGAGTTTTTTTCCGAGGGCGAGGCACCGCTGCGTGCGGGCGAGTTCGCCGAACTCGGCTGGACGGAGGCCCAGATCTGGTCGGCTTGATGGTCCTTGCTCTGGCCTGCGGCCGTGGCAAGACCGCCAGCGCCCGGGTCGAGTTGCGACCCGGGCAAAAACAGGGCCGCGCCGTGGTTGGGCCGCAAAGCCGCGCGCAAACGGCTTTTGCGGCGGGCTCGGCCAGTCTAGGCTCGGCCGTCATCAGGAGAACTTCGATGCAGAACAGCGACAAGATCTGGCAACTCGTCGATGCGCGCAAAGACGCCTATGAGGCGCTGTCCGACCGCGTCTGGGAGACGCCGGAGATTTGCTATACCGAGTATCGCTCCGTTGCCGAGCACCACGCCATGCTGGAGCAGGAGGGGTTCCGTATCACCGAAAACCTGGCCGGCATCCCGACCGCCATCATGGGGGAGGCGGGCGACGAAGGGCCGGTGATCGCCGTTCTCGGCGAATACGATGCCTTGCCCGGCCTGTCGCAGATGGCCGGCATCGCCGAGCCGAAGGAGCTGGTCCCCGGCGGCCACGGCCATGGCTGTGGTCACAACATGCTGGGGGCGGCGGCCCTGCTGGCGGCGAGCGCGGTCAAGACCTATTTGGCCCAGCAAGGCATCAAGGGACGCGTGCGTTACTATGGCTGTCCGGCCGAGGAGGGCGGTGCGGCCAAGGTGTTCATGGTGCGCGCCGGCCACTTCGATGACGTCGACATCGCCATCACTTGGCATCCGGCCGCAATCAATCGGGTGGACGACGCCGTCAGCCTTGCCAATACGCGGATCGATTTCAGCTTCAAGGGCCGCGCCTCGCACGCGGCGGCGGCGCCGCACCTCGGCCGCAGCGCGCTCGACGCCGTCGAGCTGATGAACGTCGGCGTCAACTATATGCGCGAGCACATGCCTGCCGACGCGCGCATCCACTACGCCATGATCGATGCCGGTGGCGTGGCGCCCAACGTGGTGCAGGCAAAAGCCACGGTGCGCTATGCGGTGCGGGCGCGGGATCTGCCGGGCATGCGCGCGCTCATCGCTCGCGTCAAGAAGGTGGCAGAGGGCGCCGCCCTGATGACCGAGACGAACGTCAGCCTAAAGGTGGTGAGCGCCGTCTCCAACCTGCTCGGCAACACACCCCTCGAGGAGGCCATGCAGGCCCAGTTCGATCGACTGGGACCGCCGCCTTTCAACGCGGAGGACCGCAAGTACGCGAGCGAAATTCAGGCGACGCTGTCGCCGGAAGACATCGCCTCGGCCTACGCGCGGGCCGGCGTGCCGGCGCGCACCGACAATCCCTTGTGCGATTTCATTGTGCCGCTCGGCACCAAGGGTGCACCAATGATCGGCTCGACCGACGTCGGCGACGTCAGCTGGGTGGTCCCGACCGTGCAGGCGCGCGTGGCCACGCACGCGATCGGCACGCCGGGGCATTCCTGGCAGATCACCGCGCAAGGAAAGTCCGGCCAAGCCAAAAAGGGCTTGCTGCACGCCGCCAAGGTGATGGCCGGCGTGGCCGTCGATGCGCTTGCGGATCCAAGCCTGATCGCGCGCGCCAAGGCCGACCACAAGGCCCGCACCAGCGCCACGCCCTACGACTGCCCGCTGCCGCCGGAGATCGCCCCGCCGCTGCAGCCGCGCCCGGCCACCAGCTAGCCGCTCGCGCAACGGCCGCCGCAAAACGCCGCCTCACAACAGCGTGAGGGGGCGCCGGCCGCGCGGCGCTTGCATTTACCTGTATATGCAGTTAAGTGACCGGCATGCGCTCCCGCGGCACCCCAGCAGAACCACAATCGGTCGGCTGTACCTGTCTGCGCCTGCGCAAGGCATCGCGGCGCGTCTCGCAGATCTACGATCGAGCGCTGGAGCCTTGCGGCCTGACCGTTACGCAATACGGCCTGCTCGGGCATATCGCGGCCCTCGACGGGATCGGCATCGGCGCCTTGGCGGCCAAGATGGTGATGGATCCGACCACGCTGACCCGCAACCTCAAGCCACTGCTCGGGCAGGCCCTTGTCGTCCTCGCGCCCGACCCGGCCGATCGGCGCGCGCGCCGGCTCAAGCTAACCGACGACGGACGGCGGCGGCTGGCGCGGGCGAAGCCCGCCTGGAAAAGCGCACAACTCTACCTCGAGCAGGTTCTGGGGAAAAGCGACGCGCCGGCGCTCAACGCCGTGCTTGATCGCGCCCTGGCGCGATTGGCCGATGCATCGGGCCCCGCCCCGCGGTCGGCGCCATGACCATGGCCATGCAAGAGATGGAGGTGGCGAGCGAGCGGCGCGCCAGCCTGGGGGCGCGAAAGTGCCGTCGTGTTCTGGCGGGCGCCGCCGCCCTTGCGCCCAGCCGGCGCCTTTTGACTTTCACGGGAGCTTCGCCCATGCCGACCAAGTCATCGACCACGACCCTGCCGCTGTGGCTGTCGATCCTGATCGTTGGCAGCATTGTCGGTGTGTCCATGGGCCGCGCGCAATCCATGGGCCTTTACCTGGCGCCCGTCACGCAGGCGCTCGGCATTGGCCGGGAAGCTTTCGGCCTGGCGATGGCGCTCACCCAGCTGCTGATGGGCGTCGGCGCACCGCTGTCCGGCGGCTTGATCGACAGGTTCGGCGCCGGGCCCGTGGTCACGGTCTGCGTGCTGTCAACCATCGCCGGCCTGTGGTGCATGTATGCGGCCACCAGCTCCACGCATCTCATCGCCAGCGGCGTCCTGATGGGCTTCGGCGTCAGCGGCACCGGCGTCACTTCGCTGGTGGGCACGGTGGGGCGGCTGGCGCCGCCGCACCAGCGCTTGAGCGCCATCGCCTCGGTCGGCATGGCGGCGGGCATCGGCGGCTTCGTGGCCTTGCCGGTGATGCACCTGTTGATCGAAGTGGTGGGCTGGCAGCAGAGCCTCATTTGGCTGATGGCAATCACGGCGATGCTGATCCCGCTCGCTTGGCCCATTAGCGGCCGGCCGCAGCTGCATGGCAGCGCCGCCGGCACGCAGAGCTATCGGGAGGCCCTAACGGAGGCCTTCCGGCATCCGAGCTATTGGCTGCTGTCGGCGGGCTTCTTCGTCTGTGGCTTCCACGTCGCCTTCATCATGGTACACCTGCCGGCGTTTACCCTCGATCAGGGGCTGGCGCCCTGGGTCGGCCCCGCGGCCTTGTCCGTTGTCGGCATCGCCAACATTGTCGGCACCTTCGTTGCCGGCCAATCCGGCCGCTGGCTTGAAAAGCGCCACGCGCTCAGCCTGATCTATCTCGGCCGCTCCGTGCTGTTCCTCGGCTTCCTGTTGCTACCGATCACCTCCGTCACGGTCATCGGACTTTGCGCCCTGCTCGGGTTGCTCTGGCTTGCCACCATCCCCCTGACCAGCGGCCTGGTCGCCACCTTCTTCGGCACCACCTGGATGTCCATGCTGTTCGGCATCGTGTTCTTATCGCATCAGGTCGGCTCCTTCCTTGGCGTATGGCTGGGCGGCCGGCTTTACGACATGACGCAGTCCTATGATGCCATGTGGTGGATCTCCATCGCCTTGGGCCTCGTCTCGGCGCTCTTGAATTGGCCGATCCGCGAGCAGCCCGTGGCGCGGATTGCGGCGCAACGGCTAGCGGCAGCACCCTAGCGCGGGTTCTTTTTGCCCCGCTCACCCCCATCAGCTGCCGTCGTAGGCGCCCTTGATGGCGGCGACATAGCGTCCCACGGAATTGCGCAGGATCTCCTTGGCGCCCGTGGCGATCACGCGCTCGAAGAAATGACTGTAGACGCGGTCGAAGGCGAACGGCTCCAGCGCCGCGCCGATCGCCTCGACTTGCGCCGCCGAGAGCGGGATCATGTTCGGGTAGCTGCGCATGAAGGTGAAGGATTTGCGATCCATATTCACCGTCGCCATGTCGGCGCTCAAGACCACCCCACGGCCGCCGGCGCCCCCGGCCCAGTGCAAGGCGCTGCCGCCCGCGAAATGTCCCCCGCAGCGGATGAGGGTGATGCCGGGAGCCAATTGGTGTCGCGCACCCTCCCAGAATTGCAGGCGCGAATGCGGCCGTACCACCCACTTGCGGTCGGCCGCGTTGAGAAATACCGGCACCTCGAAGGCCCGCGCCCACTCCTCCATGGTGGTGTAGAAGTGAGGGTGGGAAATGGCGATGGCCTTGAGGCCGCCGAGAGCCTTGATCAAGGTGATGGTCGCGGCATCCAGCAGTGAGATGCAATCCCACAGCACGTTGCCGCCGGCGTCCAAAATCAGGAGCGCGCGCTGGCCGATGGCGAAAGTGGGTTGCGTGCCGATGCCGATCAGGCCGGGCTCGTGCTCGCGAAAGCCATTGAGGTGGCCGACCGCGAGGCGCTCCAAGCTCGTCCATCCCTGTCCGCCGGGCGGCACGAATTGCCGTTCATCCTCGCAGATCACACACCTCTCCGCCGGAGCCGGGCTCGGCGGGTACTGGGTGCCGCACGCCGTGCAGATATAGGCCTGCATGAACCACTCCTTGTCGCCAAAGAATTGGTGTCGCCAAAGATTGCTGTCGCCAAAGCTTGAGCCGCGCCGGCCCGTCGCCGTGCCGGCCCTCGCCAGGTTAGGGGCGAGCTTGCCGCCTTACAAACGCTCGATCTAGTCGAGCTTGATGTTGGCGGCCTGGATCAGCTCGGCGTTGGCCTTGATGTCCTCAACGAGATGGGCCGCCATTTGCTCGGGCGTCTGCAACGGCACCACGGCATTCACCGCCAACATTTTCGCTTGCATGTCCTCGCTCTTGGCGATCTCGACGATCTTGGCGTTGAACTTGGCGATGACCTCCTTGGGCGTGCCGGCCGGCGCGAAGATCGAAAACCAGATGGGCACGTCGGCACCGGTGATGCCGAGTTCCGTCAAGGTCGGCACCTCCGGGAAGCTCGGGTGGCGCACGCTGCCGTTGATGTTGAGCAGGATCAGCTTGCCGACCTTGGCATGCGGCAGCGAAACCGGCTCGTTCATCATATGGACGTTGCCGGGCAGCACGTCGTTGAGCGAGTCGGCGCCGCCGCGATAGGGCACGTGCAGGATGTCGATGCCGGCCTTGAGTTTCAGCATCTCCAGGCGCAGGTGGGTCGAGGTCCCGCTGCCCGAGGAGGCGAAGGTCAACTTGCCCGGGTTCTTTTTGGCGTATTCGATCATTTCATGGAAGGTCTTCACGCCGACCGAGGGATGGATGACGAAGCCGTTGATGACGTCGCCGACGCGGCCGACGGCCTCGAAGCTCTTCAGCGGGTCGTAGGGCGTCTTGCGCAGGCTGGGCAGGACCGCCAGCGGCGCATTGGGCGTGAGCAGAAAATTATAGCCGTCGGGCGGCGCCTTGGCCGCCGTCTCGGTGCCGATCATGCCACTGGCCCCGCCACGGTTCTCGATCACGAACGGCTGGCCAAACGCTTGCCCCAGCTTGTCGGCCCAGGGGCGACCGATGGCGTCGGTGGCGCCACCCGGGGCGTAGGGCAAAATGATCCGAACGCTGCGTTCCGGCCAGGGCTGCGCGGCGCGCGCCGCGACTGCGGCGGTGGCGACGGCCAGGACCGCCAAAACGAACCCAAGAAATTGGCGCTGCATTTACCCCTCCCGACGAATGCATGCTGCGTTGCTCAGTCGACGTCAGCCGACGGCAGGGCCTTGCCTGGCCTTGTCTAACGTGCCGTTGGACGGATCGGACGGAAGACCACACTAGCAGCCGGTGGCCCGGGCGCGAAGCGGCCCGTCTCGCGCCTGCACGCAGCCGCAAACGGCGCCCCCTGCCGGGCGCCGGTGGCTTGCGGGGCGATGGCGCACGGTGCACTCTACGGCTGGTGCCTTGACAGGAGGAGCCCATGGCCGCGCCGGCGCAACGCCCAGTCATCCACGACGACATCAGGCCCAACACCGACCCGAAGCTCGCTTCGCGCTTTTTGGACGTGCCCAACATGCCCTGGGAGGCGACCAAGTTTCCCGGTATCCAAATCAAGGTGCTCTATGCCGACGACGACGGCATCACCACCGCGCTTTTCAAGCTCGCCCCGGGCGCGGTCGTGCCGCTGCACGAGCACACGGCGCTGGAGCAGACCTACGTGTTGGAAGGCACGCTGGAGGATCACGAGGGTGTGTGCGGCCCCGGCCAGTTCGTCTGGCGTCCCGCCGGCAATCAGCATGAGGCGACGGCGCCCAATGGCGCCTTGATCCTCGGCTTTTTCCTCAAGCCCAATCGCTTCGCCTACGGCGAGAGGTTTTTCACCGCCCCCGGCGAACGCTAGGCCGTGCTGGCGGCAGCGGGCGCGCGGCCAACCTAGGACGCGTGGCGAATGGCATGGCTTCAACCCGTCACCTTGTCGAGCGGCCGCGTCACGCTGGAGCCGCTGGCGCAAAAGCATGGCCCTGATCTGATCGAGGCGGTCAAGGACGGGGAGCTGTGGCGGCTCTGGTATACGACCGTGCCGGCGCCCGAGGGCATTGCGGCCGAGCTCGAGCGCCGCCTGGCCTTGCAGGCGGCCGGATCGATGCTGCCATTTGCCGCCGTCGACAACGGCAGCGGCAAGGCCGTCGGCATGACCACTTACATGAACGTCGAGCCGGCGCATCGGCGTCTCGAGATCGGCTCAACCTGGTACCGCAAGGCCGTGCAGAGGACCGATTTCAACACCCGCTGCAAGCTGTTGCTGTTGCGCCATGCCTTCGAGACGCTCGACTGCATCGCCGTCGAGTTCCGCACGCATTTCTTCAATCACCAGAGCCGCCGCGGCATCGAGCGGCTCGGCGCCAAGCTCGACGGCATCCTGCGCAGCCACCAGCTCGCCGGCAACGGCACGCTGCGCGATACCTGCGTCTACAGCATCATCGCCGCCGAGTGGCCGACCGTGAAAAGCCACCTCACCTATCAGTTGCAAAAGCCGCGCGCTTGCACCCCCGCCTAGGCGCTGCGGGCTTAGCGGATTAGGCCCGCCGGACCCTGTCGGTACTTCTCGAGGATGGCGAGGTCGGGATCGACGCCGAGGCCCGGCCCCGTTGGCACTCCCACCTTGCCGTCCGCCGCCAGCATGGCCTCGCCGTAGGGACTTGCCTCCAGGTTGGCGTAGATGTTTTCCAACAGCGTGTCGGTTGCCAGCGAGGCAACGAGATGGATCGAGGCCAGATTGCCGGGCCCGAAGTAGGCGCAATGAGGGATCAGCTGCACCGAATGCGCCTCCGCCGCGGCCGCAATTTTGCGCATCTCGGTGATGCCGCCGATCTTGGTGACGCTGGGCTGGGCGATGTCGATCGAACCCTTCTGAAACATATCGACGAAGTCGTGCAGGCCGGCGGCGTTCTCGCCTGCGGCGATGCTGGTGGCGCCGCCCCGGCGCACGCGCGCAAGGCCCGCATGATCCTCCGGCGGCCACACCGGTTCCTCCAGCCAGAACAGATGATAGGGCCGAAAGGCGCTTTCCATCTCCAGCGCCTGCGCCACGCTCCAGGGGCAATTGACGTCGTTCATGATGGCGACGCCGGCGCCGACGGCCTCGCGCGCCGCCCGTACGGCGGCGACCGTGTGCTCGTGCAGCTTGATGTGGGCGAAGCCCCGGGCGACCATCTCGGCACAGATCTTGCCCACCGTCGCCGGCGCGCCGTAGCGCATCAGGCTGGCGTAGGCGCGCACGTCCTTGCGCCGTGCGCCCCCTAACAGGTCGCACAGCGGCAAGCCGGCGCGCTTGCCGGCAATGTCCCACAAGGCGATATCGATGCCCGAATGGGCGTAAACGACGGGACCGTTGCGGCCGAAGATGTGGAAGGCCTGCGCGGCCTCGCGATGGAGTGCTGCGATATCGGTTGCCTCCT
>DASTMQ010000254.1:0-19416 GCA_035714005.1 Hyphomicrobiaceae bacterium
CGCGGCTGCAGGCGACAGGCCAGCTGCGGGCGCCAACGGCGGCGTCGGGCGTGGCTCACGGGGCGATCTCCGGCACGCGCTGGCGCGGCGGTGATTGGCTGAGGCGCAGGCTTGCCCGGTGGCTGGCATGGCACACGGCAATGGCCAAGGCATCGGCCTCATCGGCGCTCTCGAATTTGGCGCGCGGCAACAGGAAGCCTATCATCGCCGCGATCTGCTGCTTTTCGCCGTGCCCCGTCCCCGTAATCGTCTTTTTGATCACATTGGGCGGATATTCGGCCACCCTGAGCCCGCGCTGGGCCGGTGCCAACAGCGCCATGCCGCGCGCCTGGCCGAGCTTCAAGGTCGCGCGCGCATCCTTGTTGACAAAGGTCTCCTCGACGGCCGCCTCCTGCGGCGCAAAGCGCGCGATCACCTCAACCAGCCCCGCGTGCAGCGCTCGCAGACGATAGGCGAGATCATCCTCGCTCTCGGAGGTGATGAGCCCGCTTGCCACGTAGCTGAGGCGGGCACCCTCCGCAATAATGATGCCCCAGCCGGTGCGTCGCAGCCCCGGATCGATGCCGATGATGCGAATCGGATGCGTTGCCATGCTCCCCGATAGCACGGCTGGGGGGCCTTGGCTCGGGCGGCGGCCCGCTTTTGGGGGCCGCTGCCCCGAGCCGTGCACCCCTCAGGCTCTCCCCGCGCGGCCCCCGCCCCCAAGCACAGGTCCGCGCACAGGTGCAAAGAACGGCGCGAGCCGCCGGGGATGGCCGCGCTCGCCTAGGCCGCCGTCAGTTTGGCCATGACCGCGTCCGACACCTCGAAATTGGAGTAGACGCTTTGCACATCGTCGTCCTCTTCCAGACCTGCGATCAGTTTGAGGACTGAGGCCGCTTTGTCTTCATCGACGGACGTGGTCTGCACCGGTTTCCAGAGCGCCTTGACGGTTTCCGCCTCCCCGAGTTTGGCCTCCAGCGCCGTCGACACCGCGCCCAGATCGACAAAGGTGGTGGAGATGACGTGGGCCGTCGGGCTCGATTGCACGTCTTCGGCGCCGGCCTCGATGGCGGCCTCGAGCAGGCGATCGGCAGACCCCGCCGCGGCCGGGTAGGTAACTTCGCCGATGCGCACGAACATGTGGGAGACGGCGCCGGTGGCGCCGAGATTGCCGCCGTATTTTGTGAACAGCGCCCGCACGGCGCCGCCGGTGCGGTTGCGATTGTCGGTCAAGGTCTCGACGATAATGGCGACCCCGCCAGGACCATAGCCTTCATAGCGCATCGATTCGAAGGTGTCGGTGTCGGCGCCGGCCGCCTTCTTGATGGCCCGTTCGATGTTGTCCTTGGGCATGTTTTCGGCACGCGCCGACTGGATGGCCAGCCGCAGGCGCGCATTCATAGTGGGATCCGGCAGCCCAGTCTTGGCGGCCACCGTGAGCTCGCGGGCCAATTTGGCGAACACCTTGGCCTTGGCCGCGTCCTGGCGACCCTTGCGGTGCATGATGTTCTTGAATTGGGAATGGCCGGCCATTTTTGTTCCAACGGTGTCACTCGCGCCCATCGCTTGCGGGGGGTCCCTCCGGCCGATGGGCTCGGCCAGACCGCGCATCCTCGCCTCAAATGGACGCTTAGGGCGGACAAGCTGCGGCGCCCGGCACCGCCTGTCTGGCCCTGGGGGACGCGGCACCCCTCGCCTTGAGCTTATAGGAGGGCGCTTTCGGCAAATCCAGAGGCCGTGCGTGCGGCTTGGCCCCCGCCTTTAAGAACCCGGCCTTCAAGAACTGGCGGTTAAGAACTGGCCGTTAAAGAATTGGCCGTTAAGAAATTGTTTACACTTCGCGCCTAGCGTCCGCAGCATGAATGCAAATCGCATTCTGGATTTGCCGCCCTGCTGCCCATGGCGCCAAATCCAGGGAGCCGCGAGTATCAGCTCTCTTCCCACACACTAAAAGAGACGGATTGGCCGTCTCTTGCAACAGACTGACCCTCTCTCTTTCTTACTCGACCCAGAACAGCGGCTCGGTAGGTGCAAGGACACCACCGAGCCGCACAGCTTTGGTGCGCAGCGCCAGCCCGGTTGCATCGTCAATCTCCACCGCCAGCGCGCTCAGCGTGCCCGGCCCGTGCGCTGGCTCGAAGCGGCCGCGCGGAATTTTGCTCAAAAAGCGATTGAGCGGCTCCTCCCGATCCATGCCCAATACCGATTCGTAGTCGCCGCACATGCCGACATCGCACATGAAGGCGGTTCCTTGCGGCAGCACGCGCTCATCGGCGGTCGGCACATGCGTGTGGGTGCCGACGACGCAGCTCGCCCGGCCGTCGAGAAAATAGCCCATCGCTTGCTTTTCGCTGGTGGCCTCGGCGTGGAAGTCGACCAGAATGGCATCCGCCCCCCGCTTCAAGCCGCAGGCGGCAAGCTCCGCGTCGATGCCGCGAAACGGGCAGCCGAGTTCGGGCATGAAAATGAGGCCCATGGCATTGATCACCAGCACGTCGGCACCGTTGGCGGCTTTGAACAAGCCCGACCCCTTGCCCGGCGTCCCCGGCGGATAGTTGATCGGGCGCAGCAACCGCTCATGGCGCGCAATGAACACCAGAGCTTCCTTTTGATCGAAAGCGTGGTTGCCGAGCGTCACGACGTCGGCACCCGCGCCCAAAAAATCCTCCAGAATGGACTCGGTAATGCCAAAGCCACCGGCCGCGTTCTCCCCGTTGAGCGCCACGAAATCGAGGCTATAGCGCGCCCGCAGTCGCGGCAGCTCGTCGAGCACCACCTTGCGGCCCGAGCGGCCCACGACGTCGCCGATGAACAACAGCCGCATGTGCTAGCCCACACACCGCATAGGAGCCGACGGGGTCAGCACCCAATCGAGCCGTTCGTCATAGTCGAGATGCGGCACCGCGTCGACGCGTTGCTGGTCGAAGGCGATGCCGACCGCCACGATGGGCTTGCGCGCGCGCAAGCCCCGCAAGGTGCGGTCGTAAAAGCCGCCGCCATAGCCGAGCCGCCAGCCCTCTCGATCGAAGGCCAACAGCGGCACGAGCACGATATCGGGCTCCGCGCGCGGCTTGTCGGCCGTCGGCTCGGCAATGCCCCAAACCCCGGCGGCGGTCGCATCTCCGGGCTGCCACGTCCGAAACAGCAGCGGCTTGCCCTTGCCGTCAATCACCGGCAAGGCCAGCGGTACGCGCTCGCCGGCGAGGCGGCGCAGCAGCGGCCAAAGCCGAAATTCATCGGCCAGCGGCGCGAAACCCGAAACGATGGCCTCGGGGCTGCGCGGCGGCAGGAAGCCAAGACCCAGCGCGGCAACGGCGCTGGCGGCGGCGGCCCTCTGGGCGGCCGTGAAGCTCGCGCGTTGGCTTTTGGCCTTCGCGCGCAATGCCTGTTTTTGCTCAAGGATCGTTTGGCTCACACCGTCGCCTTAGCGCACTTCGGCGCCGGGCGCGAGCCGGCAGAGAGCAGCAGAGCCGCGAAAGCCGTGCGAGCGGCGATCCCGCGCGGTCCCTACGAGATGTAGGTGGGCGCCGTGTGTCCGGAACCACGATCCCGGACAGGGACAGCTCCCGTGCGGATCTTATAGGCCCCCGGGTCGCATTGCTCATCACGCACCCCGCAGCCCTGCGAGTGCTGAGATTAGGCCGGGCCCATGAAAAATCAATGTGGGAAAAGCAAATGCGCGGACAATCGCGGGTCCGTCTGCCGGCGGGCTCGGGACTTGGGCACACTCGCGGCCCACCGGCGGCCCACCGGCGACCCACCGTAAACGGCACGGGAACCCGCTGGGCGCGCGCGCAATCCGTGTGGGTGCAGCCAACCCGGGCCTGGCCTCGGTGAAGCAGGTGGGGGAGCGATGCCGCTTTGGCCATACCGCTTGGCTGTCGGCGCCCAGCTTGCAATCGAAACAAATCAACCCTTGCCCTGAATGATGTTCTGCAGGGAATCCAAGGCCCAAGCCAGGCGGTCGCGCACGTGGGCCTGGGCTTTCTCGAGGGCCTCCACCCGGGCCTCGGATCGCTCGAGCTCGAGCCGCAGGGCGTCGCGCTCGCGCTCGAGCGCCGCCAGCCTGTCGGCCGTTCCGGGCGGTTTCGTGGCTTTCGATTTGCTGCGCTCAGAGTGCATTCGCGCAGCGTCAGTCTTTCTGCTCGCAGCATCCCCGCGGCGTGGGGTCATCGCATAAAACCATGTTTTCTTGCGCCGCCTAAAATACGCGGCGCGGCCCTCGACCTTGCGACGATAGGTAGGCCGACCCGCACCGTCAACGCATCGCAGATTGCAATTGCGGCCTCGACTACGTCGCGGACGTGAACCCAAGGCTCGTATTGACAGCGCCGCGTTCACGCACCACTAGACAGCAAGGGCAGGGTGCAGCCCGCAAGCCACAGCGCTGCCGCTTCCAAGCCAGCGCCGGACCGCAGCCCGCCACCGGTTGAGCGCGAGCGAATGGAGCAGTCATGGCCGTCAGAATTGCAATTTCCGGATTCGGCCGTATCGGCCGCAACATCCTGCGCGCCATTGCCGAAGCCAAACGCAAGGACCTCGAAATCGTCGCCATCAATGACTTATTCTCCGCCAAGGACAACGCGCACCTGCTGCGGCATGACAGCGTGCACGGCCGCTTTCCGGGCGAGGTGACGGTTGCCGGCGACAGCATCGACGTCGGCAGCGGGCCGATCAAAGTGCTGGCCGAGCGCGATCCCAACAAACTGCCGTGGAAATCCTTGAACATCGATGTGGTGATGGAATGCACCGGCGTCTTCACCGACCGCGACAAGGCCGCCGCACATCTAGAAGCCGGCGCCAAGCGCGTATTGGTCTCGGCACCCGCCAAGGGCGCCGATTTGACGGTGGTCTATGGGGTCAATCACGACAAGCTGAAGCGTGATCACAAGGTCGTGTCGAACGCCTCCTGCACCACCAACTGTCTGGCTCCCGTCGCCAAGGTGCTCAATGACCTGGTCGGCATCAAGTCAGGCTTCATGACTACCATCCACGCCTACACCAACGACCAACACGTGCTCGACCAGGCGCACAAGGACATGCGGCGGGCGCGGGCGGCGGCCCTTAACTTGATTCCCACCTCGACCGGGGCGGCGTCGGCCGTTGGCCTCGTGCTGCCGGAGCTCAAGGGCAAGCTCGATGGCACGGCGATCCGCGTGCCCACGCCCAACGTCTCGGTGGTCGACCTCAAGTTCATCCCGGGTCGCGAGACGGCGGTCGACGAGATCAACACGGCAATGGAGCACGCCGCCAAACAGGAGTTGAAAGGCATTCTCGCCGTCAGCAACGAACCGCTGGTGTCGATCGATTTCAACCATACCCCGTACTCCTCGACCTTCGACCTGACGCAAACACAAATCGTCGACGGCAAGCTCGTGCGCGTGCTCGCCTGGTACGATAACGAGTGGGGCTTTTCCAACCGCATGGCCGACACGGCGGTGGCGATGGGCAAGCTGGTCTAACGGGCGCGGCTGGCCCTGCTTCCTCGCCGCTAGCTCCCGGGCGGGCGCCGCCGGCCCAGGTAGCGCGCGCACATCAAGCCGACCAGCAGCACGACCAGGCCCCCCAGCGCCACGGCGGGGCCGCCGCCCAGGTGGGCGAAGGCCAGGCCGTAGAGCACCGGCCCCGTCGCGTGGCCCAAGAAAAAGAAGGACGAGTGCAGGGAGGTGGCGGCGCCGCGGGCGCTGACGGACAGCTCGGTTACCTCCACCTGAATTGTGCCGTGCAGCGAGTAAAAGCCAATTCCAAGCACCAGGAAGGCCACCAACTGCAGCGGCCAGGGTGGATTGGCGGCAATCACCAGGAAGGCGAGGGCGGCGACCGCACCGCCGCCGATCATCAGGCTTCTCGGTTGCCAACGCCGGGTCAGCAGACGCACGAGCAAGGAATAGACGACGCCGCCAATGGAAAAGCCGGCGATGACAATGCCGGCAATCGAGGCGCGCGGCTCGCCGGCAGCAAACAGCATGAGGGCAACGAAGGGAAACAGTCCAAACACCGCCACACCCTCAAGGAAGACGGCAGCAAAGCAGAACTTGGCGCGTGGATTGGCAAAGATGCCTCGGTAGCCTGCGGGTATGGCGCGCAGGTCGAGCCGCGCCGGTGCGCGTGCGGCGGTCTGCCGGAGGTTAAGCCAGGCATTGAGGAAAGCGGCGGCGCCGCAGGCGCCGATGATCCAGAATACCGCGCGCCAGCCCATTAAATCCCCGACCATGCCGGCGAACGCCGCGCCGATCAGGTTGCCGCCGATGGTAATGGCCAGCCAGCGGGCGATCGCCACCTGCCGCTCCGCCACCGGCACGGCATCGGCAATGATCGCCAAACCGACGGGAAAGATGCCGCCGGTTGCCATGCCGCACACGATACGGGCCAGCATCAGTATGGCGAAGCTTTGCGCCAGAGCTGAAATGCAAGAGACGACGATGATGACCGCCAAGCAGGTCACCATCAGGCGGATTTTCCCCACCATGTCGGCGAGCGGGCCCAAAATCGGCTGCACGAAGGCAAAGGGCAGAGCAAAGGCCGTCGACAGCAAGGCAACGCTCGCCGCGTCGACCGCAAGATTGTTGGCGATGGAGGGGATCAGCGGATCAAGCGCCCGCGCCGACAGGGCAGTGGCAAAGCCAATGGCGCTGACATGGGTGATGAGCTGGCTGGCGGTGATGGCGCGGTGGGAGGGCGGCATTGCTGAGGCGAGGGCGAGACTGCTGCAAGCCCATTAGCCGAATGCCCGGCAGCCGTCATGCCGCCCGCGCCGCAATTGCGATCCGCCGGCCCCGATTTATGCGGCGCACATTGCCGCAGCCGCAAACGCGCCGGTGGCACGCCGCGCCAGGGGCGAGGCCTCCCTCGCGCCCTTTCTCGCCTCCGCGCTCAACCCCTCCCCGGCCCCCCTAGGCAATGAGCTGTAGGAAGATCAGGACCAGACCCACCACCGAGACCGCCCAGGCCGCCGTGCGCACCCAGCTGATGCCGGCGATGTAGAGCACGGCGTGGGCGACGCGGCCCCAGAAGAACAGCTGCGCGCCGAGCACGGTCAAACCGTTGCTGACATTGAGGGCGCGCGCGGCCAACACCAGGATGGCGAACAGCACCAGGCTCTCCAGCATGTTGCGATGCGCCCGCTCGGCGCGTCCGGCCCAGCCCTCCATCTCCGGCATGTTCTCGCGGTTGCCGGCAAGCTTCGGCAATCCGACCTGTGCCATTGCCCCAAGCGTTGCCACCACCACCAGGACCACCGTCAAGGCCACGGACCACAGCAGATACAAGAGCTCAGGTGTCATGCGCATGCGCCCCTCCTCAGTCGCGAATCGATGCCCGGCGCCGACGTAAGCTCATGTTCCGTAGACTGTCGAGTGTGCTGGTGTGCGTTGCGATGTGCGCCGCCTCAACGCGCTTTCAGGGCGTCGATGATCAGTGGCAGGAGGCGTTCGGCGAGCACACCATAGCCCTTGGGCGTGTAGTGAATGCCGTCCTCGCGCAACTCGCTGGCCGGCAGCTCGGCCAGCATGCCGTTCTCGATGATCAAGAGCTTGATGCCCCGGCTTTCGAGGCGGCGGCCGATTTCGGCAATATTGCCGGTGCGCTCGGCGCCGAGCCCGTAGCGCTCATCGTTACTACCCGGTTGCAAAATAACGAGCTGCGTGCCGGACACCACCTCACGGTCGAGCCGCGCCAACATGCCCCCCGTGGTGTCGCCGGGAACGCCGGCATTGGCCACGCTTGCCGCCATGCCCCTGGCCGCGAGCAGGGCCTGGAGCTGGGAGGGATAGCTCTCGGAGGGGGCCACGCCCCAGCCCGCGGTATTGCTGGCGCCGAGCGCCACGATCCTAAGCTCTGCCGTTTGGGCAAGCGCGGCCGCCGCCATGGCCATGAGGAAGCCTCCAGTCAGCCGCGAGCAGCGCAGCCGGGCGGCGAAATTGGCCATTGTTCCTCGTGTCTCCGGCCGCATTGGTCCCCCTGGCAAAAGCAAAAATGTTGGCGAACGCCCCGAGCTGGCTTTGCGTTTTTTTAAGCGCGTGCAGGGGTGCTGCCCCCCTGGTCGCGTCGTCGAAATGCGGCTAATGCAACCACAGCAGTTTGTAGCAGATTTCCCGTCAGATCGAGGAGGAAACCATGACCCAATCGCTTGAGGCCGTCGCACAGGCCATGGTGGCGCCCGGTAAAGGCATTCTGGCCGCCGACGAAAGCTCCGGCACCATCAAGAAGCGGTTCGATGCCATTCAGGTGGAGAACACGCAAGACAATCGTCGCGACTACCGCGAAATGCTGTTCCGCTCGACGGACGCCATGCGCAACCACATCTCAGGCGTCATCCTCTATGACGAGACCATCCGCCAGCAAGCCAAAGACGGCACGCCGCTGGTGCGCGTCATCGCCGCTACGGGAGCGCTACCCGGCATCAAGGTCGACCTGGGCGCCAAGCCATTGCCGTTCTGCCCTGGCGAGACCATCACGGAAGGCCTCGACGGCCTGCGCGATCGCGTCAAGGACTACGTCGGTCTCGGTGCCAAGTTCGCCAAGTGGCGCGCCGTCATCGACATTGGCAAGAATATGCCCTCCTACAACGCCATCAACGCCAACGCGCAAGCCCTGGCACGCTATGCGGCGCTCTGCGTCGAGGGCGGCCTGGTGCCGATCGTCGAGCCCGAGGTGCTGATGGATGGCGAGCACGATATCGACACCTGCGAGAAGGTCACGGAGTGGGTGCTCAAAGAGCTGTACACCCAGCTCTACTACGCGCGGGTGCCGCTCGAGGCCACCGTGCTCAAACCCAACATGGTGATCGCCGGCAAGAAGTCCCCCAAGCAGGCGAGCCGCCAAGAGGTGGCGGAGCGCACCGTCAAGGTCCTGCGCCACTGCGTACCCGTTTCCGTCCCCGGCATTGCCTTCCTGTCGGGCGGACAGTCAGACGAAGATGCCACCGCCCATCTCTCCCTGATGAACGCCATCGGCCCGCTGCCCTGGAAACTGTCGTTCTCCTACGGGCGGGCGCTGCAGGCGGCCGCACAGAAGGCTTGGGCGGGCAAATCCGAAAACTACGCCGCCGGCCAGCGCGCCTTCAGCCACCGCGCGAAAATGAATGGCGCCGCCGCGCTGGGCAAGTGGTCACAAGCCATGGAAAAGGCGGCGTGATCGACGCCGCCCGGCGTGCTGTCAGGGTAGGGCCGCGCCGGCCGCGCCGTTAGGCGGCGCGCGGCCTTTGCCCGGCGAGCGCGTCCTTGTGGAAGCGCATCATGGTGAACAGGCCGAACGGCCTGAGCCCGCGCTTTTCCAGCAACAAGAGATCATCGCACACCAACACGCGCTCGACATCGAACACCGGCCGCCAGCCCAGCATGTCGGCGAACGGTGCCATCCGGCGCTCCACCCAACCGCGCATGCCCTCCTCGGCACTGAAGTGATTGACGATCAAGACCTCGCCGCCCGGCCGGCACACGCGCGCCAATTCGCGCATGACCTTCTCCGGATCGGGCACCACCGTCATCACATACATGGCGACCACGGTGTCAAAGGTGGCATCATCGAACTTGAGATCGCCCGCGTCCATCTCATGCAGGCCGGTGACGTTGCTCAGATGCTCGGCCACCACCCGTTCGCGCGCCTTTTCCAGCATCTCCGGCGACAGGTCTATCCCTACGATTTCGAGATGGCGCCCATAGGTCGGCAACGATAGGCCGGTTCCCACGCCCACTTCGAGCACGCGCCCCTTGCGCTGATTGATGAGTTCGACGGAATGCTTGCGCCCTTCGGCGGCGACGAAACCGAAGGTGCGGTCGTAGACGGGGGCCCAGCGCCGATAGGCGCTCTTGATGGCCTCTTCATCCATCTGCGAACCCGTTTCAGACACATCCCGAAAACGCTTAAGAAACTTGTGCGCGCGCGGCTCCGGTGACTGGGGCGTCAACGTCATGACGTACTCGTCTCCCTCATTGGCACAAACTGTCAGCGGGCGCTGACGTGCTCTCCGTTCAATGCGGCCAGTGCGGCTTCCCCATCCACCTGCGCACGCTGTTCCGCCCGGCTCCGGGCACGGCTGATCCAACCACCGCCGAGCAGACGCGCTTCGGCGCTGGTATTCGCATAAAACACACATGCCTGCCCGGCGGCAATCCCATAGTCGCCATCCTGCAGCAGAACCTCGGCACCTTCCGCGCACGCAAATAGCGTGGCAGGCTGCGGCGGCGCGCTGGAGCGTATCCGTACGGCCACGCCGAGCCCACCCTCTGGGATCGGATCGTCGCCCAACCAGTTCACGTTGCGCAGTGCAATAACCTGGGCGCGCAGGCTTTCGCGCGGTCCCACGATCACCTGCTTCTTGTCGGCATCGAGCCGCACGACGTAGAGCGGAGCCGGACCCGGTATGCCGAGGCCGCGGCGCTGGCCGATCGTGTAGTTGATGATGCCCTGGTGGCGACCGAGCTTGCGTCCGTCGAGGTGCACGATATCGCCGGCCTCCGCGGCGCCGGGCTTGAGGCGCTCCACAATGTTGCTGTAGCGGCCTTCGGGCACGAAGCAAATGTCCTGGCTATCGGACTTGTCGGCGACCATCAGGTCAAACTTGCGCGCGAGCGCGCGCACGTCGGCCTTGGGCAGGGCGCCGAGGGGAAACAGCAGCCGCTCGAGTTGCGTCCGGGTGGTGGCAAACAAAAAGTAGCTTTGGTCGCGGCTGCCATCGCGGGCGCGGTAGAGCTCCGGGCCGGCGGCGCCGAGGCGGCGCTGAATGTAATGTCCGGTAGCCAGCATTTCGGCGCCCAGATCCTGGGCCGTGGTCAAGAGCTCGTGGAACTTGATCTGCTGGTTGCAGGTCACGCAGGGGATCGGCGTTTCGCCTGCTGCATAGCTGTCAGCAAACGCTTGCATGACGGTGGCTTTGAACCGCTGCTCATAGTCGAGCACGTAGTGAGGAATTGCGAGCCGATCCGCGACCCGGCGCGCATCATAAATGTCCTGCCCGGCACAGCACGCGCCGGCGCGGGCGACGGCGGCGCCGTGGTCGTAGAGCTGCAAGGTGACGCCGATCACTTCGTGGCCCTGCTCCTGCAACAGGGCCGCCGCGACCGAGGAATCAACGCCGCCGGACATGGCGACGACGATTCGGCGCCTGGCAGGGTTGGCCACACGGGCTGGTGGGCGAAAGGCTGGGCGAAACGGCATGGCGGCGCTAAGTCTAAATCCTCATTATTCCCCGGTCAGATCCCCGGTATTCCCCGGTCAGCATCCCCGGTCGGCGCGGCCACCCATCTCCGCGAGGCCGGACTATGGCGGCTCAAGCGAGCACAATCAAGGCGAAGCGCGCCCAAGCCGCACCGCGGCGGGCCCCGGCGCGGCGCCGGCCGGCCGAATATCGCCAGCATTAACCATTGTCTCGGCAAATAACGGCACAGGCGTTGCCCAAGTATTTACCTGAAGACTTAGGTCGATTTTAATCGCGTTGGTCTAGTATCTGCCTCAGGTCAGACAACGCGTAACGAGTATCATGACCGATCAACAGTACAGGGCGAGGGTGCGCTACGTCATCGGGCCGGACGGTAGTCCGCTAACCGTGGCCGACCTGCCGCCAAAGGACACCAAGCGCTGGGTAATTAGGCGCAAGGCCGAAGTCGTTGCCGCCGTGCGCGGCGGTTTGCTGAGCCTCGAGGAAGCGTGCGAACGCTACAAGCTGACCGTGGACGAATTTTTGTCCTGGCAGCGCTCCATCGATCGGCACGGCCTGCCCGGTCTGCGTGCAACGCGGATCCAAGACTACCGCGACTAGACGGTTGCCCGTGGCGCTGCCTAGTTGCGGACTTTGGACCGGGAGCCGATGCCGGCGACTATCGGCGGCCTCCGCCGCCGGCGTTCGGCGGCGGCGACCTTGTCCATCCCGTGAGCACGGGCGGCTCGCGCAGCTCCTGGACGCGGCAGCCACTGCCCCCTTTGGCCCAGGTTGCAGCGTCCTGCGACATGGCTTCAGCGAGCGCGGCGCCGAGACGCAGATTGACAAAGCCGACCCGCACGGCACCCTGGACGCGCTCAAAGCGCAGCCGCAACGCCCTGGGCCCGCGCTGATCGCGGAAGCTTGGATCGCGTTCGTGTAAAACGATTTCCGCCGCACCACCCTGGTTGGGAGGCGCGGCCTCCGCCGCGAACACATGCGTCGCGCGCAAGGGACCGGCTGGCCCCAACCAGCAATTGAGGGCACCGCGTGCGACGAGCGCATAGATCGTCGTCGGCGTGCCTTGCACCATGAAGGCGGTCTCATAGGCGTTGGGTTGGCCCGTTGGGCTCACCACATCGGCGGCCGCGGCCTGCGCCCTCGGCGCGCCGCCGAGCGTTGGCGGCGTCAGCGACGAGCAGCCGCCGACGGCACCCGGCGCGGCCAACAGCAATGGCAAGAACCGCAAACGCTGCATGCTGCGCCTGCCCCCGATGCGAGCGCGGAGGCCCGGGCTACCGCGTCGCGGTTAGGCCGAGACGAGTCGGCCAACCAACGCGAGCGACGCTGCCACAACAAGGGCGCAGCGAGCAAGATCAGCCGCCGGGCGCCGCGGGCTCAGTTCAGCATCAGGCCGCCGCGTTCGACCGTGTGGTCGTGGCGTTCGCCCTCGCGCGCGCTGACGGGCTCGAGTTTGCTCAGTTCGTTGGCCATCTCCTCGTGCTCGCGCTTGGCGGCATCGAGTTTTGCGCGCAAATCGGCAACCGAATTGAGCAGATTGACCCGCCGCAACGACGCGGCCTTGGCAAACGTCGAATAGGCGAAGTGCGAGGTGTCCTTGATCCCCGTGCGCTCTTCTTCGGCGGCAATCTGGCGCGCCAGATCGTTGGCCACGCGCTCAAAATCGCCGATCATGGATTCCATCGAAACGACCGTGCGTGCCTTTTCGCTGACTTCGAATCGTTTCAGCCGCAACGCCGCGTCACGTGGCTTCATGACTCGCAACCCCCAAGTCCCGCGTTCAATACCATCCATCGCCCTGCGAACACCGCGCTCGCGCCACAGGGCCGTACGCAAACCGTGTGCCAAGAGACACAAGGATCGCGACCGGCCGGTCTTTTGCGAGCGGTGGGCGACGGCTCTTTCTCGCTCTCTCGCCTAACTTATACATGAGCCATTAAGTTGCGGTAAAGCAACGCGTTAGGACGGAGCTGAGGTCGCGGGCCGCAGGCGATACTTTTTTTTGCGGCGCCTCTAGGGCCTGAGTCGCAAATCAGCTAGAAGACGATTGCGGTGCGCAGAAACCTGGCTGCTGAGGTCCCGAGGGCAACGGGCACGGCCAAGCTCAGGCTTCTGCGATGGGGGTGACATCAGCTGGGTCATTTGTGTGCCGTCTTGGCGCGCGGCGGGGGCTTCGGCTACCGGCTGGGCCGGGACATCTGTTTGTGTACGGCACAATGTGCGACGCTGTCCGGGGCGTATGCCGCAAGCTTTGCTGTTCGGAAATGAGCGTACTTGTAAGGCAAAATTAGGCTTTGTTAACCTCTGGCGACTAGCCTCGGAAAAGGCAGGCTAGGCGAGTTTAGCCGGCGGCAGCCTCTTCAAACATCGGGCAGCGGACCCCGCCTGGGGTCTGAGAGAGAGGATTGATATGCGGGTCCTTCTGATCGAGGACGACAGCGCCACGGCGCAGAGCATCGAGCTGATGCTGCAGTCCGAGGGTTTTAACGTCTACACGACCGACCTTGGGGAAGAGGGCGTCGACCTCGGCAAACTCTATGACTACGACATTATTCTGCTTGACCTCAATTTGCCGGACATGAGCGGCTATGAGGTTCTAAAAACGCTCCGCGTCAGCAAGGTGCAGACGCCGATCTTGATCCTGTCCGGGCTAGCGGGCATCGAGGACAAGGTGCGCGGCCTCGGCTTCGGCGCCGACGACTACATGACCAAGCCCTTCCACAAGGACGAGCTGGTGGCCCGCATCCACGCCATCGTGCGCCGTTCCAAGGGCCACGCCCAATCGGTCATCGAGACCGGCGAACTCAAGGTCAATCTCGATACCAAGACCGTCGAGGTGCACAATCAACGGGTGCATTTGACCAGCAAGGAATATCAAATGTTGGAGTTGCTCTCGCTGCGCAAGGGCACCACGCTCACCAAGGAAATGTTTCTCAACCACCTTTATGGCGGCATGGACGAACCCGAGCTCAAGATCATCGACGTCTTCATCTGCAAGCTGCGCAAGAAACTGCAGGCGGCGACCGGTGGCCAGCACTACATCGAGACGGTTTGGGGGCGGGGCTACGTGCTGCGCGACCCTGGCGACGAACACGTAGCGGCTTAACTACTTTTTCTGCTTCTTCGCTTCTCACCTTAAAAGGGGCCCCGTCGGGCGCCCCTTTTTTTTGCGCGCCAGACGTCGCTGGCCATTTCCCTCCGCCGCGCCCGCCGGCCGGCCGCGGCGCGTTGCCGCCGGGCAGCACCGCCGTCCGCCGTCGACTTTTTCAAGGGCTGTCGGGCTCGCGGCGGCTTGCCGAGCGATGGCGGACATGCTCCTGTTGCGCCGGCAAGCACAAAAGCCGAGCCACGCTCACGTGTCGCGCAACGTTCCCTCTCCGGTGTCCGGACACCTAATCAGCTGCCTGGTCAAGGTCGGCGACCGCGTCGAGGTCGACACCGAGGTCGGCATCATCGAGGCCATGAAGATGCATATACCGGTCGTGGCCGAGAAGTCCGGCCGCGTCAGCAAATGGCTGGTGGGCGAGAACAGCACGGTGGCCGAAGGCCAGCCGCTGCTCGAACTGGCGCCGCTCTAGACATCGGGGGAAAGGCGCGGCGAGCCTTGCGCGACGGGGTCCTTGCCCCTCCAGTGGGCATGCGCCAAACTGGCCACGAACGCCCGACCTGCGAACTTGGAAGGAAGTAGCAATGGGCAACACCGCAACGCTGAAAGTTCGGGTCAACAGGGACAAATGCCAGGGCCATAATCGCTGCAAGGCGATCGCTCCGGAGTTGTTCGAGCTCGACGAATATGGCAACGCACGCGAGGTCAATGACGGCTCGGTTCCGCCGGAGCTGGAAGAAAAGGCCTATCTCGCCAAATCCAACTGCCCCGAATTCGCGGTCGAGATCGTTGAGGAGTGAGAGAGCGCCATGAGCGAACGACCGCCCGTGAAGGACTGGGCCACCGACTTCGACCACCTTGATCCGCGCTGGATCAACGACCCGTTCCCGATCTGGGACGAAATGCGCAAGCGCTGCCCGATCGCCCATACCGAGCGGTTCATGGGCGTCTATTTCCCCTCCCGCTATGCCGATGTGCGCGCCATCGCCTACGACACCGAGCACTTCTCATCTCGCCGCGTGGTCGTGCGCGAAACGCCGCCGCCGCGCGTCCCGGCGCCACCCATTACCTCCGATCCACCCGAGCACCGCCCCGCCCGCATGGTGCTGCTGCCTCCCTTCACGCCCGATCAGATGAAAAAGCTCGAGCCCAGGGCGCGCGCGCTGGCCAACGAGCTGATCGACAAATTCATCGATCGGGGTTGCTGCGATGCCGCCGTCGAGTACGCGCAGGAAATTCCCGTGCGCCTCATCGCCCATCTCTTGGGCCTGCCGGAGGAGGACGGCGATCTCTACCGGCAATGGATCAAAGGCATCCTTGAGGACGGCATTACCGACAACAGCGCCCTGATGCAGGCCGTCGGCGAAATGACCCATTATTTCATGGGCCATGTGCATGACCGACTGGAAAAGCCGGGCGACGACCTGATCAGCTATTTGAATAAAAGCCAGTTCAACGGCGAACCGATGAGCACTGAAAACGTCATCGGCTCCTTGCGGCTCCTGCTGATCGCCGGCATCGACACGACCTGGAGCGCGATCGGCTCGTGCCTGTGGCACTTGGCCAGGACGCCGACAGATCGGCGGCGCCTCACTGGGGAACCCGAGCTGATGCCGCTCGCCATCGAGGAGTTCTTGCGCGCCTTTGCGCCGGTCACCATGGCGCGCGAGGTCAAGCGGCAGACGGAGATCAACGGTTGCACCTTCAAGGAAGGGCAGATGGTGCTGCTCTCCTTCCCGGCCGCCAATCGCGATCCGGACCTGTTTCCCGACGCCGACAAGGTCATCATCGATCGCAAGGAAAACCGCCACGCCGCCTTCGGCCTCGGCATCCACCGCTGCGTCGGATCCAACCTGGCGCGACTGGAGATGACGGTCGCCGTCGAGGAGTTTTTGCGGCGGATCCCCGAGTTCAGCCTGGCCGGCGAGGTCAAATGGTCCGAGGGTACCGTGCGCGGTCCCCGCCTCTTGCCCGTCAGCTTCCCGCGCGGGCAGACTTGAGCGCCTTGAGCGCAGCAACGGCGGCGCCCGCCGCCGCGGCCGGCGGCGGGTGGACCGCGGCTGCGGCTCGCGCTACTAGATGATCTCCTCGCCCCTCCCGCGCCAACCAACCTCGCGCCCCATGCCGCTCAAAGCCGCCATCGTCCCCGTGACCCCGTTCCAGCAGAACTGCACCTTGCTGTGGGACGAGCACAGCAAGAAGGGTGTCGTCGTCGACCCCGGCGGCGACCTCGATCGCATCCAGGCTGGCCTCGATCAGGTGGGTCTCCTGGTCGAGAAGATCATTCTGACCCACGGCCACATCGATCACGCCGGCGGTGCCGCCGAATTAAAAGAAAAACTGGCTGGGGTGCCGATCGAGGGACCGCATCGGGCCGACCAGTTCCTGCTCGACGGCCTCACCGCACAGGCGCGCGCTTATGGTTTGTCCGACGGGCGCAACGTCACCCCCGACCGCTGGCTGAGCGAAGGCGACACGGTCGGCGCCGCCGGCCTCGACTTTAAGGTCTTGCATTGTCCCGGGCATTCGCCGGGTTCCGTCGTGCTTGTCAACGAGGCCCAGCGCCTGGCGCTCGTCGGCGACGTGCTGTTTCGCGGCTCGATCGGCCGCACCGATTTTCCCTATGGCGACCACGCGGCGCTGATCGAGGCCATCAAAAGCAAGTTGCTTCCCCTCGGCGACGATCTGGTCTTTATCTGCGGGCACGGGCCGATGAGTACCATCGGCGACGAGCGCCGCAGCAATCCCTTTCTTGCCTGACGCCGTCAGTCGCGGCGTAAATTCACGCTGACACCCTTGAGTGCCACGCCTTGCGTGGCGACCGAGATGACCTGGTTCTTGCCATCGCTCGTGACCGCCATCGAACCGGAGAAGCCGCCGCCATTGATGGCGAGCTTGATGTTGTTGCCGGAGGCATGACCGGCCACGGTGCCCGAGGCATTAAACGTGCGCTCCTCCCAATGCCCGGCCACGCGGCCGCCGGTGGCCGTCAGCTGCGCACGCAGTTCGATCTTGTTGGAAGAGGAGGCGCAACGCAGCGCCAAGCCAAGGTTCTCCTCGCCCTTGGGGCTGTAGTAGGCGCGGCACTTGAGGGCTTCCGAGCGGCCATCGTCGAGCCGAATGCTGCCCGAGCCGGACCACGATCCGCTGAAAAAGGCAAAGGCACCCGCCGCGCGCGGCGTCGGCACCCCGCTCAGCAAGCCCACGGCCATCGCCATGCCAAAGATACTGAGCCCCGACGCCTTTGCTGCCAGCATGGCCGCCTCCAAACCCGTTGCCCGCGCGCCGTCCTACTGCGATTCTTGGCAAGACCGTGAGTATACGGCGAATGCTGCCGCCCGAGCGCGGCAGCCCCGCCACGCCCGCGGCGAAATTTCTAAAAGCGCGCAAGATGGACGTGGCCAACCGCTCTATGGGGCGCAACGGCGTGGCGCCGCCAAGCCTCAGCCTATCCGATCGTGGAGGCCAGGTCCGAGGCCGGGGCGCTAACGGCCAAGAAAGGCGCGCGTCAGGCTCAGGAACTCATCGAGCCGGTCGTGGTGCACCCAATGGCCCGCCTTTTCGACGGTCACCACGCCAACATTCTTGAAGGCCTCAACCCGCCCATCCTCCGCCGGATTGGAGGCCCAGCTCTCTTTGCCATAGACCAGCAGGGTCGGGCAGCCGATGCGACCCCAGAGAGCCTCGATGTCCTTGCTGCGCATGTCGTAGGGCGGCCAAGAGCGCACGTAGTTGTCGAATTTCCAGCTGTAGGTGCCATCCTCGTTCTGGTTGACCCCGTGCACGGTCAGGTGGCGCGCCTGCTGCGGCGACAAATGCCCATTCTCTTCCTGCATGCGTTTGTAGGCATCCTCGATCGATGGATAGCGGCGGGCGACGCGGCCGGAAAGCGCGCGCTGCTCACCGATCCAGCCGCGCATGCGCTCGGCAAAGGGCTTGGCCTGGCGTTCGCGTAACATTTTGGGGCTCGGCCCAAGCCCCTCGATGGCGATGAGTTTGCCGACGTTTTCGGGGTAAAGGCCGCTGTAGCGCAGCGCGATATTGCCGCCAAGCGAGTGCCCAATAATGGTGACGGGTGACACTTTCAGCTGGTGGATGAGCTGGGCCAGGTCATAGATGTAGCCCGCCATCATGTAGGTGCCATCCTTGGACCATTCGCTGTCGCCGTGCCCGCGCAGGTCCGGCGCGATGATGTGCCAGTCACGCTTGAGCTCTTGGGCCAGCCAGTCCCAGTTGCGACAGTGATCGCGCCCGCCGTGCACCAGCACCAGCAGCGGAGCCTCCGCATTGCCCCAGTCGACGTAGTGGAGCCGCAGACGCTGGGAGAAAAAGATGCGGGAGGTGGGGCCCGGACCATTGGCGGAACCATTGGAGGACATGGGGCGAAGCGCGCCTTCAATTTGTGCAGTGCAATAGCGAGCTTAGCGCCGTCGCGCGCGCAGCGAAAGCGCGGATGGCGAAAGCGCGGGAAGGGCCAAAGCGGTAAGCAAGGCGCGGGCGCACCAGCTCGCACGCGGCGGCCGCCCTCAGGGCGGCGGCGCCGCCAGCCCCAGGGGGGCCCAGGCTTAGCGCCCTCTTTTTGAGACCATCAGACCATCTTGCCGAGGATCGAGGTCATCTCCTTGGCGGAAAATGCGCGCAGTGTTTGGGTTTTGACGTTGCCAAGTTTGGCGATCGAAAGCGCAAAGGCCGTCATGGCCTCGTCATCGGGCGCCTCGAAGTGGGCCACCACATCGTATTGACCCAGCGTCCAATAGCTTTCCTTCATGGCGATGCCGGCCTTCTTGGCCAGCTCCCGCACCTGCTCGGTGCGCTTCACCGTGTCCTTGATAGCCTTGAGACCCTGTTCGCTGTAACTGGCAAGCAAGATGTAGTCTGCCATGACGGCTTCCTCCGGCGCCGCCCGTCTGTGCCGGGCTCAAGCCTAGTCCGCCGCGGCGGCGAGGGGAATTGCAAAAGCCGCGCGCAGGGCGCGTCCGCCGCCCACGTAAAGGGCGCCTATTTGCGCTCGCCTTCGCTGCTCTTGGGTGCGCCGGGCTCGACCGGCCCTCCCGCCTCCTTCCAGGCCTTGAAGCCGCCGAGCACGTGGGCCACGGGCTTAAGCCCCATGTCCTGCGCCGTCTTGCTCGCCAAGGCCGAGCGCAAACCGCCGGCGCAGAAGAACACGAAT
>DASTMQ010000255.1:0-8594 GCA_035714005.1 Hyphomicrobiaceae bacterium
GCCGGCCGACCTCGCGCGCAGCTTGATCCCGAAGGGCCGCACGCTCGCCGATACCAAGCGCGTGCTGTGCTACTACCGCATGTCGCCCGACAACAGGCGCATGATCTTCGGCGGACGCGCGCGCTTCACGCCGGTAACGCCCGCGCTCAGCGCGCCGATCCTGCACCGGTTTATGACGGATCGCTTTCCGCAGCTGCGAGGGATCCGCGTCACCCACGCCTGGACCGGCAACGTTGCTTTCACCTGGGATGCGCTGCCGCATACCGGTGTCATGGATGGCATGCATTATGCGCTGGGTTGCAACGGCAGCGGTGTCGCCATGATGACCTACCTCGGCCACCAGACCGCGCGGCGCATTGTCGGCGGCGCCAACGCCACGTGCGGCTTCGAGCTTGCGGAATTTCCGGATTTTCCGCTCTACAACGGCAGTCCAAACTGGGCGCTGCCGGCAATCGGCGCCTACTATCGTTTTCGCGACGGCTTAAGTCGCGCCGTGGCGCGCTACGTCTGAGGGCCGGGCGATCGGCGCCGAGCGTCAGCCAGCCGCGCCCCGCGGTGCAGCCCGAGGTGTGGGCCGATCCGGAGCGGGTCGAAGGCCCCGCGCTGCGAACCCTACACACGGCCGGTATCGACCGGCCCCGCGAAAGCATCTAACGTTTGCCAGCCGCCGCGCGACCAAGGCACGGGTGGCCCAAATCCCGCGAGGCTCTCATGGCGTCTCACCCATCTAACCGTCGCACCGTTCTCTCCGCGCTGCTCGTGGTGCCCACCGCCGAACTTGTGCAGGTTCGGTCTGTCGCGGCGCAGACGTCGAGCGCGCTCCCCCCGATCGTGCAGCCGCGCGAGCAGACCAAGGCGGCGTTCCTGGCGCGCGCCAGGGCTCTCAGAGACCAAGCGGTGAAGGAGGGGGATCAGGCCTATGGCGCCGTGGTCGTACGCGAGGGCGCAATTGTGGGCGAAGGCAGGAACTATGTGGTCTTGCAGAGCGATCCCACCGCTCACGCCGAGCTGCTAGCGGTGCGCGATGCCGCACGGCGCCTCAACAGACGCGACCTCTCCGACTGCGATGTGTATTCGACGGCGACGCCCTGTCCGATGTGCCAGGGTGCACTCTATTGGGCCCGCATCCGCCGCTATCACAACGAGGCCACGCCCGAGGACGGGATCGCGCCGCGGCTTTCCTGCTAGGAGAGCCGCGCCAGCGGCAGGCAAGGCCATGGCAGGGCCGGCAACCATAGCCAACCCGGCTCAGCATCGCCCTGGTGCTGGTTTACTCGGCGCGCGCGTCGGCGGAGCCAATGGGGCGCCGGGCCGCTTGGGCGGCCACTTCAAAGCCGGAAAAGTCGCGCGAAGCGGAGCGCGGGGAAGGGGGCGGCGGGCACGGCCGATTTGGGCGTTAACCGCTTTGCCGACCCGACGCAAGCGGCCCTACAAGGCGGGCGATGTCTGCTTTAGGATGGCGCGCCCTTGAGTTTTCCGCGCTTCGTCGCGGTAACCTGTATCCGAGGCGCTGATTGCCCGCGACGGAGTGCTGCTCATGCGCAAACTGGTTGTTCTCGGCTTGGGGGTTGCCTGCGCCGTGCTCTTGATGGCCGCGAGCCCGCATTCTGCCTTGGCCTGGTGCCATGGCGGATACTTATACGACTACGCTTGCGCCTCCCCCGCCTATCGCTTTGCCCTTTCCCCTTGGGGCTACCGTTCCGCCTACCGGGGCGACGAAGCGGCGGCCTGGAGCCGGCGCCCATGGGCCGCGCGCGCTCCGGGATGGAGCGACCGGCGCGTGCGATGGCGGCGCCGGTAGCCGGCGAGGCGCAGGCCGCGCAAGCCGCCGTTTTCGGCCGCCAAAGCCATGGCCGGTGCCAGCTTTTTTCGTTGACAGCGCCCGCCAATGGGATCGTCATGGGCGCAGCTCTGCGCTACGCTTGAGCGGTTGCCGCCGCCCCACCCCCAGCCGTTTTCCATCTCCCATTGCTGAAGCCCGCCGACACCCGCCTCCTATTTGCTGGAGCCGACTACCGCCGCCTGTGGGCGATCGGCGGCCTGACCGGGCTTGCGCGTTGGCTTGAATTTGTCGCGGTCGCCATCTTCGCCTTCGAGCTGACGCGGTCTCCCGAGCTGGTGGCTCTCCTCGCCGTGCTGCGCATGGTCCCCTATGTGCTGCTCGGCTTCCTGGTGGGAGCCGTGGCGGATGCGATCGACCGCAAGCATCTGCTGGTGGCGGGTTTTGCGATCATGGTGCTGGCGTCGGCAACGATGCTCCTGGTCACGGCCACCGGCGCCGCCACCTACGCGGCGGCGGCGGCAATCGTGATGGTGTCGGGAGCCTTCTGGACCACCGACATGCCGGTACGCCGCCGCCTCCTGGTCGACGCGGTCCCGGTCGAAAGGGTGCCCGCCGCTCTGGGATTTGACAATGCCACGATGTATGCGACGCGGGCGCTTGGACCGCTGCTTGGCGGCGCCACCTACCAGGTGCTGGGAATTAGCGGCATCTATGCCTTGATCGCGTCGAGCTACCTCGTTTGCCTCGCCATGGCAGCGCGCGTCACCGTCTATGCCCAGACCCCGGCCATCGCACCTGCGGCGCGCAACCGATTGGGTTTCCTGCTGCCGCCGCGGCAGCTGGTGCTCGATCGGCGCTTCCAGATCATCATGGGCGTGACGCTCGTCTACAACCTCTGGTGCTGGCCATTCATCGGCATGGTCCCGGTCATAGGGCAGAAGGATTTCGCCCTCACCCCGGTCCTGGTCGGCGCCCTGTCGGCCTGCGACGGGCTCGGCGGCACCATTGGCGCGATGGCCGTTGGGTTGTTGGCAGCGCCACGCACACTTTTTCGCTTTTACTACCTCGGCCCGCTGGCCTGCCTCGCGCTGATGCTGGCATTGGCACTCAACCTGACCGTCGGGTCCGCCGTCGTCATCCTGCTGATGATCGGCGTTGCCGCGGCGGCATTTTCATCGACCCAATACGCGCTGGTCTACAACATCGCGCCGCCCCACATGCGCGGCCGGGCCACGGGGCTGCTGTCGATCTTTATCGGCTCCTCGATGCTCGGCCATTGGCACGCCGGGCTGTTGTTCGAGCGGCTCGGCTCCGTCACGGCCATGAAAGTGATGGGCTGCGAAGGCTTGGTGGCCATGCTGCTGCTGGCGGTGCTGTGGTGGCGCACGCCGCCGAGCGCCGGTGTGAACCGGTCAGATGCCGAGCCCTCAAACCCCGCAAAACGGTGACGCCAATGCGCGAGTGAAGCGCCGATCGTTCGACCAAAGCCGCGCCCAGCGGAAGGGCGCAGCCATCCTCGGCGCTACCCATTACCGCCGTCTCGCATGCGATATGCCCCCCGTGAAAACCTAAGCGGCCGAGGCCGGCTTCACCGCGCTGCCATGAAGGGCGGACGCGGCTCTGAGGTCCCGGCGGCCCCGGGGGTGTCACTTCCGGACCTGAGCACTTGCAGCAATGTGCGTGTACAGAAACACCCTCGATAATCCGCGACGCTTACGGTTGCTTGCAAGAAACGAGCAAGATTCACCGCAGTGCCGCGCCTTGACATTGTAGTGAGATGCATTAGGTCAGGGCCACTATCGGCAACTGGCCGCTAGCTACCACCGGCTAGGGTGGGAGGCCCCGTGCGAGCAATCGCAGGCGGGGCTTTTGCATTTTGGGCCTGCCCTAAAAGAAAGGAATTTGTCAGATGAGACTTACGTCCGCATGGGTCGAACAGACCCTCAGTCAATTCAATGCTCAGGTGCTTCCTGATGATCATCCAGCACTTCCCGACTTGAGCCAGATCTTTGGGGACCATACGTTCTTTCTCGACAACAGCGGCCTCAATATCGTGGAACCGACGGGAGGCGCAGAGGAAGGAGAGATCGCCGCACGGGTCGTCAAAGTTGCCAGCTGGCGCGATGCAAATAAGACCGGCCTGGAACCGCACGAACCAGAGCCCACCGAGGTGGTTGTCGCTCTCCACACCGATGGCTTGAACTCCGAGCACTAACGCAGCCGGGACGTTGTGCAGCTTCGGTTGGCGGTGTCCGCTGGGTGCGCCAGCAGCCTGCGGATGGCGTCGGCGTGCCGTCACGAGTAAAGCCGACGCGGCACGGATATCCATCAGGAGGGCATCGAGGTGTTCCAAGGGTGGTTGGACCTCAATGGCCCGCTGTTTGGGCCCGTCCTCTATCTGTTCGAGTACGTCAGATCATACCTTGAGGAGCGGGCTGAAGCCTTTGATACACGTTTCGACACGGATACGGCGGCGCCTTTCTTTGGGCGTGACCAAAAGCCAGCGACCCACTTTTACACGGCGACGACGGCTTCGCTCATCTACGAAATCCTCAACTCTATTCCGTTGCAGTCGAATACGTTCGCGTTTGTTGATATGGGATCAGGTAAAGGGCGGGCGTTGCTTGTAGCGTCGGAGTTCCCGTTTGCGAAGATTGTCGGCGTCGAACTCTCACCTCATTTGCACCGCGTCGCAGAAGAAAACATCAAGCGGTACCGCCCTGCATCCCAGCAGTGCACGGCATTCCATCTGCATTGCATGAATGTCGTCGATTACGTCTATGGCGAAGAGCCGGTTGTGCTGTTCCTCGCCGATCCTTTCGGGCGGGAGACCGTTGGGAGCGTAGTTGCCAATTTGGAGGCGTCGCTGAGCGCAACGCCGCGCGAAGCTTTTATTATATATATATACCCACAATTTGAGGATTTGTTGCGGAACTCCCGCTGCTTTCGCAGGGTGAGAGAAGGCGGCCCGCGGTGGCAGCCCTGGAGCCGGTATGTGGTCTACGCGGCATCAGCAGCAGAGGCCAGATAACGCGGAGTAGAATCACGCCAACCAGAGGTCTGGATTGGGACGACATCTCCGGGCGGGTGTAGCGCGTGCTGACCGCACATCGCCATAGCCGACGAGGGATGCCCGGCCCAACTCGCAGCTGCGACAGTGCCAGCTGGCGGCGCAAGTGAGACCATCTGCGCCGCCACAGCTGGCGGCGAAAGCTACCATTCGATTGCCAAGACAATGGGCGTGCACCATGCCCAATCGCGAGGTTGGCGGCTTAGGCACCACACCGAACCCATGAGGCGCGCGCACGAGCGCATTGGCACCAGTTTGGTATAGGTCAGGGAAGCGGCCGAATGCCTTGCCAAACAGCACCAAGCAGCACATGCTTCCGCAACGATCGGCGACTGGCTAGATCGTCACCAAGTTCGCCAAATCAGGGAGGTTCGTTTGGCAATGATCAGTCGTCGCGCTTTTGTGACTGCGACTGCGGCTAGTGTCGCAACTCCCAATGTGGCGTGGGGGAAGGAATGTCCGGCAGCAGGCATGGACTGGATGACCATGTCGCTCGAGGCCCGCAATTTGGCTTATAACAATGGTGAGCATGTCGGACTCGACTACGCTCGGACCAAAACCGAAAGTTGGATTGCAGCATCCAAAGCTCTGCGCGAGCAGCGCTCAAAACATCTCGATCTGCCCTATGCTCCAGGCGAGCGGACCAAGTGGGACCTCTATCCCGCCACCGACCCTAAGGCACCGTGCTTCGTTCACATTCATGGCGGTTATTGGCAGCGCAACAGCAAGGAAGTATTTGCCTTCCTCGCAGAAGGTCCGTTGGCCCGCGGCTGGTCAGCTGCACTGCCCGGATATACGCTGGCGCCGCAGGCGAGTTTGACTCAGATCACTAATGAGGTGAGAACAGCATTCGACTGGCTCAACGCAAATAGTGCAGAGCATGGAATCACGGGCCCCATCATAGTGACGGGCTGGTCGGCCGGCGGGCATCTCACAGCCTTTATATTGGATCATCCGAAGGTGGCGGCGGGCTTGTCCATCTCGGGAGTTTTCGATCTCGCTGCACTTCGCGACTCCCCGCATGTCAACGACAAGGTCAAGTTGACCGAAAAGGAGATTGAAACCTTGTCGCCCATGCGCCGGCAGAGCGCCAACAAGCCGCTTGCCATTGCCTACGGCACTGGCGAGTTGCCGGCGATGATTGCTAGCAGTCGTGATTACCACGGTTACCGGTCGCAGGCTCATCTTCCGGGCGATTTGGTTCCGATCCCCAATACGAATCACTACACGATTTTGGATCAGCTTAGGGTCCCCGACAGTGTCCTGACCCGCGCGGTCCTGCAGATGGCCGAATACAAAACCGCATAGTGGATTGAGGGCCGGGTCGCCAAATGCGGCGTCGGCGGACCTCCGAGCGGATGCCGTACACAAGCATTGTGCTATAAGGTGACAGGCTAGTCACAAGGGAGCTGGCCATGACCGCGGTAAGCATCACAGTTATCTGGTTGATCTTGATGTTGATGGCCGGCCGGACGCGGCTAGCCGCGGACGGTCAATGCGGGCGTGGATATGGTTTGCTGCTTTCTTTGGCCCCCTTGCAACTTTAGTGGCATGGGCGCTTCCGGCCAAACGGGCGCCGAGCCACGCTGGTGCTGGCGGACGCTAACTGCCGAAGCCCATGCGCCGCCGCATCATCTGGCTGATAGTCGGAGCGCCGCTGGCGTTGGTCGGGGTGGCGGCCGGGGCGACTGCTGCAGTGCCAACACTACGCCACATCGCTTCGGGCTTGTGGAATGTGCCCGATCGCTTGCCGGCGCTCCCTGACAATCGCCAGGTCCACTATCAACAAGGCGCTGAGGACTATGCGCGCGTCGTCGCAGCTTTACTGCCGTCGGCCATGGCACGGATCGAAGCAGTGCATGGTCGACACTTCGCGTATCCAGTGCCCGTTGGCGTATATGTGACGCCGGAGGCGTATGAAGCTGCAAATGGGCAAGGCTCCTCCCGGCCCGTCGGCGTCACGTTCGTCGGTCGAGTGAACCTGTCACCGGTTCTCTACGCGAGGCAACGCCAGCGCCTTCCTGCGATCCTCACGCACGAACTGTCTCACGCTCACCTCCAGGGCTGGATCGGCGGCATCGCATACGTCCGTCTGCCGAATTGGTTCAAGGAAGGCTTGGCGGTCATGGTGTCGGGGGGTGGTGGCGCCGAATTGGTCAGCGAAGAGGACGCGCGAGCGGCAATTGAGCGTGGAGAGCTAATCATTATCAACGACACCGGAAGCCTGCAAAACTTGGTCGGCATTCCGTTGGCAAAAGAACCTGCAAAGACGGTGCCTTGGTATCCGATTGTGCTAGCCTACCGACAGGCCGGCATGTTCGTGAACTACCTTCGAGAATCAGATGGGCCAGCCTTTGACCGCATGATGAATGCGATTCTGGAGGGCCGCGCATTTGCGGAAGCAGTGACCGTTGGTTACCACGCCGATGTGCAGTCCCTTTGGCAGAGGTTCGCACAGACAACGGTCGAACGAAAATGACCGCGGGTTGCTTGGCAACCTGACCGCTAATGAGACCAAAGGCGCGCGCGTATTCCCCATCGAGGCCACGGCCAGCGAGCCGATCAACGGCCGGATACCAATCAGCGACTTCTGACGCCTGCGCCAACCCTGTTGCGAAAAGCAGCCGGTCCATGCATTAGGTCAGGGGCGGCCATCAACAGCGGTTTGAAACCGGTCCGCTTTACCCTCAATCACCGCCATCCTCAATTGAGGCTGGCCATCTCCTTGTTCTTGCGGCAACTGAACTCTGCTGTAGATCTAGGCCACCACGTCAAATAAATGCGATTGGTGCGAAAGCGCGCACAGAGCATCGTAGGCAGCGGGCGCTTGCAAGGAGTACAATGTGCCGGCAGCGGGGTGCCCAATAGGCATCCATGAGGCGGGGCCGGCAGATTGGGGGCGGCCATGCACGCTCGTCAGCTCATCGATGGTGCATCGTTCGGACCGGATGCCCTGAAAGCGATCAACCAGGCCTTCGATGCCGCCTGGCTGAATATCGCCGGCCATTTCGGAAACGACCCCGCGGAGATCGAAAATGCGCGCTACAAGCTCGCCACGGCGCTACTCTCGATTGCCAGCGAAGACAGCCGGGATGTGGAAGTCCTGAAGAAGGCTGCGCTAAATCAAATGGCGCTTCAGTACCGTGAGACCTCTCAGACCTACAATGAGCTCAAGAGGCAGGCGTCTAGACGATCCCGACCTACCACGAACTAAACATCGAAGGGGCTCCTTGGTCAGTGCGTTCTAACCATGCGGGCTCAATCCGCGATGCCACGCGCCGTGGTGTCCTCAGCCGTTCATGACTCGTGTTCCCTATCGAAATCCATTCTCATCCCCCGCATCAGAAGGATGCCTCCTCGTCAATGGGCCGGTCGAAGTTCGCCCGGCTCGCCGGCGGAGCAGATGGCCGGCGGTCGCCGTTGCTGGCTCGGGCCAGCGCCGGCGCGGGCGGGTTTTGGCGGTCGCTTTGTTTCTTGACGTCGGCGTGACAACCAAAAAGGTGACTGGCTCGCTCCATGCGAGCATGCCCGCCTTGTGCACAAAAGCGGTCATTGCGGCCGCCACCATGAGCAGTGCCTTGCCGTGCGCACGAGCCCGATACCAATTGTGGCGGCAAAAAAACGAAAGGGCCTCGGTAAGGCCATGATCCAACCGAGGCCAAGTTCGTCGTGGATCTGTGCAATCGTTGCACAGTGGCCCGAACCTATCGAGCGCCGCCTCAACCGCAACCCGCATTTTCC
>DASTMQ010000256.1:0-5157 GCA_035714005.1 Hyphomicrobiaceae bacterium
TCAGCGTGCAAGCCTCCTGATAGGTGCGGGCAGTCGGATACCCTGAGGAAAGAAGATGATGGTCACGAACAGCACCACGTAGAGCAAGAACCCCTGCCATTCCGACGGGATCACGAGGATGCTCGAATTCTGCACGATGCCGAGCAGGAGCGCTGCCAACGCCGCACCCCAGATGCGGCCGATGCCGCCAAGGATCGTCGCCAGCGTCGCAAACAGCATCATCTCCAGGCTGGTCAGCGGCTGCACCTGGGCGCGCGTGCCGTAAAGAAACATGCCGGTCGCCATGAACGCGGCCGCGATCAGCATGGTCAGCAGGTACACCTGGCGGCGGTTGATGCCATACAACTCGGCGAGGCCGGCATTGTCGGCGACGGCCACCATGAACTGACCCCAGCGCGTAAAGCGCAAAAACAGCCACAGCGCGACCAGCATCACAAGCGTGGCGGCGATGGCCGGTAGATCCCAGGCACTGATGGCGATGTCGCCGATCAGCTGCACGGGCCAGAACAACTGCGGGAAAATCGTTTTCGGCCAGGTGCCGAACAGAAGCATGGCGATATAGGCGATAAACTCGGAGGCGACGATGGTGAAAATGAACACGAACATGGGCGAGGCGTTGTTGCGCCGCAGCGTGGCAAAGCCAAATTTCTCCAACACCCAGGCGCCGGCCAGGGTGGCGGCAAGCGCAAGGCTAAAGGCGGCGGCACCCCCGAGCGCCAGGCCGGCGATCACGCCGTGAGCCGTATAGAAGGCGATGGTCATCAATCCCGCTTGCGCGAAATTGAAAACGCCATTGACCTTCAACACCAAAGCGAAGGCCACGGCGAACATCACCGCATAGCTGCTGGTCGCGAGCGAGGTCCAAAGGATTTGCGCCAGGGTTGTCAGATTGAACATGCGCCTACCTGTCGCTCTGGCGCGCGGACGGCCTTGGCTGCCGGGCCGCCGCGAGCGCCAAGGCCGTTGTCACCGCCACGCCGGCAGGCCGCCAATGCCGGGCCTCGCCGCGACCGAGACCTCGGCAATTGGGCCTTGCGGCCGGATGCCAGTGCCCTCACTTGGCGACATCTTTGGCCGTCCACTTGCCGCCCTTGACTTCGACGAGGTAGACGGGCTTCGACACCGTATGGCTATCAGAGACGCTCACCGGGCCGGTCAAGGGAAGATCGAAGGTCGCCAGCACCAGCATTTCTTTGCGGAAGTTTTCTCCGGTTGGGGCCAGTCCTTTTTTGTCCATCGAGGTCAGGATCGCGGCCACCATATAGGGTGCATCGTGCAGGTACTGGGTGTAGGGCAGGCCGTTGGGCTCGCGCTTTTCCTCTTTCCTCCAACGTTCGACGTATTCGGCGACGGCCGGCAGATCGCCGACGCCCGGCGCCAAGGAGGTGGCAATGATGCCCTCGGCGGCCTGACCGAGTTGCTCGATCACTTTCGGGTTATAAAGTCCGGAATAGGAGGTGATCGGCTGATTGAGACCCAATTGGCGCATCTGCGCGGCCACCTGCGGCATGTCTCCGACGAGGCCATGCAGGTGAATGATGTCTGGCTGCGCCGAGCGCACCTTGAGCAAGGCACCGGTGAAGTCGGTCGCCTTGGGATCGTAGGCCTCATAGGCAACAATCTCACCGCCGGCTTTGCTGAAGGTGTCGCGGTAGACCTTGCTGGCGACGATACCGGTGTCGTTGTTGATATAGAGCACCGCCGCCTTTTTCTTCCCGAGCTTCTCGACCGAGTAACGGGCGAGCGCGGCCACGTCGACGTCAGCGAGAGGAAACGTCGTGTAAACGTAGTCTCCGAGCTTGGCGATATCCGGTGAGTTGGCACCGATCGACAACTCGACGACCTTGTTGTCATTGGCGATGGGTGCAACGGCGCGCACCACCGACGACCAGGCCGTGATGAAGACCGGTACCTTTTCGACGCTGACCAGTCGATTGACCGCATTGATGCCGACTTGCGGATCGGCCTGTGTGTCGAGCGCGATCATCTCCAGCTTCTTGCCGTTGATGCCGCCCTTGGCGTTGATGGCGTCGACGGCCCACTGCGCAGCCTTTACTTGATCGGCGCCATAAAGCGCCTGCGAGCCGGACAAGGGCATGGCGAGGCCGAACTTATAGGTCGCCGGTGCCTGTGCCGGCGCGGCGCCGGAGAGTGTCATCAGCAGCACCGCGGCCGCCCCGGCCGAGAGTGCCGTGCGGCGGTTTGTGAGCGTGCTTGACATGGTCATGTGGCTCCTCCCTTGCAGTGTCGGTTGCTGCGTGAGTTTGAGATGATCAGGATGGCCGACCGGGTCCCAAGACCGGTGCGTCGGCCCACGCCGGCGGCCGCACGAAAGTATGCCGTCCCATGGCTGCTTGGCGATATGCATCGGCGGCCTCCCCCTTTGGCGCCTCAATCGACCGGGCCGACGGCGTAGCGTTTCTCGAGGGCGTCGTAGGCGGCCTTTGCCACGGTGCGCTGGCGCTCGCTGAAGCTTGCCAGTTTATCGGCGACGGCGTGTAAAGAGCCGTCGCGCTTCAGGGCCAAGAGCACGTCGTGCGACGCCTTGAGCGCGGCCTGCAGCGCGGCGTTGGCATAGAGCACGAGGCCAAAGCCCATCTGCGCCAGTTTGCCCTGACCGACGTCCGGGGTCATGCCACCAAAGACAATGTTGGCGAGCTGCGGGACCGCCAGCTCGTGGGCGATGCGGGCGAGTTCCGCCTCGTCGAGGGGCGCTTCGACGAAGGTTGCGTCGGCGCCGGCCGCGATAAAGGCATGCGCACGCGCGATCGCGGCGTCGAGCCCTTCGATTGCGCGAGCATCCGTGCGCGCGACGATCTGGAAATCTTGGTCATGACGACAATCCACGGCAGCTTTGATCCTTTGCACCATTTCCGCAAGCGGGATCACCGCTTTGCCGGAAAAGTGCCCGCACTTTTTGGGAAAGACCTGGTCCTCGATCTGGACGCCGGCCGCGCCGGCACGCTCGAGCATGCGCACGGTGCGGCGCATGTTGAGCGCATTGCCGAAGCCCGTGTCGGCATCGACCAGCAGGGGCAGCGCCACCACATCGGCGATGGCGGCAACGGTGTCGGCGATCTCGGTCAACGTGGTCAGTCCGATGTCCGGCACGCCCAACTGCATGTTGGCAATGCCGGCGCCGGAGACATAGGCAAGCTCGAAGCCCAGATCCTCGATCACGCGCGCAAACAATGCGTTGGCGGCACCGGGTGCCAGCGTGGCCTGGCGTCGCGCCAGGATGGATTTGAGGCGTGTCGGGTTGCGCGTCATGGGCTGAGATCTCGGGAGGAACTGCCGGCGGCCTTGAGCCGTGCTGCGGTGTTGGACCAGGAAAGGCGTATGTGCTTGCGCATGGCCGCCTCCGCCGCATCGCCGTCGCGACGCCGCAGTGCGGCCAGAACGTCCAGATGCTCCTTGTAGGCCTGGCGCGCGCGCCCCGGCGTGGCGCTGCCGCGGAAGCGATAAACGCGCATCAGGCTGTACATATCTTCACACAGCAGCCGGAACAGACGTCGATTGTTGGAGCCGCTGGCAATTCGGAAATGGAAATCCTGGTCGCCGCCGGCCTGGTAATAGGCCGTGTTGCTTGCGACGTCGGGTTGCCGGCGATGCGCCGCCAGGCCCTGTTCGAGGGCATCCAAATCGGTGTCGGACATGGCGACGGCCGCCAACCGCGCCGCCATACCTTCGAGGCCCTCACGGATCAGGAAGAGCTCCTCAAGATCGCGCGGCTGAAGCTCGACGACGCGTGCCCCGAGATGGGGGACACGATGGATCAGGCCCTTTGCTTCCAGGCGAAAAATGGCTTCGCGCAGCGGGGCCCGGCTGACCCCCAGCCGCGCGGAAAGGTTGACTTCGTTGATGGTTTCGCCGGGCGCGATGCGCCCCTGCACGATCGCCTCGACGATCTCATCGAAAACGCGATCGGCGAGCGTCACGCGGGCGATGGCCTGAACGGGAGGGTCTCGTCGACTGTATACAACCATGGGGCATGAAAGCATCCGCCCCGCGCCAGGGCAAGAAGATCTGAACCTCCCAGTGGGTTTGGCGATTGAGCGGGCGTATTGGGTGCCTGCGGTCCGGCGCGGGTTTGGCTTTAAATCGACGCTGCGGGCGCTGGGCACTTGGGTCGCCGCCATGGGCGATGATGGGCGATGATGGGCGATGATCAGGGCCGGCGCGTTGGCCGGGATCTGCGCCGCGCGGGATGTGTCTTGCCGAGCAGCGCCAGTCGATCGAGGCCAACGCGTGGAACGATTAAAGGCTGAGCGGTGTCGGGGCGTGAGCCCTCGCGCAGGGCAACGGTCGGCGCAGGCCCTAGCCCTTGCCTGGAGCGAACAGCAAAAGCGTACCGATCCGCGCGTAGCCCACGCGCGGGTAGAGCAGCGCCCCGACGTGGCTCGCCGTCAGCACGGAACATGTCGCGCCACGGGCGCGATCGTCACGCAACATTCGGCACAACAGCGCCCGCCCGATCCCGCGTCGCCGGTAGCGAGGGTCGACGTACATGTCTGCGCACCATGTCGCCCCAACCGCATCCACACTCAGGACACGGCCGACGATGTCCTGCCCGGCGAGCGCCACATACTGACGCAAGGGGGCGTCGTTGCCGAGCAGGCTCGGCAGCATCGGACGCGAACGCGTCGCCTGTGCCAAGCGCGACGCCAGCTCGGGCGTGCGCACGCGTTCGATCGACAAAGGCAAGGGGACCTTGGGGATCCGCTGCAACCGCTGCACGAAAAACCCCTCGGTGGCCAGCAGCCGGTAACCGAGCGCCCGGTAGGCGGTTCGGGTTGGTTCGTCGGAGGCGCCCGTCTCAACCATCACGCCGACAAAAAAGCGCCCGCGGCTGTGGCACCGCGCCACCGCGTCTACCGGCTTTGCATCCACATGGTAGGCAATCCATTCCTCCTTGCGATAGTCGCGTGGGTTCTTGCGCGGTGCATCGCGCATGACCCATAGCGAACGAATACGGCACGCTTCATAGGGAAAGGTGCGGCTCTTGCCCGCGCTGTGGCCGCGCACGAACACCTCGATCGCATGGGCCATCTCGCGCTGCGGGCTGTTCAGGACCATGGGGCAAGCTCAAGGGAATTGCTTGGCCGAAACGGCACACACACCGCTTCGGCCGGGTCAGGAGCGGACAATCAACTCATG
>DASTMQ010000257.1:0-13942 GCA_035714005.1 Hyphomicrobiaceae bacterium
CAGGGTCCCGCCCGCGGCCTCGGCGGAGCACGGCCCTCCTCGGAGGCGGGCACAAAGAAGGCGCCGGCATAGGCCGAGGCTGAGTTCAGTAGTGGATCACGCCCGGCGCGCCGCCGCCGGCGCCGATCGCATCGCCGTTGACGGCGATGGCTTTGGGTGAGGCAAGGAAGATCACGACGTTGGCGACCTCCTCGGCCGTAATGATCTTGCGAACCAGGTTGCGACCCGCCATGCGGGTCTCAATGTCTTTTTCGGAAACGCTTTGCGCTTTGGCTTGAGCGGCGATCACACCCGGTGTTTTTTCGGTACGCGTCAGGCCAGGGTGGACGCAAACCACGGAAATCCCGTGGGGACCGAGCTCATCGGCCATGTTCTTGGTCAACGCCGCCACCGACACGTTGCGCATCGAGCCGATAATGGTACCCGTCGAGCGGGCGGCGAGGCCGCTGACATGAATGATCCGGCCCGCACCGGCTTTGATCATGTGCGGGGCGACTTCGCGCGACATCCGCAAATACCCCATCACCTTGATGTTCATGTCGGCCCAAAAAAGCTCGTTGGTGATCTCGCCCAGGGCAGGTGGCTTTCCCTGCCCGCCCGGCTGGGCGGCGCAGTTGACCAGAATATCGATGCGGCCGAAGGCGGAAACAGCCTCGGCAACCATTGTCCGCACGGCGGCGTCGTCGCCGGTGTCGGCGCTGTAGGCCTCGACCTTCACGCCAGCGCCGGCGATCTCGGCGCGCGCCGCATCGAGGGCGCCGCGATCGCGGGCAACGATGGCGACGTTGGCTCCCTCCTGCGCCAGCCCCAGCGCGATGGCCTTGCCGATGCCGCGGCTACCACCCGTGACAATGGCCGTCTTGCCCTTGAGATCGAGATCCATGTGCGCGCCCACCCCTGTCGGTTTGCTATACCTGCAATACTCGGGAAGGACCGACCGTGCTGTCAACTGCGCAAGCAGTCTAAGCGGCAGCCGTCGATCCCGAGCGAACCCAGGGCACGGCCGCAACCGCCACACCTGCTCCGCCCGCGTATTGGGCGGCGCGTCCTCAAATGGCCTGGTTGCGCAGGCTCGACTCGCCCCGCCACATGCGCTCGAGGTTTTCCAGCAGGATATCGATGACGGCATCCTCGTAGCGCTGCGTCTCGCCCGCCGTATGAGGCGTAATGAGCACGTTCGGCATGCTCCAAAGCGGCGAAGCGGCCGGCAGCGGTTCCTCCCGGGTCACGTCAAGCCCGGCGGCGGCCAGGCGGCGCTGTTGCAGCGCCTCAATCAAGGCCTGTTCGTCGACCACACGGCCGCGCGCGACATTGATCAGGGTTGCCGACGGCTTCAACAAACTGATTGCCTTGGCGTCGATCAGGTTCTCGGTTTCCGGCGTGAGCGGACAGGTGAGCGCGACGATGTCGGCCTGCGGTAGAAGCTCGGGCAACCGATCCTGCGCATAGACGGCGTGCGCGCCCTGCGCGCCAGCGCTCGGATCGCGCCGGGTGGCGATAATGCGCATTTCGAAAGCCTGCGCCAGCCGTGCCAGCCCCGAACCAATACGGCCAATGCCGACGATCAATAAGGTTTTGCCGTTGAGCTGATCCTCGCGCGCGCCGATGTCGGAAATCATGCCGCGCCACAGCTTGGCGGCCTGGTTGTCGCGACCGGTATGTAGCTGCCGCTTCAACGCCAGGATCAACGCCATCGCGTGCTGAGCGACCGCTTCGGCATTGACCCCGGCCGCGCTCGCCAAGCGAATGCCGCGCCGGCCGAGCAGTTCACGATCATACTGGTCGAGACCGGCGCTGATCGACTGGATAAATTGCAGCTTGCTTGCGATCTCGGCCAAGTCGTTGCGCCACATCATGGAGACGACCACCACGTGCGCCTCCGGAATGCGTGCCCTGAACTCCTCAAGCGAGTGCACTTGAAAGTGGGCGATATCCGTACTGCGCCGGGCGAACTGCTCGGCCATGCGATAGGCGGCGTGGGCAAAGCAGATGGTGAGTTTGTCCCGAGGGGCAAGCATGCGCTGAAGGTCCCAAATGTTGTGGTACCAAATGTGGTGGCACCAAATGTTGCGGTGGCTGAAGTTCCCCTTTGAGCATGCAACAGAAGGCTGGCAAAGGCCACCGTCTCCTTGGCAGGGCGGGCGAGCGGCGAGCCGTCACGGCAGGGCAAATGCACCACCCCCTGCCGACAAGGTCCTGGGGCATGGCCGATTAGGCGACTAGCTGCGGCTGACGGTGGCGTGGCCGGAAAGCCGATCCAGCATGCGCCGCACCGCCTCGATTTGCGGACCATTGCGCGTCAGATAATCGCGTCCCGTGTAGCCCCACCAATCCCAGCAGGCCTGGGGATTGACCGTGGTGGTGGTAACTTGCGGATAAAGCAGCACCAGCTGGTTGGCGTCGGCCCAGGCGGGAAAGCCAGTTTCCTTGATAAAGACATCGCCAACCTTTTCGCGATGCTGGTTGCAACCATGGAAGATCACGTGCACCCGGCAGCCTTGGCTGGCGCGGCAATCGGGCGGCACATAGGCGACACCACTGCTGCCGAGCCCGTGGCTCGGCAGGTCGCGCGTGAACTCGCGCTGATCGAAGACGATGAACTCGCCTGCGGGTGCGGCAACCCTCGGCCGCAACGGTCCGTAGATCTGCTCAAGCACGGCGCCGGCCTGGTCGTAATTGCAATTGCTGATATAGGGATCGGCCGTGCGGCCGCAGGCAATGCCGCTAGCCTTGGTCAGGAAGGCGTGGCCGGCAGGAAGATCGGCGACCAACTTGATGTTGGCCGGCGGAATGCCGAGCTGCTCGTAGAGTTGAGCAGCCGCCCGCACGATCGACGGCAGCACGGTACGGTCGTTGGTACCGCTGAACAGATAGACGCGATCCTCAGCCAGCCCCTCGATGGCATCGATGCGCTCCTTCAGGGCCAGGCTGCGGGCCCGCTCCGCCAGGCGGGCAGGATCCGGCACGCCCCACGATTGCATGGCATCGAGCATGCATCCGTTCATGGCCTTCGACAGGTTGATGAAGGCTGCGCCCGGCCCCGGCATGGCATCGGCATAGGCGCTTTCGGCGCAGCCGTAGGGGCCACCGGCAACGATACCGGCGCCAACCACCATGCGCGAGTGCGCAATTTGGAACTGGCCCGCCATGTAGGCGCCGGCGGATAGGCCCGACACGGAGGTGGCGTTGAGGTCAACGCCGAGGGTCGGCAGCGCCGCATCTTGGGAATTGCAGGCAAGCAGCAGGGGCATCGCCGCAAGGGCGATTGCGCAGAGCCAAGGAGCGCCGCGGGATGCCATGCCGCATCAACCCCCACCGGTACGGCCGATGTTGGGCGGCCATGACCGGCAAGCTCACTTTATGCGTATGATAACACGATCGTCACGCCCCTTGGCGTCGATAACGGTGAGGGTGAAAAACCCCCGACCGTTGAGGGCAAGCTCCGCATCGCGTTTGCCGACCGCCGATTCGACCGGTACGCCGTCGAGCAGCCACAGCAGGGGTAGCGCCCCACCCTGGGCCTTGACCGTGAAGGCGCCGTTGTCGATGTCGTCGAAGGCGAGTTCGGCCCGATCCGGTGGGAAGGCGATCTGGACCGGCGGATCGAGGTAGGCGTCGCTGGCGAGATCCTCCCCGCCGCGAAAGCGCTTGAGCGGCGGCGGCAGCTCACTGCCGGCCAGCCGCAGGGCCCCGGCTGGCGCCGGCGGCAGCGGGGCGCGGCGCGGCGACAGGCGGGCAAAGGCGTCGAACAGCAAAGGCGCGGCCGCGACGCGTCCGGCGAGGCCGGGGGTGGCGGTGCCGTCGGGCCGGCCGACCCAAACCGCGATGGTATGGCGCCCGTCGTAGCCCACCGCCCAGGCGTCGCGAAAACCGTAGGAGGTTCCCGTCTTGTAGGCGATCTGCCCCGGCCGGGCGTTGGCGGGCGCGGGGGCATGGCGAAGAATATCGGTGACGTACCAGGCGGCGACCGGCGACAACAGCCGCGGTGGCGGCGCAGCGGCGGGTGCCACGGAGGCTTCTTGGCGCCGCCAGCGCAGGGGCACCTGCTCACCGCCGCGGGCAAGGCTGCTGTAGAGCATGGCCAGGTCCGACAGCCTGAGGCCGAGGCCCCCCAGCGCAATGGCAAGCGTCGGCTCGGCGCCCTTGGGCAGGACGGGGGTGGCTCCCACCTGCTGCAGCCGGCCATAGAGCTTGCCGGGCCCGAGCGCGTCCAAGACCTTGACTGCCGGGATGTTCAGGGATTGGGCGAGCGCCATGCGGACGCTGACGGTTCCATGCCAATCCTGGTCGAAGTTCTTCGGCGCGTAGGCGCCGAAGCGGGACGGCCGGTCTTCGATCAGCGTCTCCGGATGCGCGAGACCAGCCTCGAACGCCAAGCCGTAGATCAGCGGCTTGAGCGTCGAGCCCGGCGAGCGCACGGCGTTGGTCATATCAAGGGCACCGAAGCGGCGGGCGTCGAGATAGCCGGGGGAGCCGACCTGGGCGATCACCTCGCCGGTCGTGTGGTCGACCGCAATCAGGGCGGCCGACAGGCGCGCGGGCTGGGCGTCGGCGTGCTCCTCGACCAGCCGCTCGAGGTTGGCCTGCGCGCTCGCCTCAAGGGTCAGCACATGCACGAGCCGCCCCTTGTCTTGCTGGACCTCCGCATCGGCCAGATGCGCCGCCAACAGCGGAAATTCGCGCCGGCTAACCGGGATGGGATCGGCCATGGCACGGCGCGCTTCCTCGAGCGGAACGATTTGGCTGGCGGCGGCATGGGCGAGCACGCGGTTGCGCGCCCGCTTGGCGGCCGCCGGAAAGCGGTCGGGGCGCCGCAGCTCCGGCGCTTGCGGCAGGGCTACCAGCAAGGCGGCCTCGGCGAGCGACAGCCGCTTCGGCTCCTTGCCGAAATAGGCGAGTGCGGCGGCGCGTACCCCCTCAAGGTTGCCCCCGAATGGCGCCAGGCGAAGGTAGAGGCGCAAGATCTCGTCTTTGGAGAAACGACGCTCAAGATTGAGTGCGCACAGGGCCTGCTGGAGCTTGCCCGCGGCGGTTCGGCGGTGCTCGCCCAACAGCAGGCGCGCAACTTGCATGGTCAACGTCGAGCCGCCCGAAACGATGCGGCGATGGCGCGCAAGCTGCCAGGCGGCGCGGCCAACGGCCCAGGGATCGACGCCGCGGTGTCGTTGGAAGCGCTTGTCCTCGAAGTTGATCAGCATGGCGAGATAGCGCCGATCGACCTGCGCCGGCTCGACGGGCAGGCGCCAGCGGCCATCGGCGCTCGGATAGGCGCGCAAGAGGCGATCGTTGCGATCGAGAACCGTGACGGAAAGGTCGTTGGCGACCTCGAGCGGTGGAACCGCAAGGGATGCCATTATGACTATGAGGAGGAGGGCCGGAACGGCGGCCAGGAGCCCCAGGCCCAGCGTCGCTGAGCGCAGACGGCCTGGACGTTCGGTCCTGGGGCTTGCAGCTGGCGCGTTGCGGCTCGGCTGGCGGCAGATGCAGAATCGACTACGATGCCGGACGGCCGTCAGCCAAGGGAGCAACTCATGCCTGCCAAAAGAACGACGCATCGCAGCTCAAAGGGAACGAAGCTTTATGCCGTCCGCGACAAGAAGGGACAATTCGAGGACATCCAGACCTACAAGCGCGCGCACGGGCAAGATATCAAACGCAAGAGCAAGGCCGAAACCAAGGCTAAGGCCAGATAGCCGGCGCGGCCGCCGACCGACCTCAGGGCGCGGTGCTTCGGGTGTGCCGTGCTCTGCTCGCATTGTTGTCGCTAGTCTTTGGCCACCACCACCAGCTGACCGCTTGCGGTGCGCGCGAAGCGATCCGGGCGATACATGTCTTCGACCGTAGCGGCCGGATGCACGTAGCTGCCAGGCGTTACCGCCCGCACCAGATAGGCTACGCTCGCGCCGGAGACCGGCGCGGCGGAGCCGTCCTCGCCGTCCTCCTGACCGCCGCGGCGGGTGCCGCCCGAACCGAAGAAATCAAAGGCGGCAACGAAGCGGTCATCGCGAAAATCGAGGTGGCTAGGCCTGACGGTGGTTTTGAGCCAGCCCAGGGTTTTGACGTCGCCGGCATCGAGCAGACGCGGGTTTTCGATTTCCAGGCCCGCGGGCAGCCGGTCGACCAGCAGGATGCGGCCGCCCTTGTGTTCTGCCTCGACCTTGAGCACCACGACCAGGCGCTCATTCTGCTTGAGCTCGCTCGCCCCGCCGGTCGCACTCTTGAGATCGACCTTACGCCCGTCGAGGGTGTAGTAGCTGCGCTCGATGCTGAAGCCCTTGGCGATGGCGGGCTCCGGCGTCAGCGCGGCGCCGACGACCGAAACCACGGCCTCGACGCTGCTATCGCTGGTGTTGCGGACGACGACGCCATCGCCCTCGAGCTCGGCGGGAGTGAGCCCGCGCAGGAGCGAACCCTGGTGCGGCTTGGCATTGACGGTAAGCGTCATGCTGTTGGCCTCTTCGCCGAGCGCGTGCGCGGCGAGCAGCATCCAAGCCTGTTCCTGCGTGGAGGTATAAGTCTTCTGGCCGTAGGCCTTGGCGAGCACATCGAGGAGGCGCGGCACTACTGGCTTGGCGACGCCCGATTCCGCCACCAGCGTCAGCACTGCGGCCCCGTCGCGCACCCCGGTGCCGTAGTCGCGACGGCTCTCGGCGTCGTCCGGCGCGTCCATCAGCTTGAGGGCGGCTGCCATCGCGCGCTCCGCCCGCGGCCGGTCGCCCAGCATCGACAGGGCGGCGGCGAGCTGCGCCTGGGCCAGCGGCGTGGCAAAGGCGTCGAGCTTGGTGTCGACATAGTACCTGAGCTCGCCGATCGGGGCGCGGCCGTTACGGGCCAGCACATACAGAGCGTAGGCACGGCCCTCGCCGCCCTTTTCGAAGTCCTGGGCGTAGCCGATGAAGTTCTGCAGACGGTCGAGCGCCCGGTTGAAGGGCTGTTGGCGCACCGCGTAACCCGCCTGCCTGGCGCGCGTGAGGAAGTCGGTGACATAACTCGTAAGCCAGATGTCGCCATCGGACGGCCCCCAGATGCCGAAGGCGCCGGCGCTGTCTTGCATTTCGAACACCCGGGCGATGGCCCCGTCGATGCGCGCGCGGATCTCGGCATCATTGTTAAAGCCGATGCGCTTGGAAACGGCGTTGACATAGAGCAGCGGCAGGGCCCGGCTGGTGGTCTGCTCGGCGCAGCCGTAGGGGTAGCGATCGAGCGAGGCGAGCAGGCCGGGAACGTCGAAGCCCGCCAGCGGCCCGACCGCGAGGCTGATCTTGCTGCGCGCGGGGATCAAGTCCTGCAGCAACGCCGGGGACAAAGTGAGCTTGCCGCCGCCCGGCGGGAGCGCGGCCACGGTGAGGCGTTTGATGTCACCGGCCGGCACCTTGACGTCAATGCTGAGACGGCGCCGCACGTCGATGCCGTCGGGGCCGGTGACGCGCACGGCCAGTTTGATGCGCCCGACCTCTGAAGCCTTGAGCTCGAAGGCCTCGCGCCTGCGCTCGCCGGCAGCCAAGGCAAGTGTGCGCTCAAAGCCTATGGCGCCGGCGCCCGCGGCCTCCTGCTGGCCGGCGATGCTGTAGCTGCCGGCCGCGCCTTCGACATTGTGCACGGCGAGTTCGAGGCGTGCCCGGTCGCCAAGGGTCAAGAAGCGTGGCGCCGATGCCGTTATGGTCACTGGGTCGCGGACGATCAGCTCCTTGGCGGCCGAGCCGATCTTGCCGGCACTCCAGGCGACGGCCGAAAGGCGTACGCTGCCGTTGAAATCGGGAAGGGGGAAGTCGACCCTGGCGCTACCGTTGGCATCGAGTTTGACGATGCCCGAGAACAAGGCCAGGGTTTCTTCCACGGGGGGCGAGCCCTGCATGGACATGCCGTCGGAACCGCCGTCGCCGCCGGAGCGTAGCTTGCCGCGGTCGGCGCGCATGCCGTCGATCAATCGGCCGTAAACGTCGCGGATTTCGGCACCGAGACGGCGTTGACCGAAAAACCAGGCTTCGGGCTTCGGGCTCTCGAACCGCGTCAGGTTGAGGATGCCCACATCGACGGCGGCGAGGGTGAGGAAGGCCTCTTCGCCGGCCGCCAAGCCGCCGACCTTCACGGGCACCGACAAGGTGGCACCCGACTTGATCTGCGGCGGCAGCTCAAGGGCGATGCTGAGCAATCGCGGCGCCTGCTCGATTGCGAGCCAGCGCAGCCCGAGTGCGCGGCTTGGCATGCGCTTGGCCGTCTCGTCCATTGGGCGGTAAAGCATGACGGTGACGTAAGCACCCGGCCCCCAGTCGTCGCCGACGCGAAGGGCCACTTCCCCGCCGCCGGCGGCCAGCTCGACCTCCTGGGTGCTTGCGAGCCCCGAGTTGAGCACGGCGATCATGGCGCGCCCCGGCAAACGCGAAGCAATTCTGAGACGGGCCCAATCGCCGCTGCGGTAGGCGGGCTTGTCGAGGGCAACATCGAGTATTTCCGGACTATCTGCGGCTTCGTCGGCCCAGTAGCCGCCGTTGAAAACGAGGCTCGAAAGCGTGCCGTCCGGGCTCGCCACCTCCAGCCGATAGCGGCCCCAGTCGACGCGCGCCTCGATCTTGGCCAGCGTGCCGGAGGCCTCGCCCGTGCCGGTGGCAATACGGCGTGCATTGACGATCGGTTCGTAGTTCCAAGCCCCGTCGCGGCTATACCATTGCCAGCGCTGGTCGAGGCGCAGCAGCTCCCACTTGAGGCCGCGCGCCTCCATCGCCCGGCCATCGCCGCCGAGCAGGACCACCTCGAAACGGGCCATGTCGCCTTCGCCGACCTGCCCGCCGACGAAGAGCGGCTTAATGCCGATGCGCGGCTGCCCCATTTCCACGGGCAGCGTCACGGTGCGCTCGATGGTGCGGCCGCCGCCCTCGCGCAGCCTCAAGATGACATCGGCTTCCAGCTGCCGCCCGGTGCGGGGCAGCGCCGGCAGCCGCAGGCCGATGGCGGCCCGTCCTTGCGCATCGGTGACGGGAAGCTGCTCCAGCGTCTTGCGAACGGGGCTGATCTGCTCGTCGGCCAAACCGAACTTGAAGCCGGCATAGCCCGGCAGCTCGCGATTGGAGGGTTTGACGACGACTTCGCCCTCGATGGCAAGACCGGCCGCGGGCGGCCCGTAGAGATAGCGGCCCGCCAAATTGACGGTGCTTACCTGGTCGGTGGAAAGTGCGCCGGCCGTGGGCTCGAGCTTGAGCTCCAGCCGTTCGGGGACGAAGTCTTCGACCAGGAAGGCGGCTTGCGCAATGGCGCTCGCTTTTGGCTCAACGTGCACGCGCACGCGCCAGGTTCCGGTCATGGCGGAGGGCGGCAGGGCCAGCTCGGTGGTGCGCGCACCGAGGCCCTGATCGGCCAAGGTCTCGCGCTTGTACTCGACGCCATCGGGGCGCGAAAATATCAGGCTGAGGGGCGTGGATGCGGCACCACCCTGGCGCGTGCGCGCCAACGCCGCCAGGTGCACCGTCTCGCCGGGCCGGTAAACCCCGCGGTCGGTGTAGGCAAAGGCATCGATCGGTCCCGGCGCGCTGCGACCCTTGACGCCGCGATCGGTCAGATCGAAGGCCGCGGCCGACACGTCGATAAAGGCGTAATCGCCGTCGGCGTCGGCGGCGAGCACGGCGGGCGCAAGACCACCCTCGCCGCGCTGCAGGCCGGCGTCGAAGCGGGCATAGCCGCGGCTATCGGTTTTGGCGCTGGCCAGGACCTCGTTGTTGCGGGCGATCAGACGGAGATTGACGTTGACGACCGGCGTGGCCCTCGCCAGCGAACGCACGAACACGTGCACGCCGTCATCGCCATTGATGCTGGTGAGGGCAAGATCGGAAACGATGAACCACTGGGTGGCCGCGGCGGCGCGGCCAGCGTCCTGCTTGCTGGCGACGGCATGGGCGAGCAGCACGTAGACGCCGGGCTGCAGCTTCGGCACCGCCTCGGCGATCGGAAAGGCCGTGGTGACATCCTCGTTGGGACGGGCGGCGACGGCAAGCTCGCCCGCATAGACGCGGGCGCCGGTCCGCTCCTTCAGCGTCTCGATCTCGTAGGTGGAAATTTGCTTCTGGAAATCGCCGCCTTGCAGGGTCTGGGCGAGGCTGCGGTCACCGATGCGGTAGACCTCGACCTTGATACTTTCGGTATTGACGCTGACAAGGGGGATGCCCTGCTGGCCGCGATTGGGCAGGACGTAGCCGCGACCGCTGGCGCGCACCGAGGGAGCGCGGTCCTTAACGTAGACGGCCAATTCAGCGGTCTTGCGCAGGGTTTCGCCGATGGCCGAGGGAAGCCCGGTCCTCACCTGCACCTCGTAGCGTTTACCGTGGGCGAGACCATCGACACAGATCTGGCGCGCATCCGCGGTCACGGTCTGCGGATCCTTGCCGTCAACCTTGATGAACTCGGCCCAGTCGGTGCGGCCAGCCGCCAAGCGCTCGGAAAACTGCACGCACAGGCGCGGCTGGCTGGCATCCGCGTCGACCTTGTATTCAAGGATGCGAAAACCGTGTTCGGCCAAGAGTTTTTCATACGCCTCGCGAGCCTCCGCGTTGTCGACGAGCGCCAGGCTGGCACCGAGAGCCTCGAGCGCGGGACGGAAGAAGGAGCGGCGCTTGAGCGCGTCGGCAAGCACCACCAGCGCCGTGGCCTTGGCCGCCGGCAGCGTGGCGCGAACGTAGGCATTGAAGGCGGCAGCGGAGGCATTGACGGGAAGCTCGTAGCGCTCGCTGCCACGCTCGGCGTTGGTCTGAAGCAACGCCCTGGCAAGGCCAAGCCAAGCGGCGGCATCGTTGGGATCGGCCAGCACCGCTTGTCCATAGCTGAGGGTGGCGGCGCGCGGGTCTTTGGCGCCGAGCAGGCGATCGCCGTCCCCCCTCGGCTCGGGAGCAAGGCGGCCGCTTAAGGGCAAGCTGCCCTTAAGGGAGGCCTCATAGCGCTTGGCGTCGGCCTCGACGCCGGCGTGGCTGAAGCGCTTTTCCTGGGCTTGGGCGCAAGGCGCCGACAGAAGTATGAGACCGGCAACGAAAAGGCGCAGCGCGAACGACATGGGCATTAATCCCCGCACGTAATGGAGGCAGCTTTGCCGCCGATCGGCCCGACGGCCGAACCCGGCAAATGCAGCATCAAGCGGTGGCTGAACAGTGGCGCCCGCGCCCTTGTTCTCCCCCGTTGCGAGGGCTTGCGCCTAATTTCGGGTAAATACCGTCGGCGGCCGACGCGACGGCGCTCGAGCGCGCGCGCCCTCCGCGGTTGGCGGCCATCCCGCAGGCGATGCGGGCGGCCGTGGCGCGGGCACGACTACTGGCGGGTTTGCAGCGCGGGCGCCGCCGCTGGGCCCTTGGCAGCCACCGCGGCTGCGGCGAGCCCGGGTGCTTCGGTCCTTTTCAAGGGCGCGCTCGCAAACCAAAGCCGCTCGAAGGAGACCGCGGCACAGCCGGCGGCCTCGCCGCAATCCTCCACAAAATTTTCGAAGGCATCGCATTTAGCCGGATCGCGCCGCATTGAGTCGCCGATCCAGCAGGTGTTGGGGCCCAGCACGAGTTGTTCGTGCGCCTCAATCAAGCGCGGATGCCGCGCCCAACGGATCTCGTGCCTACAGCTCAGGGCGGTGCCGGCGAGACACTGCGCCTCATCGTCGAGCTGCGCCAAGATCAGGCGCACGCCGCCTCCGATCGCGGCGATGGTCTGATCGAGACCGGCGATTGCCTTCACCACGGGGCTGTCGAGTGAGCGCGCAACCACCAGCAGCGGATGCGGGGCAGCGGGGCCCGTGCTGAGGTGCTGGGACACGAATTGCCTGAGCCTTTGCTCCTTTTCCTCGTGCCGTGAAACGCTAACGTGAAGCGGAGGCCGGAAAGGCATGAACGTTCTCTCTTTGGCTATGAATACGGTGGCAGTAGCGGCCCGGCGCTCGTCCCGTGCAGCACTATTTGCGGCCATTACGGTTAAATAATGATTGACCTGCAGCCCAGAATCACCAACGGGCACAATCACTTCTGAATAGTTGTTGCCGCAACTCGGTCGAAATATGTTTGATTTCAGGTATTTCACGCAATTCTTTGACCACCAGCGCTGCTCGCATGCCGCCGGTTGTGCCGCGAGCGACGGCGCCGACAAAATAATCTTCTAGCTGATAATCAGACAAAAGAATAAATCTCAGAGAGCCTCGGTGCCAGGCCGCTGGGGCTGGCCGCCGACCGGGATTCGGGCCGGCCGCGGCATCAAATGATGGGGGCGAGACGCGTATCGAGCGACAACACCAGGCACCAATGCGGCTCGAAGTCGGCACCGAGCGGCCAGACATTGGCGCGATAGGCCTCGAGCAGGCCTGTTTCGTAGCGCTTGAACCAATCCACCTGGCAGAGCACGAACTTGCTCGCCGCCACCACGCTTTCCCGGTCAATGATGCACAACACGCACATCTCGGGATGACGGCCGAGGTACTCGTGCACGGCCACCATCAGGGTCGGATAGCCGGGGTGCAGCATGTCGTCGAGCACGATCACACCGCCGGGCGCGAGCACCGCGGTGGCGAGTTCCAGGTCCTTGCTCAGCGCCGCGCGGGAATGCTCCCCGTCGATGTGGAAGAAACGCAGCCGCCGATTGCCGAGCTTGCCGATCAGGTCGGCCGGTTCAAGCACCCGGCTATCGGCCCTCCAGGCGATCCGCCGCTCGGCTGCAATACCGTATCTGGCACAGTTGGCCTCGAACCGGTCGGCAACCTCCGGGTTCGGCCAGTCGAACAGATCGATGCCAAGCGCGGTCTCGCCGGGCGCCAGCGCATGCGCCATAGCGATGAAAAAACGGCCCTCGAAGGGGCCGATTTCCGCGATCGGACCGGCGATGCCTAGCTGCGTCTGGATGCGCAGTAGCCCGCAGCAAATCGCGGCGGCAAAGCGCGAGGACATACCGGGTACCTTCGCGTAGCCGAAATCCAGGTATTGGTCGACGGCGGCGATGCCAGAGCGGATCTGGTCGCTCGTCAGCGGGGAGGTGTGCGGCTGTTGTGACATGGTGCTTCCAGTATGCGCCGGGGCCTGCGACGGGACCATGTCGGAGGCTTTCGGCTTTCGCAAGGGCAATGGCCAGATGTTGAGTGGTGTGATCGTGAGTTTGCGGGTAGTGAAGGCGTGAGAAGCCGCCGCTTTCCCACTTACCCTTCGCCCCGCACGGCACGCCAATGCGCATCGAATATCATCGCACCCTGCTGGCCGACCGCGTGCGCAATGCCGCCTTTTACGCGGCGTTGCGCAGCGTGATCGTGCCCGGCAAGACCACGGTGGCAGACATCGGTGCCGGCACCGGCTTTCTCGGCTTCCTCGCCGCCAAGCTCGGCGCTGCCCGGGTCGATCTTTATGAGAGCGGCGACATCGCCGAGCTGGCGCGGCGGCTGTTAAAGGCGAACCACCTGCCCCAGGCCCGCATCGCTCAGGTGCACTCGACCGAGGTCACAAGGCCGGACCGCGTCGACGTGATCGTATCGGAGACGCTCGGCAACTATCCATTCGAGGAAAATATCATCGCCACGCTAAATCATGCGCGCAGCCACTTCCTTGCACCCGGCGGCCTGCTCATTCCGCGTCGGGTGCAACAGTTCGCCTGTCCCGTGATCAGCGAACGCTTCCACCGCGAACTGGCGATCTGGGATGAGGTCGGCTATGGCCTCGACTTCGCGGCGGCCAAGGCCATGAGCCTGAACAATATCTACGTACGTTGGTTCACGCCCGACGATCTGCTCGACGGGGCCGCCGCCGCCAGTGCCTGGGACGAAGTCAGCTTCGACAAGCACAACAAGACGACCCGGACGGGAGAGGCGCAGTGGCATATCACCCGGCCAACCACCGTCTATGGTCTAGCCCTGTGGTGGGCGGCCGAACTCGTGCCGAGCCTCACGCTGGCCACCGGTCCGCTCGAGGCGCGCACGCACTGGGAGCAGCTCTACCTGCCGGCTTTG
>DASTMQ010000258.1:0-11686 GCA_035714005.1 Hyphomicrobiaceae bacterium
GAGGTCGGCGGCTTCGGCCATCTCCTAGTGTTCGGCTTCGACTACGTCGAGCACCCCGAGGCCTGGCACCGCTCGCTGCAGCTGCTGGCGCAGGAGGTCTTGCCGCGGGTACGCCAGCTGTCGCCGGCGGCCTGAAGCAGACCGGCAAACCTGCGGCCGGCCCACGTGACCGCAGGCCAGCCAAACGCGCCGATCACCGCGCGGGGGTGCTGGCCTTGCCTACGCGCCGGGCCGGCCGGTTTTGCGCGGGCGGCCGTGCCGGTGCTTTTTCTTGCCCTCGGCCCCGCCATCGACGCTGGCCGTCGCCCGCCCGCCGGCGGGCGCCGGCTGGGGCGGCTTGCTCGGCAACGGCCTTGCCACGTTGGGCAGGCCGCGCTCGGCGTGGGGGCCCATTTCATCGTAAGTCGGTTTGTGCGGCCCTTTGATCTGCTCGCCCCAGGCTCCCGCCTTTTGCCGCGGATCGACGTGCGGGGCCCGCGCCTGATAGTCCCGCGCCGGCACGGGGCGATTGCGCGCCGAGCCCATGTCGTCGAGATCGGGTTTGCGCACACGGCTGGCGGGCACGGCGGAGCTCTGGGCGTGCGTCGGCTGCACGGGCTCGTAGACCCGCGCGATGCGGCTCGTCGCCTGCTCGGTTTGGCTGTCCGGCGCCGCGGGCCTCGCCCGGCGACCGCTGTCGGCCATGCTCCGCGCCTTTGGTCCATATTTGCGCTCGCCGGCGAACGCCCCGGCGCGCTCTTCCACCTCGGCCTGGCGGGCCAGCGGATCATCGGCGATGGCAAGTTCGGTGTCGCGCAAACGCTTGATTTCATCGCGCAGGCGCGCCGCGGTCTCGAATTCGAGGTCGGCGGCGGCCTCGCGCATTTTCTTCTCGAGGCCGTCGATGACCGCCAGCAGATTGTGCCCGACCAGCGTGGCATTTGCCTCGGCCATGCCGGCGTCGACGGTGACGTGATCCTGCTCGTAGACCGATGACAGCACGTCGGCGATGTTCTTGCGCACCGACTCCGGAGTGATGTTGTTGGCGCGGTTCCAGGCCTGCTGCTTTTCGCGCCGGCGCTCGGTTTCGGCGATGGCGCGCTCGAGCGAGCCGGTCACCTGGTCGGCGTAGAGGACGACCTTGCCGTCGACATTGCGCGCCGCGCGGCCGATCGTTTGGATCAGCGAGGTTTCGCTGCGCAAAAAGCCTTCCTTGTCGGCATCGAGGATCGCCACCAGGGCACACTCGGGAATGTCGAGGCCCTCGCGCAAGAGGTTGATCCCGATCAGCACGTCGAAGGCACCGAGGCGCAGGTCGCGAATGATTTCGATGCGCTCGAGCGTCTCGATGTCCGAATGCATGTAGCGCACGCGGATACCTTGCTCGTGCATGTACTCGGTGAGGTCTTCCGCCATGCGTTTGGTCAGCGTCGTCACCAGCGTGCGATAGCCGAGCCGCGTGACCTGGCGCACCTCGTCGATCAGGTCGTCGACCTGCGACTTGGCTGGGCGCATCTCGACGACAGGATCGACCAGACCGGTCGGGCGGATCACCTGCTCGGTGAAAGCGCCGCCCGTCTGTTCCAGCTCCCACGGACCCGGCGTGGCGGAAACGTACAACGTCTGCGGCCGCATGGCGTCCCACTCCTCAAAGCGCAGCGGCCGATTGTCCATGCAGGAGGGCAGGCGGAAGCCGTACTCGGCGAGCGTCGCCTTGCGGCGGTAGTCGCCGCGAAACATGCCGCCGATCTGTGGCACGGTGACGTGGCTCTCATCGACGAACACCAGGGAGTTGTCGGGGAGATATTCGAACAAGGTCGGTGGCGGCTCGCCCGGCTGCCGGCCGGTGAGATAGCGCGAGTAGTTCTCGATGCCGGCGCAAGAACCCGTCGCCTCCATCATCTCCATGTCGAATAAGGTACGCTGCTCGAGGCGTTGGGCCTCCAGCAGGCGGCCGGAGCCGTAGAGCTCGTCGAGACGCTGCTTCATCTCGGTTTTGATGCTCTTGAGCGCCTGCTGCAGGGTCGGCTTGGGCGTGACGTAGTGCGAGTTGGCGTAAACCTTGATCAGCTTCAAGTCGTCGGTCTTCTCACCGGTCAGCGGATCGAACTCGGTGATCGCTTCCACCTCGTCGCCAAACATCGAAATTCGCCAGCCGCGATCCTCAAGGTGGGCCGGAAACAGCTCGACGGTGTCGCCGCGCACACGGAAGGTGCCGCGCGTAAAGTTGGCATCGCTGCGCCGGTAGTGCAGCGCCACCAGATCGGCCAGCAGTTGACGCTGCGGGATCGTCTCGCCAACCTCCACGGTGAAGGTCATGGCCGTATAGGTCTCCACCGAGCCGATACCGTAGATGCACGACACGGAGGCAACGATGATCACGTCGTCGCGTTCGAGCAGCGCGCGCGTGGCGGCATGGCGCATGCGATCGATCTGCTCGTTGATGGAGGACTCTTTTTCGATATAGGTATCGGTGCGCGGCACGTAGGCTTCGGGTTGGTAGTAGTCGTAGTAGGAGACGAAGTACTCCACCGCATTATTGGGGAAGAAGCCCTTGAACTCGCCATAGAGCTGCGCTGCCAGCGTCTTGTTGGGTGCGAGCACGAGCGCGGGTCGCTGCGTGCGCTGGATCACCTGCGCCATGGTGAAGGTCTTGCCGGAGCCGGTGACGCCGAGCAGGACCTGGTTGCGTTCCAACTTGCTTACGCCTTCGACCAATTCGGCAATGGCCTGCGGCTGGTCGCCCCGCGGCTCGTACTCGGCGCTGAGCTCGAAGCTTATCCCACCTTCCGATTTCTCCGGCCGCGGCGGCCGATGCGGCATGAACATCGGCATGCCGCCCGACACCAGCGGATGCGCGGCAAGCATCGGCTGCTGGGCCAGGACCTCACGGGCGCGCTCGGAGCGCTCGTGCGGGCGGGCGAGCAGCGCATTGAGGCTTGCCGTCATGTCCGAAAACGAACGCGAGGGCGGGCCCACCTGGCGTAGGGCGGGGAGCGTCGGTTTGCCCACCGCCGGGCCGGGGACGGGTACGCCGGGCGCGGCCGCGCCGGCAGGGGCGGCCTCCGGGTGTCGCGCCGGCGACATGGCGGCGGCATCGCTCGGCAGCGGCGGCAGGAACGGGGCTTGGGGCGGCCCGCCCAGGGCTTTGGCGGAGCGCTTGGTCTCGGGGGTGCCGCTCGTGCCCTCCACGGGCGGCGCGGGCGGCTTGCCCGATTTGCCGCGCGAGGGCCGCGGGCGGGGGGTGGTGTCCTTGGGGGGCCGGGGCATGGGCCAAGATATAGGGTTGGCCGGGCCGAGGTGGCAACCGAGGAGGCGGGGCACAGGCGCGGCTCCTGACACGGGCAGCGCCGGGCACACACAAGGTCCATGCTCGGCCGCGTGCTCACGCACAGATTGGGCGCGCACGGCGCCGGTTTGCTGGCCCTGCGGCCGTCTCTCCTGCCGCGGCGGCCCCGCACGCCATTGGGTCCGCACGCCATGGGTCCGCACGCCATGGTCCGCACGCCATGGGTCCGCGCGCCATGGGTCCGCGCGCTGCGATGGGTCATTGACCGCTGAGGCGGCCCACCCGCGCTCGGACGGCGCTCGCGAGGGGGCCTTCTCGTTCAAGCCATTCGTGCTGGGGCGCACGCCATCCCCCCACCGTATGCGTGCGGGTTGCGGGCGACGTTGGGGGTTGGCGAGGCTTCCCGCCGGCATCGCTGCGCCATGCCATCGCTCGCAATTTTGGGCCGCTAAGCGCGATCGCGTCTGCCTCTTTAGCTGCTTGTGCGCTGGCGACGGTGCCTTGAATTTTGCGGGCAGGGGGACGTTGAGCGGGGCGGCGCAAAGGCCTCGGCGGCATTGGCTCTCCACCCCACCCGCAACCCTGGTTGTCGTTGCCACATAAGGGAAAATCTGATTACCTCGCATCGTCCGGGGCGCAGAGTCGAGGGAGTTTTGCATGAGCTATAGAGTCTGTTGGGCAGCGAGCATGGCTGTTGGCGTGCTCATCACGGCGCTGCTGGCCCTGCCGGTCAACGCGCAAAGGGGTCGCGAGGACGGCTGCAAGTCGGAGGAAATCAAGGCCGCCGGCAAGGCATCGATCTTCGGCAAGGCCGCCGCCATGCGCAATGCCATCGACAACTGGCAGCGCGAGGTACGCAACAAATACGGCGAGCGCTACATGGTCTGGGACCGCGCCAGAGATAAAAAGCAGGAATGCGAAGCGGCCTCCATCGGCACGCTCGGCAAATTGAACCAGCGCTGCACCGTCAGCGCCTATGCCTGCGCGGCGGTGCAGGAGAGCGAAAGCCCCGTTGGCGATTGCTGGGAGGTGCAGCGCCTGCTGTTTCGGGCCGGCTATTTGCGCCGGGACGACGTGGACGGCGACTGTCAGGAAAAGACCCGCCGGGCAACCCGCCGGTTCCAGCGCGATGAGCGGTTGCGGGTCACCGGCGAGCTGAACGAGGAAACCTGGAGGCGCCTGCGGCGCAGAAGCTAAGCCATTGCTGGTTCGACGCTACCGGTCCCCAAAGGGGGGCGAGGCAAGATCGGCCTCGCCCCCCTTTGTGCAGGTGCCAAGCCTGGGGACGCCGGCCGTTAGGCCAAAAGGAGCCCTGGACCTCGGCACAAAGAGGCTTCAATATTGCGCGGCCTGTCGGTCCGACAATCCGACAGGCCCGCCCGGGGCAGGAACACCAGGGCGTCAAAATAAGAGCTGCAGGGAGCGACACGTCCGTCGATGGTGGCGCAAACACGATGGCGCGCCACGCCCGCAGGAGCCGGCTCCGCCCGCTCCTTGCTGAGCGTGCGTGATATTTCCGTCCGCTTCGGCGGCATCGTGGCGCTGGATGGCGTTTCCTTCGATGTGGAGCCCGGCCAAATTGCCGGCCTGATCGGCCCCAACGGCGCCGGCAAGACGACACTCTTCAACTGTTTGAGCCGCCTCTACATTCCAAACCGGGGCGACATCCTGTTCGAGGGGCGCTCGATCCTGCGCGACAGCCGGCACGCCATCGCCAAGCTCGGCATCGGGCGCACCTTTCAGAATGTGGCGCTGTTCGACCGCATGTCGGTGCTCGACAACGTCAAGGTCGGCTGCCATAGCCGCACCTCCGTTGGCTTCCTCACCGACGCCTTGCGGCTGCCCAAGCACGAGGCGGAAGAGCGCGAGATTGGGGAGCGCGCCATCGAACTCATCGCCTTTATGGAACTGGAGGCCTTTGCCTATCTACCGGCCGGGCCGTTGCCGTTTCCCGTGCGCAAGCGCGTCGAGCTGGCGCGGGCCCTGGCGGGGCGGCCTAAACTCTTGCTGCTGGACGAGCCCGCCGCCGGCCTCAACCATGACGAAGTCGACGTGTTGCGCGGCCAAATCCGACGCGTCCGCGATACCCAGAATGTCACGGTCTTGCTGGTCGAGCATCACATGAGCCTGGTGATGTCGGTCTCCGACAAGGTGGTTGCCATCGACTTCGGCAAGAAGATCGCCGAAGGCTCGCCGGCCGACGTGCAGCGCAATCCGGAGGTCATCCGGGCCTATCTCGGTACGGAGGCGTAAGATGGCCGCCCTGCTCGAGGCCCATGGTCTCAAGGCGTTCTACGGCCAAACCCAAGCCTTGCACGACGTCAGCTTCTCGCTGCAGCCCGGCGGCATTACCACCCTGCTCGGCGCCAATGGCGCCGGCAAGACCACGACGCTGCGCTGCATCTGCGGCATGGTCAGAACCGAGGGCTCGATCAAGCTCGATGGCCAACCGATTGCGGGCAAGGCGACCGAGGACATCATCCGGCTCGGCGTCGGCCACGTGCCGGAGGGCCGCGGCACCTTCACCAACTTGAGCGTCGGGGAAAATCTGCGCGTGGCCGCCTATACGCGCAAGGACAAGGTGGCGGCGGAACGCGACCTCGGCATGGTGTTTGAATATTTTCCGATCCTGAAGGCGCGCGTGCACCAGCAGGCGGGGACCCTGTCCGGCGGCGAGCAGCAGATGTTGGCCATCAGCCGCGCCCTGATGCTGAGCCCGCGGCTGATGCTGCTGGACGAGCCCTCGTTCGGCTTGGCGCCGCTGATCGTGCAGGAAATCTTTCGCATCATGCGGCGCATCAACAGCGAGGCCAAGGTGAGCATGCTGCTGGTCGAGCAGAACGCGGCCCTGGCGCTTGAGCTCGCCGATCATGCCTACGTCTTGGAGACCGGGCGCGTGGTGATGTCGGGGAAGGCCGCGGACGTGAAGAACAACGAGGCGATCCGCAAATCCTACCTGGGCTACTGAGAGAAGGACGCGCATGGAACAGCTGATCCAGCAGGTCGCCTCGGGCCTCGCCAACGGCGCCATCTATGCCTGCCTGGCGCTCGCGCTGGTGATGATCTTCGTCTCCACCGACCACATTAATTTCGCCCAGGGCGAGCTCGCCATGTTCAGCGCTTACCTGGTTTGGCAGGCGCTGGAATGGGGGATGAGCTTCTGGCTCGCCCTGCCGGTGGTGGCGCTCTTTTCGTTCCTGATCGGCGTCGGCATCGAGCGCGTGATCCTGCGGCCGCTGCACCATGCCCCGGTGCTGTCGGTGGTCGTGGTCTTCATCGGCCTGTTGGCAATCTTTCATTCGCTCGCCGGGGCGATCTGGGGACACACCATCAAAGCCATACCCTCGCCCTTCCCGCACTTCACCTTCGTCGGCTCCGGCTACATCGGTCCGCATCAGATCGGCATGATCCTGGTGACGGTGATGCTGCTCGTTGCCCTGTTCGCCTTTTTCCGCTTCACGCCCCTTGGGCTCGCCATGCGCGCGGCGGCGCAAAACCCCGCCTCGGCGCGGCTCGCCGGCATTCGCGTCGACTGGATGCTGGCGCTTGGTTGGGGACTGGCGGCGGCGATCGGCGCGGTTGCCGGTTCGCTGGTGGCGCCCGCGGTCTACCTCGAACCCAACATGATGGCGAGCATTCTGCTTTACGGCTTTGCTGGCGCCCTGGTTGGCGGCATCTCGAGCCCCGGCGGCGCCGTCGCCGGCGGCTTTATCGTCGGCGTACTGGAGAACCTGATCGCCTACCTCGGCAATCTGTTCGAGAAGACCACCGGCGTCTACGTCATCGGCAATGGCGAAAAGCTGACGGTGGCGCTCATCATCGTCATCACGGTACTGACCCTCAAGCCGAGCGGCCTGTTCGGCCAAGTTTCAGTGAAGCGGGTATAGGCCAATGGCAACGACGACAGTAAACGGCATTGCCGCTGGCGAGCGCAGCCCCTCCCTCGGCCGCGGCTACTGGCTCACCGGCATCGTGATCGTGCTTGCCTTGCTGCCGCTGATCGGAGGCAAGACCGGCCTTATCAGCAACTACGGCTTCCTGCAGCTGAGCCTGATGATCGTCTACGCCATTGCGGTGCTGGGCCTGATCCTGCTCACCGGCTTCAACGGCCAAATTTCCTTGGGCCACGGCGCCTTTTTCGCGGTCGGAGCCTATGTGGCCGCGGTCTTGATCGATCAGGCAAACTGGCCCTACTGGGCCACCCTGCCGGTGGCGGCCATTATGTGCTTCCTGGTCGGCTACCTGTTTGGCCTGCCGGCCTTGCGGCTCGAGGGCCACTACCTGGCGCTGGCGACCTTCGCGCTCGCCGTGGCGGTGCCGCAGATCCTCAAATATCGGCACTTCGAATGGTTCACCAACGGGGTGCAGGGTATCAACATTTTCAAGCCGGATCCGCCCTTCGGCTTGCCGCTCAGCGCCGACCAGTGGATGTATCTGGTGGTGCTCGCCGTGGCGGTCTTGATGTTCTGGATCGCGCGCAACCTGCTCGACAGCCGCACCGGCCGGGCGCTCAGGGCCATTCGCGACCACACCATGGCGGCCAGCACCATGGGTATCAACGTGGCCCACTACAAGACCGTGGTGTTCGGCGTGAGCGCGCTGTACACGGGCGTGGCCGGTGCCCTGCACGCCATCATTTTCGAGTTCGTCGCGCCCGATAGCTTCCGCTTCGAGCTGTCGATTGCGATCCTGGTCGGCGCCGTGGTCGGAGGCATTGCCTCATTGCCCGGCGCCGTGATCGGTGGGGTGTTTGTGCAGGTGATCGAAAAGTACGCCGACGCCCTCACCAAAAAGCTCACCGCCGCGGTGAACCTGCCGCTCGATCTCGAACCTTGGACCATCTACGGCATCGCGCTGATCGTGCTGATGTACACGATGCCGATGGGAATAGCCGGCGGCTTGGCGCTGCTATGGCGTCGGCTGAGAGGATCGTGACGGCGCTCCAGTGCGTCGGCGATCAAGGAACGTTCTGACTAAACAAAGGAGGAAGTCACAGATGCACCATACCACACGCAGGCTGCTGCTCGCCGGCACGGGCGCACTCGCGCTTGCGCTGGCCGTCTCACCGGTTTGCGCGCAGAAGAAATACGACGATGGCGCCACCGATACCGAGATCAAGATCGGTCACACCAATCCCTACTCGGGCAATGCCTCCGCCTATGGCACGATCGGCAAGGTGATCGACGCCTACTTCAAGATGGTCAATGAACAAGGCGGCATCAACGGGCGCAAGATCACCTTCATCAGCTATGACGACGGCTATTCGCCACCCAAGACCGTGGAAATGGTGCGCAAGCTGGTCGAGGAGGACAGGGTGCTGTTTGTCTTCCAAACGCTCGGCACGCCGCCCAATACGGCGATCCAGAAATACCTCAACGGTAAGAAGGTGCCGCAGCTGTTCGTCGCCACCGGCGCCTCCAAGTGGGGTCACTACAAGGAAAATCCTTGGACCATGGGCTATCAGCCCGACTACGTCACCGAAGCCATCATCTATGCCAAGCACATCCTGGCCAACGTCAAGGACCCCAAGATCGGCGTCCTGATGCAGAACGACGACTACGGCAAGGACTATTTCAACGGCTTCAAGCAGGGTCTGGGCAAGGATGCCGACAAGCTGATCGTATCGCATGTCACCTATGAAGTGACGGATCCCACGGTCGACAGCCAGATGATCCAGCTCAAGAACTCGGGCGCCAACGTGTTCTTCAACATCACGACGCCCAAGTTCGCGGCTCAGGCCATCAAGAAGGCGGCGGAAATCGGCTGGAAGCCCGCGCAATATCTCAACAACGTGTCGGCCTCCGTCGGTACGGTGATCAAACCCGCCGGCTTTGAAAACTCCCAGGGCATCATCACCGCCGCCTACCTGAAGGACCCGACCGACCCGCAGTGGGCCAACGCCAAGGACTTCTTGGAGTGGAAGGCCTTCATGCAGAAGTACTATCCGACCGGCAATTTGGCGGACGGCAGCAACGTGTTCGGCTATTCGGTCGCCACGCTGATGAGCATCGTCCTAAAGCAGTGCGGTGATGACCTCACGCGCGCCAACGTCATGAAGCAGGCGGCGAACCTCAAGAACGTCGATCTGCCCTTGCTGCTGCCGGGCATCAAGGTCAATACCAGCCCGACCGACTTCTATCCGCTGCAGTCCGTGCAGCTGCAGAAGTTCGAGGGAGAGACCTGGAAACTGTTCGGCGACGTCCTGTCGAACGAGGCCGCCAGCAACTAGCATCCCGAGCAACGCGGCCGCCCGCGGGGGCGGCCGCAAACCGCCGTGCAAGGAAAATGTCCCAGGTCGCCGCCGCCCGATTCGAGCGCATCAAAGCCCTGCCGGCCTACGAGCTGGTGGCTGACGCGATCGAGCGCAAGATCCTCAACGGCATCTTGCGGCCCGGCGATCCGATCGGGACCGAATCGGAATTGGTCAAGCAGTTCGGCGTCAATCGCTCGACCGTGCGGGAAGGCATTCGCCTGCTGGAACAAGCCGGCCTCGTGGCCCGCGAATCGAGCCGCCGGCTGTTGGTGGGGGTGCCGCACTATGATCGGCTCGCCACGCGCATGAGCCGGGCGCTGATCCTCCAGCAGGTCACCTTCCGCGAGTTGTGGTACACTTCGATGGCGTTGGAGCCGGCCGTCGTGGCGCAAGCCATCGAGCATGCCACGCCGGTGGAACTCGATGCCATCGACGCCAACATCGCCGGCACGCGAGCGGTCCAGCACTCCGCCGGCGCCGTCGCCAACCTCGACGCCGAATTTCACGGGCTGGTCGCCAAGGCCGCCCACAATCGTGTGCTGCTGTTGGCCAAGGAGCCCTCCAGCATGCTGGTGCTACCGACCGTGGAGCTGATCCTGACCAACAATCCGGCGGGGATCAGCCGGCTGATCGAGGCGCATCAAAACATCCTTGCGGCCATCCGCCGGCGGGATAAGGCCTCGGCGCTGCTCTGGGTGGAACGGCATCTGCAGGACTGGCGGGCAGGATTCGAACGCGCCGGGTGCCAGTTCGACGGCACGGTGGCGCCGATCAACTCGCGGCGCTTGAAGTGGGATGCCGCCGTGCCCGGCAAGCAGTAGCGCCGCGCGGCAGCCGAAACCAAGCTAACAGCCAGCCCGCCGGAGGGGCATCAGCCCACCAGCACCGCCGGGTGGTGGAGCAAGGGCACGAGCTTGGCGCGAAACCGGCCCTGCGGCACCTCATGGCGCGGCTGGCCGCATGGCGCGGATGGACCCGGAGGGAGTTCGAGCCGACCCCGGCGGATGTCGAGACTGAACAGCTAGGGGCGGCTCGGCAAAACCGCTGCCGTTTGCGTGGCCTCGGCGGCGAGCGGGGGCCGCCGGGACGGCCACGCCTCGGCGGTCGCCGGCTGATCGGTCGCCGCCACGGGTGCGGCTTGGCGCGCCTCGGCGAGGCGAGAGGCCTTTGCCGCGGCGATCGCCGCGGCCACCGCCTGCTCCTCGGCGAAGTCATCGCAGGCGACCGCGGCAGACAGAGGCAGCAGCAGCAGCGCCACCGTGGCAATGGACTTGGCAATGGACGGGGCAATGGACGGGGCAATGGACGGGGCAATGCACTTGGCAATCGACCTGGCAATCAGCATGGGCGTCGTCTCCCTGGCACGCGCGTCTTTAAAGTTTGGCGCAGACGAGGGCGGAATGGCAGTCACGCTTCGGTGATGGCCGCGCCTAACCGGCGAGCGCCCGGGTGACGGCGAGTACCTCTTCGGCGTGACCGGGCACCTTCACCTTGCGCCAGCTCCGGGCGAGGCGCCCGGCCTTGTCGATCAGAAAGGTTGAACGCTCGACCCCCATGTAGGTGCGGCCGTACATCGACTTCTTCGCCCAAACGCCATAGGCCATGGCAGCGGACTTGTCCGCGTCGGCGGCGAGGCGAACGGTCAAGTCGTGTTTGCTGCGAAACTTCTGGTGACTTTCCACGCTATCGGGTGATACGCCGACCACCTCCACCCCGGCTTTGCGAAACTCGGCTGCCAAGCGGGAGAAGTCCTTGGCCTCGATCGTACATCCCGACGTATCGTCCTTGGGATAAAAGTAGACGACCACCGGCTTGCCCCTGAGCCGGGACAATTTGAGCCTGCCGCCAGCATCGGTTGGCAACTCAAAGTCCGGGGCGATATCGCCATCCTGCAGCATAAAACTCCCCTCGTTCTTTGGGCCGCGCCGGCCCGAACCGGTGCTCTCCGAGCCGCGCCCCCGCAAGCAGCCCACAAGCGGTAGCCATGACAACCAGCGCTCAGCGGGCGCGTTTCGTCAAGGGCGCTCGCGGCCCTTCCCCTGCACTTGTCGGGAGCGCCAATCGCTCGCGCGAGCAAACTTCGCGCAATCGAGCGTTGTGTGAGCCAAGCCTAAAGACCGCAAGCACCGCGCAAGTCAGCCAAGCCTCGAGAGCGACGGGCGGGG
>DASTMQ010000259.1:0-8404 GCA_035714005.1 Hyphomicrobiaceae bacterium
CGCTCAGAGGCCTGGTGTTTGTGTTTCTGGTCGGCAGCCTATGGCTCTTGGTCTGGATTGCCTCGCTGATCGACTTCACGCGCACCAATGCCGATAGCGTCTATAGCGTTTTGCAAGGCATCGAAGCGGCCGCCAACCTGACCGTGCTGATGGGCGCGGCGGTCTTTTTTCTCGTTCGCATCGAGGAGCGCATCAAGCGGCGGCGCGCTCTGCGAGCCTTGCATGAACTGCGCTCGATTGTGCACGTCATCGATATGCACCAGCTCACCAAGGATCCAAGCGGTTCGGTAAGCATTGGCGGCAGCACGCCCTCCTCGCCGACGCGCACGCTGAGCCGTTTCGAGCTCAGCCGCTATCTCGACTACTGCTCCGAAATGCTGTCCTTAACCTCGAAGGTTGCCGTGCTGTATGCGCAAAGCTTTCCCGATACCGAGGTGACGGACGCCGTCAGCGACATCGAACGCATCGCCGCAGGCCTCTCGCAAAAGGTCTGGCAGAAGATTATGATTTTGCAGGCGGCCGCCGGCATCGAGGCCGGCAAAGCTGCGCCCGCCGTGCCGCTGCCAGGGCCGCCCGGCCGCTGACGGTGGGCGCGCAGCGTCCCGCTACCTGCCCCGCCCGCTACGTGGCCTTGACAAGTTTCAGCCACGCGTCCTCGCTGAGCACGGCCACGCCGAGCTCGCGCGCCTTGCCGAGCTTAGAGCCGGCGTCGGCCCCGGCCACCACGTAGTCGGTTTTGGCCGAGACCGAGCCCGTCACTTTGGCGCCGAGGCGCTCCGCCAAGGCCTTGGCCTCGCTGCGCGTCATGCGTTCAAGCGTACCAGTGAACACCACCGTCTTGTCGGTGACGGGCGTGGCTAGCTGGCTGGCGCGAGCGAACGGTTCGACCTCGATCTCGGCCAACAGATCCGCGAGCGCCTTGAGGTTGTGTGGCTCACCGAAAAAGGCGACCAGGGCATCGATGACGGTGGCCCCGATGCCTTCGATATCATCGAGCTCGCGATAGGCAGCGCTCTCCTTGCCCCCGGCGGCGGCGGCCGCCGCCCCCGTGCGAAAGGCTTCGAGCGTGCCGAGCGCCTTTGCCAGATCGCGTGCGGTTGTTTCGCCGATGTGACGGATGCCCAAAGCGTAAATGAAACGATCGAGGGACACGCGCCGGCGCGCCTCGATCGCCTTGAACAGCTTGTCGATCGACTTGGCACCAAAACCTTTCTTCTCCAGCAAGCGTTTCGGCGCCGGCAATCGCGCCTCGCGTGCGGCCAGGGTGAAGATGTCGGCCGGTTGCATGATGCGGCCCTCATCGTAGAACAGCTCGATCTGTTTCTCGCCCAAGCCCTCGATATCAAAGGCGTTTCGCGCGACGAAGTGCTTGAGGCGCTCCTTGGCTTGCGCCGGGCAAATCAGGCCACCGGTGCAGCGGCGCACGATATCGACGCGGCCGGTGCGCTCGTCCACCTCGCGCACCGCCTGGCTGCCGCAGGCCGGGCAAATCACCGGCATCCGGTAGGGTCTGGCGCCCTTGGGGCGCTTTTCCAGCACCACGCCGAGCACCTGGGGGATCACGTCGCCGGCGCGCCGCACGATCACGGTATCGCCGATGCGGATGTCCTTGCGCGCAATTTCGTCCTCGTTGTGCAGCGTGGCGTTGGCGACGACAACGCCGCCCACCGTCACCGGCTCGAGTTTGGCGGCGGGGGTGAGGGCGCCGGTGCGACCCACCTGAATTTCGATATCGTTGAGGCGCGTCATCACTTCTTCGGCGGGAAACTTGTGCGCAATCGCCCAACGCGGCGCACGCGACACGAAGCCCAGGCGCTCCTGCCAGTCGAGCCGATTGACCTTGTAGACGACGCCATCGATGTCGTAGCCCAGCGAAGCGCGGCGCTCGGCCATCGCCCGGTGGAACGTCAAGAGTTCGCCGGTCGTGGCACACACCCGCAGCAGCGGATTGAGCGGCAAACCCCAGCGCGCGAACACCTCATAGACGCCCGCTTGCGTGGCGGCCGGCAACGCGCTCGCCGCACCCCAACCGTAGGCAAAAAACCGCAAGGGACGGCGCGCCGTAATCGAGGCATCAAGCTGGCGCAAGGAGCCAGCAGCGGCATTGCGCGGGTTGGCGAAGACCTTGCCGCCGGCGGCGGCCTGCTCGCGATTGAGCTTCTCGAAGTCGTGGTGGGAAAGGTAAATTTCGCCGCGCACCTCGATCAGATCCGGCAGGGCGGCGCCGCTGAGACGGTGCGGAATTAGGCGCATGGTCTTGACGTTGGGCGTCACATTTTCGCCCTCGGTGCCGTCGCCGCGCGTTGCGGCCTGCGTCAGTCTGCCCTTCACGTAGGTGAGCGAGATCGACAGGCCGTCGATCTTGGGTTCGGCCGTTACCTCGACGACGGCGTCCACCGGCAGGCCGAGGAAGCGGCGCACCCGGGCCATGAAGTCGGTGACATCCTCCTCGTTGAAGGCATTGCCAAGCGAAAGCATCGGCACGGCGTGCCGCACCTTGCCGAAGGCCTCCACCGGCACCGATCCGACCCGGCGCGAGGGGGAATCCTCGCGCAGCAACTGGGGGTAGCGCGCCTCGATGGCGGCATTGCGCTGACGCAGGGCGTCGTAATCGGCGTCGGAAATTTCGGGTGCGTCCTCGCCATAGTAGAGCTTGTCATGGCGGGCAATCTCGGTGGCGAGACGCTCAAGTTCGCGCCCAGCCTCCGTCTCGCTCAGCCGCTCGACGGCTTTTTTAGATGCATTCGCCGCGGTCATGCTCCCACACTGCCCCAGCCGAGCGGCCAATGCCAGCGCGGCAGGAGACCAGCTATGGGTCGTCTACTGCGACTGGGCAAATCCCAGCGGCGGCCGCCCGTTCGGCTTGGCCGCGGTCGGTACGTCCTCGCCGGGCGCGCGCGGTGCCGGCAGCTGATCGGGTGACGGCAATCCCGGCGCTGGCTTCTGCGGCGTTGGCTCGGGTTTTTTCTGGCCGCCGGGGGTGAGCGCCTTGAGCGTATTGCTGATCCAAGAGCCCGAATTCAGCTGCGGACTGTGGCCGCCGGACTTGAGGAGTGCGTAGCCGTTCTTATACCACTCCGAATTGGGATAGTTGTGGCCGAGCACGGCGGCCGCCGATTGCGCTTCGGGCACGATGCCGAGCGCCATGTTGGTCTCCACCAGACGATAGAGGGCCTCTTCAACGTGCGCCGTCGTCTGATAGTCGGAGACCACGGTGCGGTAGCGATTGATGGCGGCCAGCTGGTTGCCTTGCTTTTGGTAGTAGCGCGCAACGTTCATTTCCGAGGCGGCCAGCACGTCCTCGGCGATGCGGATGCGATTCTCCGCCTGCTTGGCGTAGGGACTGTCGGGGTAGCGCTGACGCAGCACCTTGAGTTCAGCCAAGGCCTTGCGCGTGGCGGTCTGATCGCGCGCGGGATCCTTAATCTCATCGAAATTGGCCGAGGCGATGATGTGGTGGGCGAGCGCGGCATCCTTGGTGCCGGGATGCAAGGTGGTGTAGCGCTGCGCCGAGGTGATGGCCTCGGGGAACTTGCCGGCTTTGTAGTAGGCGTAGGCCGCCATCACGATGGCGCGTCGCGCCTCCGGCGAATAGGGATGGTCGCGATCGAGGTCCTCGTATTTTTTGGCCGCCAAGGTCCACTCGCTTTTGTTGAGGAACGCCTCGGCATCGGCATACATCTTGCCGGGAGGATCGGGGTTCAGCGCCTTGGCCGCGTCGTTGGTGGAGGCGCAGCCCGCAAGCAGCCCTGCCGTCAAGGCCAGCGCCAGCAGAGGCAAGGTCTTGCCTCGCCACCGTGTTACTGCCCGAACGACGGCCATGCGCCCAGTCCCCGTTCTTGTCGCCCGGTTCTGTCGCCGGTTTTCGACTTGCTCAGCCCATCAGGCCGCTGTTCACGGCCATAACACACCCCATGGCACCCGGCACGTCCCTTGCGCGCCGCCAGCTCAAGTTTACCCCGACTTTGGCGCCAAATTGTGGACAGGCGCGCCGGCTGCTGGCCGTGGCCTGATGGCCCCGGGCAGAGGGCTCAGGAGCGATCGGCCGCGTAGTTGACCGCCGCCAAGCCGCTCGAAACCTCGACCGGAACGACCTCGCGCACCCAGGGTGCACGCACGACCGCCCAGGCGTCGCGGTCGGCAAACAGTGCTTGTAGGACGCGCGCGTTGAGCCGGTGCCCGCCCTTCACCGAGCGGTAGGACGCCAGCATCGGTGCGCCGGCGAGCGCCAAATCACCTACTGCATCGAGGATCTTGTGGCGCACAAACTCCTGCGGATAGCGTAGCCCCTCGCTGTTGACAATGCGATCATCCGCCAAGGCGACCGTATTTTCAAGCGAGGCTCCAAGTGCCAGGCCGGCCTTCCAAAGGCTCTCCACGTCCCGCATAAAACCAAACGTCCGGGCCCGGCAAATCTCGTTGCGGAACGCCCCGGCGTTCATTTCCAGCGCCATGCGCTGGCGGCCGATCAAGGCGGTCGGGAAATCGATCTCGACGTCGAGGTGGAAGCTCGAATGCGGGGTCAGCATCCCCCAACAGTCGCCTTCCTCGACGCGAACGGGTTTCAGCACTTTGATGAACTTGCGGGGCTGGGCCAGCTCGCGAATGCCCGTTTGATCGACGGCATTGACGAAGCTGGCGGCGCTGCCGTCCATGATCGGCACTTCGCGGGCATCGATTTCGATGAAGCAGTTGTCGACGTTGAGGCCGCGCAGGGCTGAGAGCAGGTGTTCCACGGTGCCGACCGTTACGCCCGCGTCGTCGCCGAGCACGGTGCACAGGGTCAGGTTTTTGACGCTGTCGATATGGGCCGCAATGTCGGCGATGATGCGTCCACGTTTGGTGACCAGGAAGCGGAAGCCCGTGTCGGCCTCCGCCGGATGCAACACCAGGCAAACCGGTGCACCACTGTGCACCCCTGTGCCTCGCAACTGAATTTCATGAGCGATAGTGGTCTGGCGCGACCCTATAAATCGCCTGGACATGTGTCCCTCGATCCCCTCATCGGTCCAGGACGCCGCCCGTTTCGGCGCCCCGTGCCCCCAAAAAAATCGGCCCCCGCTGCTCGTCTTTGACACTCGGGGCTCTTTGGCCCCCACGCTCAAGTCGGCGTTGTTGAATCAAACGATACTGGAGTGTGCCGATTGGGGACAAATCACGGTTTCTTACACTGTGTTACCGCTCCGCCGCAGCTCCACCTGCGGCCGCGGCGCCGCCCGCTTAGGATGGCTTGCCGCGGCCAAAAAACGCCGGCAGATCAACTCGCTCGCTTGTTTCAGTGCCGGGGTTGGTGGGCGTGACGAGGCGATCATCGCGCCGACCACACGCGGCCTCCGCGAGGCGTCGTAACAGTCCGAACTTCCCGGCGGGCGAATCACTTGTGGGTTGTCGGTACACGGCCGGCGGGGTGCCAGCCTCGGCACCGTAAGGGTGGCGTGCCATGGCGCGGTAAGCGGCTTGAGCGTGCAGCGGAAAATCCTCCAAGGCGGGAAAGCGGTCGGGCGCGGGGGAGGCCGGGGCGCTCGCCGCTTCCGCGCCAGTGAGCCGCGGCGGGCCCTCCTTAATGAGAACGCCGCCGGGCGCCTGCCAGGTCGCCTCCGCCGCCGGCGCCGCCTCGGCGCCGCGGTCCTCGCCGTCGCTGCTCGACATGGCCTGGGACAGGCGCCAGCGAAAATCCGGCGCCCGGTTGCCGGCACTGCGGTCGCGCACGCCTTCTGCGACGGCCGGCGCGGCCGGCTGCGACCCTTTGCCCGCGCGGCCCATGCCGGAGGCGACAATGGACACCCGCACGCGTTCGCCCAGCCCCTCATCGAAGGTGGCGCCAACAATAATATTGGCGTCCGGATCGACCTCCTGGCGCACGCGATTGGCGGCTTCGTCGACTTCCCACAGCGTCAAGCTCGGACCGCCCGTAATGGACAGCAAGAGGCTTTTTGCACCCTTGAGCGTCACGTCATCGAGCAGGGGATTGACGATGGCCTCCTCGGCCGCCACCACGGCGCGCTGTTCGCCCGCTGCCTCACCCGTGCCCATCATGGCCGGCCCCATGCCCCCGAGCACGGTCCTGACGTCGGCCAAATCGAGATTGATCAGGCCGTCTTTGACGATCAGGTCGACGATGCAGGCAATGCCCGAGTAGAGCACCTGATCGGCGAGGACGAAGGCCTCCGCAAAGGTGGTCCGATCGTTGGCAACGCGAAACAGGTTCTGATTGGGGATAACGAGGAGGGTGTCAACGTGGCTGCGCAGTTCGGCAATGCCGGCGTCGGCGACGCGCATGCGGCGCGAGCCTTCGAATTGAAAGGGCTTGGTCACCACGGCAATGGTGAGAATGCCAAATTCCTTGGCCACGCGCGCGATTACCGCGGCGGCGCCGGTGCCGGTGCCGCCGCCCATACCGGCGGCGATAAAGACCATGTGGCAACCGGCCAAGCTGCTGCGGATTTCTTCGATCGCTTCCTCCGCCGCCGCCTCGCCGATTTCGGGTTTGGAGCCCGCGCCCAGGCCCTCGGTGAGGCTAACCCCGAGCTGCACGCGGGTCGTGGCACTGGAGGCTTCGAGCGCCTGCGCATCGGTGTTGGCGACAATGAAATCGACGCCGCCAAGGCTGGCCGCGATCATGTTGTTGACGGCATTGCCGCCGGCGCCACCTACTCCAATCACGGCTATACGCGGCTTCATGTCAGTCGCCCTCGCCTTGCCAATCTCGAGCCGGCGCCAGCGCGCCTCGCCCCTGCTGCCTTCGCAAGATCCCCGTTGCGCGCCTGGTCCCTAAAAGCTTGCCTGTAGCCAGCGCCCAACGCTCCTGAGATACCCACCGCCTCGGAAATGCCGCTCGCTGCGGCGCACGCCTGCGGCAGGATCGAACGCAACTTGCGCCAAGCCCAGCACGGTGGAATAGGCGGGACTTGCCGCCCCCGCCGGCCAACCGTAGGCCGCCTGCGGATGTCCGGCACGCACGGGTTTGCCGAAAACCTCGGCGACGAAGGCGCTCAACCCAGGTAACTGGCCGGCGCCGCCGGTGATGACCACGCGCTCCGTTGCGCCAGGGGTAATGCCGGCACGCTCGAGCCGTTCGGTAATCTGGCCGTGCAATCCCTTGACGCGGCTCAGTACAACCTCGCGCACCTTACCCGTCGTGGCCTGCCCCGACCTCGGACCCTCCTCACCGGCGCGCGCGAACGGCACCGGCGTCTCTGCATCCCCCGCCTCTGCTGGCACTGTGCCACAAAGCGCCTTGATTCGCTCGGCCTCCCGCAATGAGGTCTGTAGGGCTCGGGCAAGGTCGAAACTAATGTGATGCCCGCCGACCGGAATGACCTCGCTGGCGAGCAGGTGTCCATCGAGGAACACCGCCAGCGCGGTTGTCCCTGCACCAAAATCCAAAACGACGACGCCGGCCCTGCGCTCTGCTGGCGTGGTAGCGGCAAGAGCGCTGGCGTAGGGAGCTGGCACCAACCCGGTGACGGACAAGTAGGCGCGCTCGGCGACGTGCACCAGGTTGCGCAGTGGCGCATCATCGGCGGTGACGGCGTGCAAATCTACGCTCACCACTTTGGCGGCGAGGCCGCGTGGATCGGCGATCCCCTGGGCACCGTCCAGCCGATAGCCGATGGCGTTGAGGTGCAGCAAGGCACGCCCGTCACGCTCCAAATAGCCCCGCCCGGCCGACATCAGTCGCGCCATATCCGCCTCCGCAACCACGCGGCCCTCGATCTTGGCTTCGGCGGCGAAGGTCGTTGACTTCAGGCGCCCACAGGCGACGGCGAGCAGGACTTGACGCAGCTCGCAGCCGGCCGCACGCTCCGCCTCGCTCACCGCGGCGCGCACGCATTGCTCGGCCGCGTCGAGCTCGATCACCACGCCCGCTTTGAGCCCCCGCGAGGGTTGCTGCCCGATGCCCAGCACATCAACCGGGCCCTCACGCCCCCGCCGGGCGGGGGCCACGATGAAGCACACGGTTTTGGCAGTGCCGATGTCCAGGAGCCCAAGAAGTGGTGGGGCCTGCCGGTGCAATTTATGCTGCGATGCCACGCCCAGCCTCCAAGCCTCAGGTTTCACAACCGGTCCGTCGGCCGCCGGTCGGGGGCACTGAGCTGGGCTTGGCTGGCGCGGGGTGGCTCACGTACGATCGCCCGGCCCGCCGCGCGCACGTCGATTTCGCCCCGACCGAGGCCAGCCGCCAGCAAGCCGGCGGCCTGGGTCAGCGCCTGCGCCTCGCCCTCGCCGGGCAGCTGAATGGCGCCGCCGCCGGCGAGCCGCAAGGTCCAGCGCCTGCCGCCGACGCGTTCGGCGTTGGCGATGCGGGCCTTGAGATCGGGGAAGGCGGCCAGCACGGCGAACAGCCCTGCGGCCGCGCTATCGGCCCCCTCGCCGCTGACGCGCGGCAGCTCCGGCATCACGT
>DASTMQ010000260.1:0-3143 GCA_035714005.1 Hyphomicrobiaceae bacterium
CGGAGGTTTGCATGCCGCCGCTCAGGCTGCCGATTTCAGGGCAACGGGATGAAGGACCATCTCGTTGCGAATGTGGCGCGCGGCGACAGACCTGTGGAGAATTGGCGTCATCGTTTTTTTTGCGCGCCATGCAGCCCTGGCCCTAGCCGGTCAGCACGGGACTGCCCTCGTCGCGAGCAGCCGCCAGGACGCCGCCGGAATGGCGGGTGCGCCTGCCGCCTGCGCGGTTTTTTTTGGGGGGTCTCGCGCTTTTGCCAGGCCGATACTCACCGCCGGTAACGACCGGCACACGCCGCGGCCTTCAACAATAAGGATGGCCGCCGCAGGCGTGCCCCCCGCGCACGAGGTGCGCGATCATTGCCTCTGGCAGGGCTCGGATCGGCCCAATTTCAACAAGCGACCGCGTCGGCCGCACGAGAACCAATGCCCCCCATGTCAATCGCTCGGCGCGGCGCTCTTAAGCACTCGCACGCCCAGCTCGGGCTGGCGTTGGGTGACATCGTCTGGCGCTCTTGAACCGCTCTTTTGGCAAGCAAGGCGGCAACAGGCGGTCTCGGTGGCGCGTGGGCGCTTGTGGACGATAGTGACTTGATTTTTCACCGGACTTTGGTCGGTGGCAGCAAACGCCATTGCCGCTATAAATCGCCCATTGCGGTGCTGGGGATATTGCAGCGGAAGTGGTGTGGGGATTTGTTAGCGAGGTGCGTTTGAAATCACCTGACGGTCTGAGGTTAAAAACCTAACGCCTCGTGGATCCCGATCCGCGAGGCTTTTCATTTTTTTATGCTTTTGGCACCTCCGCCATCGAGCTTCGCCACGGGTCACTCTCTGACGCGACAATGAACAGCAGCGAAATCGCGAGGCGGCGCGGATCATGCGGCGCTGCTGTTGCTAGTGAGCAGTCAGGATACTTGCTTGGCGCAGCGTTTTGGCCGGCGCCAGGCGAGCTCACGCTGCAAAGGCACGAACCGCACCGCCTGTGGCTTCCGAAGGCGGGAACCGAGCTTCGCCCAACTGCTCCGAATACCAATCATCGCGGTCCTTGCGCGTTGAATGAAGCTTGAGTGCCTGCGACCAAGCCGATACTCCTATGCCGTGGACCGACGTGCGGGTGCTCCGACCATGCGACCAGGGCAATCCATTGGACTGGGCGTGCTGATTACGGTTGGCGCCATTGTGGGAGGCTATCTGGTCTATCTCTGGGTGCCGAAACAGCATTTCCGCATCGTCGCAGGCATATTGGCGGCCAACGCAATTATCGCGGCGATGGCATTGGCGGGGGTGGAGGTGGCGGAAACCTTGGTTGGCTGGTTTGCCTTTTTCTCCTTCCTCGTCGGCGTGGCGGCACTCCAGGCAGTTATCGACTATTGAGTTTTGTGGCCGAGGCGATGCTTGGGGGACGTGCGCGAGCAAGGCCTGCGAACAGCCAAGGACCTCGATGGGGCTCGAAAGGCTAATCCCCGGCTCGTTCAATAAGGGATTTGCCACAGCACGACATCGGCGGACGGCGATAGCGCCTCAAGCCGCACACGAGCCCGAGAGCACTACGCTCGGGGATGTCAAGGCCCTGGGCGGACGAAGGAAGAGCGAGAGTGGGCGCCAACCGACCCTCGCTCTGATCTGCAGCCCGCAACTACTGCAGAAATAGCGGCACTGCCGCTAACGCCGCGGGGGATTGCGGCGTCGGCACTGGTTGTAGCCGAGGAAAAGTCGGCGCGCAGTCTCGAAGGTGACAGGCAAAGGGATTGAGCCCCGTGTGCTTCACCTCGCCTTAACGAGAGGGCGATATGCTCTTGTGGTCTCGCCACCTGTGTTTCGCGTATGGCGAGCGCCTCCCTAGTGTTCGGCTCCCAGTCGGAAACGACTGGGAGCTTTTTGCGCGCGGCACCCTGCTGGCTTGACCGTCGACTGGCGCGCTAGGCGACCGGATTTGCCTTCTTCAAGATTTCGGTCACGCACCAGACGAATGTCCGGTAGTTGCCAAAGCCGCTGATCTCGTCCGGCTGGTAGTGGATGGCTTTGGCGACCTGGGGAAGCTGCGCCTTGAACTTCTGGAAGTCGGCCCGAAGTTTCGCCGGGCCCGGCACCATACCGCCGACCGGCGTGCGCTGTAGAAAGGTACTGACAATGCGAATGACCTGCTGCGGGTCGTTCTTGTGAGCCGATGGATCGTTGCCGCCGAGATCGGAAAGATAGGCGGGCAACCTGTAGGGATCGGCCACCATGATTTTTATGCGGTCGCCAGGGCGATGCCCGAATCTCTTGGCTCCGAGGGCCAAACCGAGCTCGAACGGCATGTTGAAGCGTGGCAGGTCGTTTTCGCCGGGCTCAATGCGTGAAAGATCGTGGATCGAGCGCGGACATTCCCGGATCAATTCAACGAGTTTGTCTAACCGGATGTCGCCGCTATCGTCGTCTTCCAGCGCGCAGCGTACCCGATAGCCACAGGCCGAGATGGTAAATACCAGGGCTTCGAAGAGGGGCTCGTACTTGTCATCGAAAGGAACATTGACGAAGACGTTGGGGCTTCGCAGCCTGGAAATCATTTGAGCTTCGGATGCGTCGACCCACCGGTCCTAACGGTCTTTTCGACGGCCCGCTTGATCGAGCGAACGCTAACCCCTCTTGGCCTGACCACGGGATCAGGAATGATGACGCCCCGAAACTGGCCCCCGGCATCGCGCCAGACGTACCTATCGGATTGTCGAGCTTTGAACGTCTTTGCCCTGCTCATGTTCGTTCATAACATGCCTCACATCCCTACTTGAAGCCCCGTCCCCGGCTCTTGAGTGAATGCGGCGCGGCGCCCGTCGGTGCAAGCGTTCGCCGCCTGCACCAGGTACAACCGACCCGCGAATCTAGAGCCCTTTGGTTGGCGTGCGGCTGCCCCCGGGGCAATTCGCAACGCCCCCCGCGGCAGGCGCAATTCCGCCCCCGGGGCACCCCGCCGCGCCTCCCGATACGGGCAGGCGGCAACCATGCCCCGTTAAATCGTCATTGGACCGTCGGCCAGACGTGCGCGAGCCCGCTCTTGTCCGCACCCTTGGCCCAAACCTTGAATGAGGGCCGCCCGATCAAAGCGCCCAATCAAGGATCGGATAACGCCGCGGTAACCATAACGGTCGATGCATGCGACCAAGGTC
>DASTMQ010000261.1:0-2913 GCA_035714005.1 Hyphomicrobiaceae bacterium
AACGCGTCGATCCCGCCGTTCAAGTGGATTTGAGGAGCTTGGCGCGGTCGGGCCCGTCTGCATGCAACAGCCTCAGCCGCCCTACTTTGGCACGCGCTCAGGTGGCGTGTCGGGCGGGAGAGTGACCCAACCGGGGTCGCCGGCAGTGGGTTCTCAGAGTTGACCGACACGACTGTCACGCCCACGTGAGCTCAGCAAACTGAAAATAAGCAGCAACTGATGATGCAAGCGACTAACGTCGCCATTCGCTATGCCCACTGTAGCCATACATCCTTGAAGAAAAAGTCCAAGTCGCAACAGCGACTTGCCGAGAATGAGGCGAAAAGCTTTTAGGAGCGCTGGACGACCACAAGGTCGCGTCGCTCGGGTTTTCGTATGTGATTTATTGATCCGTATACGTTGCCAGGGGCGCTGGGCTTGCGTACCATGCCTATCCTTGCGCAGAGCGCAATGGTCAAGTTCGATTTCATTGGGGGAAGCGAAGATGTCCAAGATTTCTGACTTGTTGAATCAAACTTGGATGCTGATTCCGATCGCCGTGGTGTTCGTTATCGCCCTCTTCAGCAACCTCGTTGCGTTCGGCAACAGGTTCGTCAACGCCCTCGTGACGGCTCTCATTGCGGCCGTATGCCTCGGCCTTGTTTGGTTCGGATTGCAAAGGCGACCGCCCGACTACCTAACGGTGATTGCGGCCGCATCCGCGGTGTTCGTCGCCGACGTCATCGGAAATTTGATCAACGTTAGCAACCGGGTCGCGAGCGCGCTAGTAACAACACTTGTGTTCACGATCTTGTTTGCGGGCGGAGTTTTCCTGATGGGCCTTGCAAATGTTCTAGCCGGCGCCTGATAAGACAGCCGTAAAGGCGTGCCGGGGACCCCCGCCATGATTGGAGCGCAGCGATGCTCCTTGGCGTGGGGGCAGGATCGACCGCCGAGTATGCCTTGACGTGGTCGGCGGATCGCCGAAATCCGCGCGGCCTTCGGTCTCGCCTGAACTGTGGCAGCGCCGTAGAGCGAGCGTTCAGCCCCTATTGGGCCTTGCCCGCTATTGGGGTGCAGCAGTCATGCTTCAAAGTGCAGGTGTCCGGGCCTGACCCTTTAGCGGAGGCCGGGGCAATCGCGGGATCGCGCATGATACCCATGCATGACAAGCCAAGTATGGGCCAGACGATGTAGCTCGGATCAGACAAAGACGGCGCTGGTAACGGCCCCGAAATGGCAGCCGGTGCCTGCCAGAACAAATGCGTGCCAGACGGCATTCTGATAGGGCAAGGAACGCCAAAGATGAAAGATCACCCCGACGGTGTAGAGCACACCACCGAGCCCGAGCAGGATCAGGGTCGGTTGCGTCATCGAGGCGGCGAAATCCTGAACCATCACGATCCCGCACCAGCCGAGGGCGAGGTAAAGCGGGATTGCAAGACGGTCCCAGGTCGAGGCGAGCAGGATTTTCGCACCCGAACCAAGTAAGGCGACCGACCAGACCGTACCCAGCAGGGCAAGACCTGCGGTGCCACCGATTTTGATGGCGCCGAACGGCGTGTAGGTGCCGGCGATTTTGATGAAAATCGCGGCATGATCCAAGCGTTGGAGAAAACCCTTCCAGGCCGTGGCTGGGGTCATGTGATAGGCGGCCGAGCAGCCGAGCATGGCGAGCAGGCCGACACCGTAAATCGCCAGACTTGCCGTCGACGCGGCAGGCAGGGAGGCGACGGCCAGCACCATCATGGTCACGACCGCGGCAATCCCCGCGGCGAGCCCGGTCAGGTGAATGCTGCAGTCGGCCATGTGCTCGCCCGCTGTGACGGGAGGCTCCTCGATTGGACGTTGGGTCATCCAGCCAAAGATGGATGCCGAGCGCGCGTTCGACAACGGGTTGCCGGCAAAATTGAAGATGTGAAAAGACCGGAGCGGAGCCCGGCGGGGCCTTATCTGTCGTGTCCGTGGCACCTGGGCGGGCCCGCGGCACTTTATAATTGGGGGAGGTCTCAAGAGTATTGGAGGGCAGGTCTCAAGCTGGCGGTGTCGGCGCGGCGCCGAGGCTAAGCGGGATCCGGTCCGGGGCGGGTCGAAGCTAAGCCCGACGGTTCGGCCCGCGTCAGTGGCCGGCGCGGAACAGGCGGCGCCGCTGCGGCGTTTTGTTCATAGTGAGCGTTATCTCGCAAAGCCTGGAGCCGGGCGGTTCGGCGGCCGCCAACAGTGTTCGGAGGTGCCACGCGCGGCTCGAGGTGCCAAATAGGACAGTCGACATGGCAAAAGCTGATCCCCTGCCGGCAGCCGATGCGGATTGGGCCGAACATGAGCGGACCTATCGCGGGTTCGTGAAGGGCGTCGTGATTTTCACCGCACACGTGTTCGTCATTCTGCTGATCCTGGCTTGGGTATTTGCCGATAGCTTCAATGTCCCGCCCGTTACCAGCTGACCATGCCAGCCGAGCGGTCTGAAGATTACCGGTTTGAGCGCGACGCGGCCGCACGGGAGAGTTCGGCCCCTGCCGCGGGGCAGCCGCTCGCAGCAAGGCATGAACGGGCAAAGAGGCGCGATGAGGCCCAGGCGGAGAAATGGACGTTCTCGAAGCTCGCCCAGCACGCCTCCTTGCTGCTGGGGAAATCGGGCGCCTTCGCCGCGGCCTGCGGCGTCATTCTGTTATGGGCGGTGGCCGGACCATTTTTCGGCTATTCGGATACCTGGCAGCTGATCGTCAATACCGGTACCACCGTCGTCACGTTTCTGATGGTGTTCCTGGTCCAGAACACGCAAAACCGCGATGCGCGCGCGCTTCATCTGAAACTCGACGAGCTGCTGCGCAGCGTCAAGGCGGCGCGCAACAAGCTGATCGATCTGGAGAACTGCTCGGACGAGGAGATCGAGGACATGGCGCGCCAATTTCAGGCGCTGCGCGCACGGGAAAA
>DASTMQ010000262.1:0-2299 GCA_035714005.1 Hyphomicrobiaceae bacterium
CTAGCACAATACAGGCTAGCCGGCCCGCTACGCCCAGCTATCCGGGATTTCCCTATGCCGGGCCTGCTCAAATGGGTATGAGCGCGGCCCACTGCCGGTCCCGCGCCCGCAGCGCCAAAAAACGTGGGTGCGGCGCAGACGAGCTGCCGCGGTGCGCCATGACGGAAAGGCAACAGCATCCGACAAAAGCCAATGTTCTTGGAAAAACATCAGGATATGCGCCCTTGGTTGCATTAGCATCTGCCGCTGCCGAGGGACTAAAGGGGGAAGGGGACTATGCAGGGGGAGACTGTCGGGGGCACGCCGTGCCGGCGCCTGTTGTCACGCGCCGGCAACGGCGCACACAGGTGCCTGTCGCTTCTGGCGTTCCTCACCCTTGGATCTTCGCAAGCCGCGGCAGAGTGCGTCGATCCCGCAACGCTCACGCATTCCACCGTCAGCGTGACAAGGTATTTCGACGAGGAGGAAAAGAAGGCCGATCCGGGCTCGTTGGGGATCCGCGGCACCGCCTGGTTCCTATCGACGACATCGATGGTGACGGCGGAGCACGTCGCCGCCGCCATGGCGCTGTCTCAACAAGATTGGAAGCAGGTGGAAATCCTGGACGGCGAGACCCGGCAGTCGGTGGCCGTGCGGCGCCAGAGCTTGGCGGGATCGCAGGCAGAAAAGATCGCGGTGCTTGAATTGAGCGCGCCGTTTTCGGCGGCGCGAGGGCTTGAGCTCAGGATGCAACCGCTGGCCCCCGAGGAGCCCGTGGTTAGCCTCGCCTATCCCGGCAATCGGCTGCGCTTCGCCGCCGGTCGCTTTGTTGAGTATGGCGCGAGCGACCGCTTCAAGGGTTCGGCCCTACTGGAGATGTACGATGGCAACGATCGCCTCGTGCTCGATCATGGTGCTTCGGGCGCCCCGGTGCTGGATTGTCGGGGGCAGGTGGTCGCCATCGTCAGCAATCTCTTCACCCAAACCATGGCGTTTCCGTTCCGGGTGCTACGGGTCTCCACCGCCTGGGGGCAGCCCAATGTTCTGTCCGTGCCAATTCAGGCACTCAAGGATTTTGCCGAGGCCAGGTGAAAAGCGCCCCTGCCAGCTGGCCATGAGAATGGCGGGCTAGTTGCTCGACGGCGGGTTTCTCAACTTCTGCATGACGTGTTCGATCGAGAACGAGCCCGGCCGCTGGCGCGGCGGGAACGCTTGATAGCTCGCGAGGTGTTGGGCCACGACTTTTTGCGCGGGCAGCAGCACGAACGCGTGCTCGACGAACCATTTGACGTAGTCACCGGCCTCGTATTGGGAGCGCTCGAAGGGGTCTGAGCGCAGATTGAACAGCATGGGCAAGCGCAGCGGCACCATTGGCTGCGCCCAGACGGCAAGCCCATGCGCCTTCTGTTCCATGAACACGGCCTTCCACTGATCGTAGCGAAGACCGGCCAGGTCGCCGTCATCGGTCCAGTAGAAAAATTCTCGGCGCTGGGTCGGGCCCGTGCGGCCGAGCAGGGCACGCTGGTCATAGCCATCCAAGTGGACGCGGAAGGTCTTACCGGCAGCGTCGTAGCCCTCGAGCAGTTTGGCCTTGATGTCGGGTTCGCCGGCCGCGGCCAGCAGGGTCGCCGCCCAGTCCTCGGCGGAGAACAGGTCGTTGATCTCCGTGCGCGGCGGCACCAGGCCTGGCCAGCGCACCAACGCGGGCACGCGATAGCCGCCCTCCCAGTTGGTGTTCTTTTCGCCGCGGAAGGGGGTTGTTCCCCCGTCGGGCCAGGAGAAGGCCTCAGCGCCATTATCGGTGGTGTAGACCACGATGGTGCTCTCGGCGATGCCGAGATCATCGAGTTTCTTCAAGACCTGGCCCACTTGGCCGTCGTGCTCCGCCATGCCGTCGGGATAGATGCCAAGGCCGGTGACGCCCTGGGAGGCAGGCTTGAGGCGCGTCCAGATGTGCATGCGGCTGGGATTGAGCCAGACGAAGAACGGTTTCTTGTCCTGCTGCGCTCGCTCCATAAAGCCGAGGGCGGCGCCCACGAATTCCGCATCGATCGTCTCCATGCGCTTTTTGGTCAGCGGCCCTGTGTCCTCGCATTGCTGTTTTCCCCAGCGACCGAAGCGAGGATCCTCGCCCGGCGTATCGCTGGCGGTGGCAAAGCATTTGAGGACGCCGCGGGGGCCAAATTCCGCCTTGAAGGCCGGGTTTTTCGGATAGTCGGGGTGTTCGGGCTCGTCCTCGGCGTTGAGGTGATAAAGATTGCCGAAGAACTCGTCGAACCCGTGCACCGTCGGCAGGAACTCGTTGCGGTCGCCGAGATGG
>DASTMQ010000263.1:0-3489 GCA_035714005.1 Hyphomicrobiaceae bacterium
AGTTCCGCCAGCGTCCCCCAGCCCGATTTCTGCAAGGTCCAATCAATAATCTGGCGCGGCGACATGGCAAAGCCCGGATGGTTGGCGCCGAGCCGCTGCGCCAGCGCCTGGATGACGTCGTGATTGGAGCGGCATTCGCCCGGCGGCTCGAGCAGCTTGGGGCCGAACATGATGTGCTGATGGCCGCCGCCCTGGTAGATGTCGTCGTGCTCCAGAAACATGGTGGCCGGCAGCACCACGTCGGCCATCTTGGCCGTCGCCGTCATGAATTGTTCGTGCACGCACACAAACAGATCCTCACGGGCAAAACCGGCCTTCACCTTGCGCTGCTCGGGAGCGACCTGCACCGGGTTCATGTTCTGAACAAAGAGCGCGGTGACGGGCGGCCCGTCCTTGAGATCGTAGGGATCGCCGGTCAACACGGGACCGATGCGCGATTGGTCGAGCACCCGGATTGAGGGATCGACGGCGTCCAGGCCCTCGATCAATGACTTGTTCCAGTGATAGATGGCACCGTTGTTGTGGAAGCCGCCACCGCCTTCGTTGAGCCAGGCGCCCGTGACGCTTGGGATGCACAGGGCCGCGTGCATGTTGTGGGCACCGTTGCGCGAGCGGGCGAAGCCGTAGCCGAGACGGAAGTAGGTCCTCGGCGTGGTGCCAACCATGCGGGCGAAGGTCTCGATCTCGGCCACGCCGAGCCCGGTGATGGCGCTCGCCCACGCGGGTGTCCGCGCCCTGAGGTGGGCCTCCAGCTCGCGCGGACAGTCGGTGTATTTTTCGAGATAAGGCCAGTTGGCATAACCGTCGCGAAACAGCACGTGCATCACGGCGCAGGCGAGTGCGCCATCGGTGCCCGGGCGCAGGCACAGCGCCAGGTCGGCCTGCTGCATGGTGCCGTTGTGATAGATGTCGACCGCCACGATCTTGGCACCGCGCTCCTTGCGGGCGCGGGTGGCGTGCGTCATCACGTTGATTTGCGTATTGACGGGATTGGTGCCCCAAATCACGACCAAATCGGACTTGGCCATCTCGCGCGGATCGGGGCCGGCCAGGCGGCCGGTGCCGGCGATGTAACCGGTCCAGGCCAGGGTCGTGCAAATGGTGGCATACATGCCCGAATAGCGCTTGGCATGACGCAGCCGATTGATGCCGTCGCGCATGACGAGGCCCATGGTGCCGGCATAGTAATAGGGCCACACCGCCTCCGGACCGTGGCGGCGCTCGGCCGCGAGCAGAGCTTCGGCGACGAGGTCGAGGGCCGCATCCCAGCCAATGCGCTCGAACTGGCGTGAGCCCTTGCCACCTTTGCGCCGCAGCGGATGCATGAGGCGGTCGGGGTGATGGATGCGCTCGGCGTAGCGGGCAACCTTGGCGCATACGACCCCGGCCGTGTAGCTGTGATCGGCCGAGCCATGCACCCGGCCGATTCGATTGTCGCCCAGCAACTCGACGTCAAGCGCACAGGTCGAAGGACAATCGTGCGGACACACCGAATGGCCAATGGCAATCTTGGCTGGGGCGTTCATGGGCGTCCTTATCCGCGGCGATCCCAGCCCCTAGGCTAAACGAGTTCGTGGCAATGGCCAACAAAGGGGCCAAGAAGGCGGTCAAGAAAGGGGCCAAGCGGGCCGCACCGAGACGACGCTCGGCAGCTCGGCCGCGACCGGCTCCAGGCCCATTGGGTCAAGGCGCCCCTGGCGCGCGGCCGCGTTTGTCCGCTTCGCGGCTTGCGGCCATCCAGCATGACCCCCTTGCCCCTGGGATGCGGCCTTGGCCCCGGGCGTTAGCCGACGATCTCCTCGGCCTTGAAGTTAAGGCCGATCTCGAGTTGGGCATTCTCGGCGCTGTCGGAGCCGTGCACGGAATTGCGCTCGATGCTTTCGGCGAATTCCTTGCGAATGCTGCCGGCGGCGGCCTTGGCCGGATCGGTGGCGCCCATCACGTCGCGATAGGCCTTGATCGCCGCTTCGCCCTCCAGCACCTGAACCACGATCGGCCCGGAAGTCATGAAGCGGACGAGGTCGGCATAGAACGGCCGCGCCTTGTGCACCTCGTAGAATTTCTCGGCCTGCTGCCTGGTCCAGCGCACCCGCTTTTGCGCAATGATGCGTAGACCCGCCTTTTCGATCAGGGCATTAATGGCGCCGGTCTGGTTGCGGGCCGTGGCATCCGGCTTGAGGATCGACAAGGTGCGCTCAATCGCCATCCCTTACTCCTTGCGCGTTTTTTGGCTATTGTGGCGCGCCTTATAGCTTGCAGCCGCGGCGCGGTTCAAGCGCCGATGCCCAAATTCCGCCGCGAACGGGGGGCCCGGTTGGTGCAAGGGGGTCTAGGCCTTGCCTTCCCTCGGCCTTCGTTCGCTGCTAACCCCTTGGGACTTCGACGATTGACGCCGAGGAACTGTGCCCCGAAACTAGGAAAAAATGGGAAGCCTCGCCGTCCCGACGGCAAGCCGATGCTCGAATGACTGTTATGCCAGCGCCGTCGTCGCAACATCAATGGTATCTGGCTCGCGAGGGCCAGCAGTATGGGCCGCTGACGGACCCCGAGCTCGCCAAGTTTGTGGAACTCGGCCACTTACAGCCCACGGACTTACTCTGGCGCGAAGGCTTCCCCGATTGGCGCCCGGCGCTTTCCGTATTTCCCCCCTCCTCGGCCGGCACCGCCGGGCGCAAAGACGCCCCGGCAGCGCCGCCGGCGGGCGCCAAGCCGGTTGCGGCGCCGTCGATCGATGGCATGCGTCCGGGGGCAGAGACGGTCGATGCCAGCAAGCGCCCCGCCGCGGTCGCCGCCGGCGAGGATGATCTTGAGCCGCGCCGCGGTTTTTTCAGCGGCCGCTGGTTGAAGCGGCTGCTGCTGATCGCCGTCATCCTGGCGGGGGCCGCCTTTGCCTACCTCTGGCGCGCCGATCTCGGCAAGTTCATCGGCGCCTTCGGCACCTTCTCGCCCAGCTCCGGCTTGGCCGCGACCGACCGCAATGGCATCGACGTGCCGCCGCTGCGGGGCTTCGGCCCCGACGCGGCGCAGATGGACAGCAATTTTCAGGCAACGCCGCTGTGGCGCATCCTCAAGCGCGAGTACCCCGAGTGGTACAGCGAGCGCCTCAAGGAGATCGCCGCACTCAGCCAGCAGAGCAAGGACGATACCCACATTGCCCAGCAGATGGGACGCGCCTTGGTCACCTTGCGCCGGCAGCAAACCGACAATGCGCTCTCGGCCAGTCTGCCGAATTTGAAACGCATCGCCAGCACGTTTTATGACAACATCGCCGAGCTGCGCAAACAGAGCACGGACGCCTGCTTTGCCTTCATCTCGCAGGGCGAGGCCAGTCCCATGATCGTGGCCCTGCTGCAGGGCTCCCCGCACACCGAGCGCCTGCAATCCCAGCTGGTGTCGGTGTTCGAGGCGGCCGCCGATGGGCGCAAACTGCCTCGCGTCTACCCGAAGCCGCGCAAGACCGACTATGAGACGCTCGCCACCGCCTTGACC
>DASTMQ010000264.1:0-1720 GCA_035714005.1 Hyphomicrobiaceae bacterium
TTGACATCGCTGGCGATCACGCGGGCACCTTCGCGCGCAAAGGCGATGGCCGTGGCGCGGCCGATGCCGGCGCCGGAGGCGGTGCAAAAGGCAACCTTGCCCTTGAGACGATCGGCCATGCTCGTTCCTTGCGCTGGGGCTACCGCGCCAGGCGCGGCACAATTGTGCATGGTGGGCCGGACGGCGGGCGGGGGTCAAGCCGAACCGGCGGCTGCGCGCTGGGCCGCCGCCTCGGGCGTCGGGCGCGAGGGGGCCGGCATCGAGGCGGCGCCGGATCGCGGCGCCAAGAAATGCTGGGCCAGGTCGACGCTGCCGGTCACCCCGACGGCGCGACCGTGCCGCGCCAGCCACTTGTCGGCTTCCGTTTCGCCCGCCGCGCACAGGTGCTCCAGCAGCTCGAGGTCGGGTTTGACCTTGCTTTCCGGCGACAAGGCGCCGGTGACGCGGCCGGCCTCGATCAGGTGAAAGCGGTGCCGCTGCAAGCGCCGATCGCCGGCCTGGCGGGGACGCAACCAGCTTGCCCGATGGCGGCGGACGGCCTCGATCACTTCGACGTCGCGCAGCAGCGGCTGATTGAAGGTGATGTGGTTGATGCGGGCGGTGATCTCGCGCGCGCTAGTGGGAAGGCTCTCCACGATCATCGGATTGAGCTTGACGATCAGGGTATCGGCAATGGGACTTTCGCGGGCGAGCGTGACGAGATCGGGATTGGCGCTGAAGCCGCCGTCCCAGTAGGCGCGGCCGTCGACCGATACGGCGTGATGCAGGGTCGGCAGGCAGGCGGAGGCGAGCACGCATTCCACCATCAACTCGCGGCGGCGAAAAAGCCGCGGCCGGCCGGTGCGGACGTCGGTGGCCGCGATCAGGAGCTCGGGCCCCGGTTGCGTGCGCAACAAGGCGAAATCGACGTGCGCCTCGAGTACCTTGCGCAAGGGATCGAAGCCCAACGGATTGAAGTCGTAGGGTGAGAACAGCGTGGCGACCTGGGCCAGCGTCTGGGAACGCGACAGCCCGGCGAGCCAGGGATTGAACCGCATCAAATCGGGGACACCGGCCTTGGCGACGGCCTCCCATATGGCGCGCAGCTTGGCACGGGCGCTGGCGCGGTCGCCCTCGGCGAGGCCGGCCGCCAGCGCCACGGCATTCACCGCCCCCGCACTGGTGCCGCTGATCCAGCCGATCTCCAGGTCTGGCTCCTCGAGCAGGCGGTCAAGCACGCCCCAGGTGAAGGCGCCGTGCGCCCCGCCGCCTTCCAAGGCCAGATTGACGCGCCGCGGCCGCCGCCAAAATCGCAGCAATGATCGCCCCCTGCCAATGGCAAACCTCCGCGCTCAAAAGCGAGCGAAGCGGGCGGCATCATGGCAGCACGTCGAGGGCCAGCACAGCCGGTATACCATCAATTATGCGATACTCGGCGCGGATGGCGTAGGCGGTGGCCAGGTGGGGGCGCGTGAGGACTGTGGCCGGCGGCCCCGCGGCCAGGGCGCGGCCGCCGTTGAGGAGCACGATTTTGTGACAAAAGCGCGCGGCCAGCGACAAATCGTGCAGGGCCAGAAGGACGGTGCGGCCGCTGGCCGCAAAGGCGGCAAAGTGATGGAACAGCGCGAGCTGGTGCGCCGGATCGAGGCCGGCGGCGGGCTCGTCGGCAACGAGGACGTGTGGTTCCTGCGCCAGGGCCCGCGCTAAGAGTACGCGGGCCTGCTCGCCACCCGACATGGCC
>DASTMQ010000265.1:0-2118 GCA_035714005.1 Hyphomicrobiaceae bacterium
GGAAGGGGTACTTCGAGTTGGATGCCCAGCCTCCCATAATGATGCCGTAAACGCCGAGCGAGGAGATGGCGAAGAGATAGAGCACCCCCACATTGAGGTCGGAGATCACCCAGCGACCCCAGCTGTTCTCGTTAAGTGGGATCACGGCCCAGGCCGCGAGCGCCAGCACCGAGGCCACGAGAGGCGCAAGAAGAAACACCGCCTTGTCGGCGCCGGCGGGTATCAACGGCTCCTTGAGGACAAACTTCAACAAATCGGCGAAAGACTGCAGGAGCCCGAACGGCCCCACGACGTTGGGACCGCGCCGCAGCTGCACCGCCGCCCAGACCTTGCGGTCCATCAGCAGCAAAAAGGCAATGGTGATGAGCAGCGCCACCAGCAGCAGCAAGCTTTCCAACAGCATGCGCAGCAGCGGCCACAAATAGGCCTGCCAGATCTCGCTCCAGAGCCAGCCGCTAGCCATGCGTCCCCGTGGTGTCTTTATCCCAACTCTTCTTCAAGGCGCTGAGCTCGGCCATGATGCTTGAGGCACGCGCGATCGGGTTGCTGAGATAAAAGTCGCGCGTGCTGGCAACGAAAGGATCGGCCGCGAGCGGACCTTTGCGCCCCGCCAGGGCGGTGACGCCGGCCAAGTCGGCCGCAGCTAAGCCCTCCAAGCGCATAAGCTGCGGTGCCAGCTTTGCCATCGCCGCGCGCAGGGCCTGCGGCCGGTCGTAGGGCAGCGTGTGGCCGGTGTGCGCCGACAGGGCACGGATGATCGCCCAATCCTCCTTCGCCTCGCCCGGCGCGAAGGCGGCCCGGTTCGTCATCTGCGCCCGGCCTTCGAGGTTGACGTAGGTGGCAGCCTTTTCCGTGTAGGCCGCGCCCGGCAGCACCACATCGGCGCGGTGGGCACCGGCGTCACCGTGACTGCCCTGATAGATGACGAAGGCCTCCTCGCCGATCGCCGACATGTCGATCTCGTCGGCCCCCAGCAGATAGAGCACCTCAAGCGTTCCCCCGGCGGCGCCCAACAGCATGCCGGCGACATCGAGGCCGCCCTCGGCCGGCACGAAGCCAAGATCGAGTCCCGCCACGCGCGAGGCCGCCGTATGCAGCAGGTTGAAGGCGTTCCAGCCGGGTTCCTTGCCGTCCGCGGCCCGCAGGGCGATTGCCGCCGCCGCCGCCAGGACGCCGACCCCGTCGGCGCGCGCCGCCGCGCTGGCCCCGACGATGATCATCGGTTGCTTGGCCTTGGCCAGCACGCCGGCGAAGCTGTGCTTGCCGTCGGCGACCTCCTTGAGGGTCTGCGGCCCAGCGCCGAGGTAGTCGTAAGGATAGGTCAGGTCCGCCGCCTCGCCGATCAGGCCAACCGCAAGGTTGCCCTGCCGCCAGCGTTTGCGGATACGCGCATTGAGCACGGCGGCCTCGAGCCGCGGGTTGGCGCCGATTATGAGGATGGCGTCGGCCCGCTCGATGCCCTCGATGCTCGAATTGAACAGATAGCTGGCGCGCCCGAGCGCGGGATCGAGTTTGGCGCCGTCCTGGCGACAATCCAGGTTGCGGCAGCGCAAGCGACCAAACAGGTCCTTGAGGGCAAACATTTCCTCGGCGCCCGCCAGGTCGCCGGCGATGGCGCCAATGCGTTCGGGCGGCGTGCTCTTAAGCTTGCCGCCAACCAGCGCCAGTACCTCGTCCCAGCCGGCGGGCTTGAGGGCGCCGCCGTGGCGCAGGTAGGGCTGGTCCAGGCGCTGGATGCGCAAGCCGTCGGCCACGTGCCGGGTCTTGTCGGATATCCATTCCTCGTTCACCGCGTCGTTGTTGCGCGGCAAGATGCGCACCACCTCGCGGCCACGGCAGTCCACCCGGATGGCCGAGCCCACCGCGTCCATGACGTCGACGCTTTCGGTTTTGCGCAGTTCCCAGGGCCGGGCCACGAAGGCCCACGGCCGATGCGTCAGCGCGCCGACCGGGCACAGATCGACGACGTTGGCCGACAGCTCCGACATCATGCCGCGTTCGAGGTAGGTGGTGATCTCCATGTCCTCGCCGCGGCCAATCGCGCCCAATTCCTCCACCCCGGCCACTTCGGTCATGTAGCGCACGCAGCGCGTGCATTGAATGCAGCGCGTCATGAAG
>DASTMQ010000266.1:0-21910 GCA_035714005.1 Hyphomicrobiaceae bacterium
TTGCCGGCACCGGAGACGGATTGATAGGTCGCCACCACCACCCGCTTGATCGTCGCGCGCTCGTGCAGCGGCCGCAAGGCCACCACCAGCTGCGCGGTGGAGCAGTTGGGATTGGCAATGATGTTCTTTTTGATATAGCCCGCCACGGCGTCGGCGTTGACCTCGGGCACAATCAGGGGCACGTCTTGGTCGTAGCGCCAGGCCGACGAATTATCGATGACGACTGAGCCCTTGGCGGCGATCTTGGGCGACCATTCCTTGGAAACGGTGCCACCGGCCGACATCAGGCAAAAATCGATGCCGGAGAAGTCGAAGCTCGCAAGGTCTTTGCACTTGAGCGTCGCCTCGCCGAAGGAGACCTCCACGCCGAGGGAGCGGCGCGAGGCCAATGCGTGCACCTCGTTCACCGGAAACTGGCGCTCGCTCAGGATTGAAAGCATTTCACGGCCCACATTGCCTGTGGCACCGACGACGGCGACGTTATAATCCATGGCTTGCCTGTTCATGTGAAAACGAAGATTCGCTGATTTGGCGCGTGCTTTTAGCCGCGACCGCTGGCTCTGTCCACAACGGAGGCAAATTCTGGCGCCGCCGGCGGCTACGTTTTGCCGAGGTGGCCCGCCCCGGCGTCGGCGACGCAGCCCGAAAGCAGGCGGAGGGCAGCTTCGGCATCACCTCGCCACGGTTCGCCGCGCGGGGCAACGGGGAAAGGCCGGCGGGCACCAAAATCGGATGATCCGGCCGATGCGGATCGCGCCAAGGCAGAACGAGCCGAGGCCCAATGCCTACCGGGCCATCTCCCGCGCCACCGCGCGGCCGCACCGGTTGCTCTCCCAGGACCGCGAGAGATGACATTGCCGGCCAGCGTCGCCTGGGCGGGACGCATTCGGCAAGGCAAGCCCGCGAATCCGCTTGCGCAACGCTCCCGATTTGTCGTTATTCCGCCAACTCCTCCAATCTTGCAGCGCAGAGGTAACGCACATGTACACGTCCCTTGAGCATTACATCGACGGCAACTGGGTCAAGGCCTCCGGCGCCAAGGCCCAGGAGGTCATAAACCCGGCGACCAGCAAGCCGATCGGCGAGCTGGCGCACGCCTCCAAAGGCGATCTCGACAAGGCGCTGGCCGCCGCCGACAAGGGCTTCAAGACCTGGCGCAAGGTCTCCGCCTATGAGCGCGGCAAGATCTTGCGCAGGGCCGCGGATCTGGTGCGCGCCCGCGCCGATGAGATCGCCAAGGTGCTGACCCAGGAGCAGGGTAAGGTCTTCATGGAGGCCAAGCTCGAGGTGCAGAGCGCCGGCGATATCCTCGACTGGTATGCCGGCGAAGGTCAGCGCGCCTACGGCCGCATCATTCCCGCACGCGCCGATGGCGTGCGCAACATGGTCATCATGGAACCAATCGGACCGGTCGCGGCGTTCACACCGTGGAATTTTCCGGTCACGCAGGCGGTCCGCAAAATAGCCGCCGCGCTGGCCGCCGGTTGCTCGATCATCATCAAGTGTCCGGAAGAGACGCCGGGTTCGCCGATCGGGCTCGTCAAGGCCTTGCATGATGCGGGTGTGCCACCGGGCGTGCTGAACCTGGTCTACGGCGTACCGGCAGAGATTTCCGAATACCTGATCCCGCACCCGATCATCCGCAAAATATCGTTCACGGGCTCCGTGCCGGTCGGCAAGCACCTCAATCAGCTCGCCGCCTCCCACATGAAGCGTGCGACCATGGAACTCGGCGGTCACGCCCCCGTACTCGTGTTCGACGACGCCGATGTCGAGGGCGCCGCCAAGCTGATGGGTGCTTTCAAGTACCGCAACGCGGGGCAGGTGTGTGTATCACCGACCCGCTTTTTCGTGCACGACAAGGTCTACGACAATTTCGTCGGCAAGTTCATCGACATCGCCAAGAACACCAAGGTTGGCGATGGCTTGGCCGCCGATACCCGCATGGGTCCGCTCGCCAACCCACGCCGGGTCAACGCCATCGAGGCGTTCGTGGCCGACGCGCAGGATAAGGGTGCCAAGGTTGAGGCGGGCGGCAAGCGCATTGGCAACCAGGGCAATTTCTACGAACCGACCGTGCTCACCGACGTGCCGGAAACCGCCCGCATCATGACCGAGGAGCCGTTCGGGCCGATAGCGGTCATGCTGCGGTTCAAGGAGACGGACGACGTTTTGGACCGAGCCAACAAGCTGCCATTTGGGCTCGCCAGCTATGCCTTCACCAAGGACGCCAAGGTGGCAACCAAGGTCGCCGATGCACTCGAGAGCGGGATGGTGACGATCAACCATTTTGGCATCGCGCTTCCCGAGACGCCGTTTGGCGGCGTCAAGGATTCCGGCTTCGGCCATGAGGGCGGCAGCGAGGGCCTGCAGGTCTATCTACAGTCCAAGTTCGTAAGTCACCTCGGCTGAACCGTTGCGACCCGGGACGGGCGGCCGCCCAGGCGGCCGCCGCCTGGCCCCAAGCCCGTCAGGCGGGCACGGCGGCGCCCAAGTAGTCGATGGCGGCCCCGACGCCACCAGCCCCATGCGGGATGCCCAGTGCCTTGAGGCCCATCTCGACGGCCCCCAGCGTGCCCAGCAGCATCGGTGCGTTGCTATAGCCCATGTGGGCGATGCGAAATGCCTTGCCTTCCAAGGCGCCGAGCCCGACGCCAAGAATGACGCCGCATTTGTCGCGGCAATAGGCAAGCAGCGGTCCTGGATCGCGGCCCTGCATCAGGACGTTGGTGATGGAATTCGAGCGCTCGGCCGGATTGGTGATGTTGAAGGCCAGCACCTGGCCCTCGGCCCAGCGTTCGACTGCCGCGCGCGTTGCCTGCGCCAGCAACGCATGTCGTCGGAAGGCGGCTTCCAGGCCTTCGGCCAGCAGCATGTCGAGCGCTTTGCGCAGGGCGAACAGCAAATGCTCCGGCGGCGTGCCGCAGTACTTTTGATAATGGATTTCCCCTTCACGAAAGGTCCAATCCCAATAAAGGGTGCGCAGACCGGCCGTGCTATGTGCCGCGCGCGCCCGGTCATTGGCGGCCACGAAGGCAAGCCCCGGCGGCGTCATGAGCCCCTTCTGCGAACCGGCCATCGTCACGTCCACCCCCCAGCCGTCCATATCGAAGGGCATGCAGCCGAGCGAGGCGACGGCATCTACCATGAGCAAGGCCGGGTGTTTGGCCGCGTCCAAGGCCTTGCGCATGGCTTGGATGTCGTTGACCACGCCCGAGGCGGTGTCGATTTGCACGACCAGGATCGCCTTGATCAGATGCGCCTTGTCCTTGCGCAGCCGTTCCTCAAGCGCGGCAGGATCGACCGCACGGCGCCAATCGCCCCTGAGAACTTCCACTTCGACGCCCAGCATGGACGCCATCTCACCCCAGCCGGTAGCAAAGCGTCCGCTCTCGAGCGCCAGCACGAGATCGCCCCGGCTCAGCACGTTGCTGAGCGCGGCCTCCCAACCACCGTGGCCATTGGCGGCGTAGATGTAGGTGCGACCCTTGGTGCGGAAAATGTTGGCGAGATCGGCAAGGCAGCTGTCGGTGATACCGATCATCTCACCGGAATAGATGTCGATGGCCGGACGGTGCATGGCAGCTAGCACCTGGTCGGGGACGTTGGTCGGCCCGGGAATGCTCAGGAATTCTCGGCCTTGACTGACGCTCATGTCTGAGTTTTCCCTTTGGCTGTATTGGCGGGCCGGCCGCAGTCGAACCACTTATCTGGCGAAGTACATAGATCACAAACGATGCAGGCATCGCACCTGGGCTTGCGCGCCTGACAAATATAGCGGCCGTGCAAAATGAGCCAGTGATGCGCATGCCGCAGGTACTGATTGGGGATCACGCGCAACAGGCCGAGCTCGACCTCGAGCGGGGTCTTGCCCTTGGCCAGCTTCAGCCGGTGCGCCACGCGGAACACGTGCGTATCAACGGCGAGCGTGCTTTCGCCGAAGGCGATATTAAGCACGACGTTGGCTGTCTTGCGGCCAACCCCGGGCAGGGCCTCGAGCGCCGCACGCTCGCGCGGCACGGCGCCGCCGTGCTCGGCAATGAGCTGGCGGGAGAGCGCCAAGACGTTCTTGGCCTTGTTCCGGTAAAGACCGATCGTCTTGATGCGCTGCTCGAGCTCAACGAGCCCGAGCGCCAGCATGTCCTGGGGGGTGGCGACCACCTTAAACAAGTCGCGCGTAGCCTTGTTGACGCCAGCGTCGGTGGCCTGGGCCGAAAGCACCACCGCCACCAGTAGGGTATAGGCGTTTACATGTTCGAGCTCGCCCTTGGGCTCAGGGTTGGCATGCGAAAACCGCCGAAAGATCTCGCTGATGCGCGCCGTTTCCGAGCGCCTGTTAGCGGTCGCGAGGCGGCCGCGTGCGCGTTTTTTCGGCACTGCTGCGAGCTTGGGGGACATGGTATTTCGCGATGAACTGTGGAGCTGCTAGGATCGCAGGCATGGACGAAAACTGCAATCAAGCGGCAACGGAGCCGCAATTCCGCGCGATTCTGACCCCGCACCGCTCACTCTCGCCGACCGGGTTTTTGATTTTGATGTCGGCGCTGAGCGGCATCAGCTTTGTGTCGGGTGTCGTGTTCTTGACCATGGGGGCATGGCCGGTCACGGGCTTTTTCGGTCTCGACGTGCTGCTTGTGTACGCGGCTTTCAAGCTCAGCTATCGCGCGGGCCGGTTGTGCGAGATCGTAGAACTGACGCCGGCAAAGTTCAGCCTGACGCGCGTCTACCCGTCGGGTCGGCGCGAGCAATTTCATTGTAATCCCTATTGGGCGCGCGTGAATTTGCTTGAAGCCGCCGACGGTCGCACGGACCTGCGGGTGACATCCCAGGGCAAGGAGCAGGCCATGGGCCGCTTTCTGAGCGAGGCGGAGCGACGCGATTTCGCCAGAGTGCTGAAGGACGAGCTGCTGGAGGCACGCGGCGGCGTGCGAATATGAGGCGGTGACAGGAATCGGGTCGATTGCCGCGGCGCTCGGCCCTAAGTTGCCAAGCATCGCCGCTCGTAACCGCGAGATTGACCATGCTGCACACACCCGCCATAAGCGACGCCAAGAGCTTGGCCGAGGCCAGCCAGGCGCCCGACTACCATCAGATCCGTCGTGCCGTAGCCTTCCTGTCCGAGACCTGGACCGAACAGCCGTCGTTGGAACGCTTGGCACAGCACCTCGGTCTCAGCCCCGCGCACTGCCAGAAGCTGTTTAAACGCTGGTGCGGCCTTAGCCCGAAAGAATTTGTGCAGGCCATTACCATCGATCGGGCGCGCAGTCTTTTGCAGGGATCGGCGAGCCTCCTGGAGACGGCCTACGAGGTTGGGCTATCGGGCGCCGGACGTCTGCACGATCTGTTCGTGTCCCACGAAGCCATGACGCCCGGCGACTACAAGCGCCGCGGCGATGGCCTCGAGATGGCCTATGGCTTCCATACTTCGCCATTCGGCGAAGCCCTCGTGCTTGCCACCGAGCGTGGCGTTGCAGGCCTCGCCTTCGTCAATGAGGACAAGGGACAATCGCAGGCGGATGCGTTGGTGGACATGATGCAACGCTGGCCAAAGGCAAAGTTCATCGCCGCCCCGGAACGCACCGCGCCGCACGCCGAACAGATTTTTCAGACCTCACGATGGTCCGCCGAGCGGCCGGTCCGGTTGGTCATGATTGGAACGGATTTTGAGGTTAGGGTCTGGCAGGCGCTGCTGAAGATCCCGATGGGTCGGGCGGTCACCTATTCCGACATTGCCCGGCACCTGGGTCAGCCAACGGCTTCCCGGGCCGTTGGCTCAGCGGTCGGACGCAACCCGATTTCGTTCGTGGTACCCTGCCATCGCGTGCTGCGTGGCGACGGTAGCCTCGGCGGCTACCATTGGGGCCTCACCCGCAAGCGGGCCCTGATCGGCTGGGAGACGGGTCGCGTTGCCGGACGAGGCTAACCGCGTCAGCAGTCGTCAGCATTGTTGCCCTGCTCCCCGGCTTGTGAGCGAGCGTTACCCAGACTGCAGCTAGACTTGAGCAGAGGTGGCCGCGCCCATGCCTTTTATTGAGGCGGCCGCCTCATCCCTGCACGTCATTTCCACCACCTGCGCCTGGTTCGAAGGAAGGAGCCGAGATGAGCGGGCCATGGCGACCGGATGCTGCGGTCCGCGACGCGCCGGTCCGGGGTGGGCGGCCCACGACGGGCCTCTCACGACGGGGCCCTGGTAGGCGGTCGGGGAGTGGCGGTCCGAGACAAAGTGCGGCGGGCACCGGAACAAAGACCGAGGTCCACGAATTCACGCTCGATTGCCTTGGGGCAATATAGGCATGCTGGACCTCGATTCGAGAACCAAACGCCGGGTTTTTGCTTGCTGGCAAATTCGCCTACGCTGGCGCCGCTACCCGCTCTCCGCGGGCGCCGCCTGGGGGCGGTTTCGGCAGCTATCGCGGCCGTTGGCGCCAAGACCGTGAAGGCGTGGACAATGCCAAGGCCTAGAAGACAGCAAAGAGGGTGGACATGACGCCTCAAACCATCACCGGCGACATCCAGGTCGCCGGTTCGATTGAGAGCCGCTTGTTTGAGACACGGCGTCTCTCCCTCGAGCTCGCTGAACCTCTGAGTGCGGAGGACATGACGGTCCAGGCCATGGACGACGCCAGCCCGACCAAGTGGCACTTGGCGCACGTCACCTGGTTCTTCGAGACCTTCATCCTCACCAAACACCTGCCCGGTTACCAGACGTTCGATGACAGCTTTAACTATTGCTTCAACTCGTATTACGAGAGCCAAGGGCCACGGCAGCCGCGCCCCAGGCGCGGCGTGCTGACGCGGCCGTCGAGCGAACGCGTGCGCGCCTACCGCGCCCACGTCGATGAGGCCTTGGCGAAGCTGTTCGCGAAAGGCATTTCGGCAACCTCCCAGATCGCCCGGCTGGTAGAGGTGGGGATCAACCACGAGCAGCAGCATCAGGAGCTGCTGCTCACCGACATCTTGGCGCTATTCGCGGCCAACCCATTGCGTCCCGCCTATCGGCCGCGCCAAGGCGCTGCCAACTCGGCGGCCCCCGAGGCGATACGCTGGCTTGAATTCGCCGGTGGCATTGCCAAGATCGGACACGACGGCAAGGGTTATGCCTGGGACAACGAGATGCCGCGCCACGACGCCCTCATTCAGCCTTTCCGATTGGCCGACCGGCTCGTCACAAACGCCGAGTGGCTGGAATTCATGGCCGATGGCGGCTATCGCACCGCCTCCCTATGGCTGGCCGACGGATGGGGGTTGTTGAACCGCGAAGGATGGGAGGCGCCGCTCTATTGGCAAGAGCACGATGGCACCTGGCTCGCCATGTCGCTCAATGGCCTCAACGCCATCGAGCCCGCCGCCCCCGTCGCTCACGTCAGTTACTACGAGGCCGATGCCTTTGCCCGCTGGGCCGGCAAGCGCCTCCCCACCGAATTCGAGTGGGAGCTGGCGGCGCAGGGACTACCCATTGCCGGCAACACGCTGGCAACCAAGGCGTTGCGGCCGCTGCCCGCCAACGGCTCGGCCGGCGACGGCAAGCCGTGCCAGATGTTCGGTGACGCCTGGGAATGGACGCAGAGCGCCTATTTGCCTTACCCCGGCTACCGCCCACTTGCCGGCGCACTCGGCGAGTACAACGGCAAATTCATGGTGAGCCAACAGGTACTGCGCGGCGGCTCATGCGCAACGCCCGCCGGACACACGCGCGCGAGCTACCGCAACTTCTTCTACCCCCACCAACGCTGGCAATTCATGGGCCTGCGTCTTGCCTCGGAGATCGTCTGATGTTGCATCCCAATATGCGTGAGCTGTTGTCGGAGCGCTTTGCGCTCGACGATGAATTTGCAAGCGCCGTAATCGGCGGATTGTCGCGGCCGCAGAAAACCCTGCCGTGCCGCTTTTTTTATGATGCGCGCGGCAGCGAGCTGTTCGAGGAAATCACGCGTTTGCCCGAGTATTACCCAACGCGCACCGAGACGGCGATCTTGCAGGCAAATGTCGGGCAAATGATCGAAGGCTTGGCGGATGGCGGCGTGTTGATCGAATTCGGCTCAGGATCGAGCGTCAAGACAGAGATTCTGCTGCGCCGGTTGCCCCGGCTTGCCGCCTACGTGATGATCGACGTGTCGCGGACGGCCCTCCTGGGTGCTAAGGAACGGCTGGCCCAGCATCTTCCGGCACTCGACGTGCGCGCGATCGTCGCTGATTTCTCCTTTCCCGTGGCGCTGCCGGAGGACTTGAGGGCGCGCGCCAAAATGGGGTTCTTTCCCGGCTCAACCATCGGCAACCTGACGCCCGCCGAGGCCGTGCGTCTATTGCGCGTCTTTCGCGCCGCCCTGGCACCCGGGGGCTGCCTCATCATTGGCGCCGACCTGAAGAAGGACGCTCGCCGCCTCGTGCTCGCCTACAACGATGCGGCCGGGGTGACGGCGGCCTTCAATCTCAACCTCCTGGCGCGGATCAATCGCGAACTGGGCGGGGATTTTGATCTTGCCGGCTTCCGCCACGAGGCGATCTACAATCCCCGGCACGGGCGCATCGAAATGCACTTGGTCAGTCGGACGCAGCAGAACGTAACGATCCAAGGTCAACGTTTTTCGTTCCGGCCGGGCGAAACCATCCACACGGAGAACTCCTACAAGTACGCGATCGATCAGTTCCGTGAGCTGGCGCGAGCGGCCGACTGGCGGCCGCGCCGCGTTTGGACCGATGACGAGACGTTGTTCAGCGTGCACGAGCTCGTCGCGGCTTAGGTGACCGAACCGATGCCCGGAGGGCCGGCGCCCAATGGGCCTTTGTTCCCCATTTCTCGGCCGGGCTCGTGGGCCGAGGGATGCGCTCGCCACGTGTCAACTCGGCGCGGGCCCCGCGTGCGGTGCTGTTGGGGCAGGATGGCGTGTTGGTGCGCGCCCGGCCTGCCCCGTCCCGCGCTGTGCCCGAGGCATGCCTGCTGGAAACGCTCGACCACCACCCCGGGGAGGAAGACTGACGCTCAACGCCCGAGGCTTGAGATAAGTCGTTGATTACAAAAGGGATATTCGGCGATTGGGATTTGCCGATTGGTGGAGCCGAGGGGAATCGAACCCCTGACCTCTGCAGTGCGATTGCAGCGCTCTCCCATCTGAGCTACGGCCCCGCAAGGCCGGGCCATTTAGGTGGCGCGCCTTGCCGATGTCAAGGACGGCCAATGCCCGGCAGGCCACTATCAGGGAGCAGGGAGGGCCAGGCAGAAGCCGTGCCAGGGGAGGGCCAGGCTTGGGGCAGGCTCGGGCCGACCAGGCTTGGGCGGGCCAGGCTTGGCAGGACCCCTATCCGTGGGGGTCCCGCGGGTTGGACGCAGCGGGCATGCCACCGCTCCCTTGCCGCCCTACCGGGCTCTCGTCTACATCTCCATTCGAATCGCAGACGAGAGAGGCCAAGGGATGCTGCCCATCCTATACTTCATCGACCAGTACCTGATCGATCTTTTTATCTGGGTCATTATCGGCAGCGCTATTCTGAGCTGGCTCATCGCCTTCAATGTCGTCAATCCCTACAATCAGTTTGTGCGGTCCCTCTGGGATCTCTTCAATCGCATTACCGAACCGTTCCTGCGCCCGATCCGCCGCATGCTTCCCGACATGGGGGGTATCGACGTTTCTCCCGTGGTGCTCATTCTGATCTTGGTGTTCATTCGCGTCGTCATTATTCGCGGCTGGCTGATGCCGCTGTTCAGTTGACATTGCGGGCACTGGGCGCGGCATTGCCCTGGGTCGCGGTCGCCGGCGGCCTGAGGATCAAGGTGCGATTGACCCCAAAAGGCGGGCAGAACCGGGTGGAGGGGCTGACGACGGCCCCCGACGGCACCGTCTTGAAAGTGCGCGTGCGGGCGCTGCCGGAGAACGGGGCGGCTAATGCGGCGCTGACCAAAGTCCTGGCGGGGTGGTTGGGCGTACCGCAGGCCTCGGTCGCCGTGATCGGAGGCGCGAAGGCGCGAGGCAAAACGCTGATGGTCGCAGGTGATGGGCTCGAGCTCGCCAAGCGTGCATCGGCCCGGCTGGCGGACGGCGCACAACACGACGCGAGGTGAGATGGCGGCCACGATCATCGACGGCCGGGCGATCGCCCAGGAGCTGCGCCGACAGGTCGCCCTCGAGGTAGCAGCGTTGCGCCAAAAGCGCGGGGTCAGGCCGGGGCTTGCCGTCGTTTTGGTGGGCGATGATCCCGCGAGCCAGGTTTACGTCGCCACCAAAGCCAAGCAGACCCGCGAGGCGGGTATGCTGTCAATCGAGCATCAGCTGCCGGCCGACACGTCACAGGACAGGCTCTTGGGCCTGATCACCGAGCTCAACCAACGCCAGGATGTGCACGGCATCCTTGTCCAGCTCCCGCTGCCCAGGCACATCGCGCCGACACGCGTGATCGAAGCCATCGATCCGGCCAAGGACGTCGACGGTTTCCACCCGATCAACGTGGGGCGGCTCGCCACGGGCGCCAAGGCGTTTGCGCCTTGCACGCCGACGGGGTGTTTGATCCTGGCAAAGTCCGTGGGCCTCAAGCTTACCGGCTTGGAGGCGGTGGTGGTCGGGCGCTCCAACATTGTCGGCAAACCCATGGCACAACTTCTGCTCAACGAGAACTGTACCCCGACGCTGGCGCACTCCCACACCCGCGACTTGCCTGCCGTTGTCCGCCGCGCCGACCTGGTGGTGGCGGCCGTGGGCCGGGCCGAGCTCATCAAGGCCAGTTGGATCAAACCCGGCGCCATCGTTATCGACGTCGGCATCCAACGCGTGAGGGACGGCAACCAGACGCGCCTCGTCGGCGACGTGGCCTTTACCGAAGTGGCCGCGGTGGCCGGCGCAATTACCCCGGTTCCCGGTGGCGTGGGGCCGATGACGGTCGCCTGCCTGCTGCAAAACACCTTGCAGGCAGCGCGAGGTGTTGAACCTTAGCGCTGAGGACTGCAAGCCCCGCGAGGCGAGGGAGTATGCCATCGCCGTCACGGCGCTGGCGAGGCGCCATGCGGCCGAGACGCCCAACCGCACCCCAGCGCGCGTCCCGTCCCGCCGTTCAGGCCGCAAACTTGGGCTCCTGCCGTCCCCTCCTGCCGTCCCCTGGCCGCGGCCGCTTCGGGGCGGGCCTCGTGTTCAGGGCGCATAGCCCTCAATGATAACGAGCTGCGCCTCGCTCGCCTCGTCGCGGATCTTGGCGGCGGCCTGATATTCCGGCGACTCGTAGCACGCCTTGGCCACGGCATAGCTTTCGAACTCGATCACGACGTGCCTGCGGCCCTCGAGGTCGCCCGTTGCCACAATGCACTGCCCGGCCCGCACGAGGAAGCGGGCGTTGTATTTGTTAAAGGCGATGGCATTGGCGGCGATATAGTCTTGGTAGCGCTCGGGATTGGTAATGTTGACGTGGGCAATCCAATAGCCCTTCTTGAGCATTTTCTCCTCCATGGCGACGATTGACCAAAGATAAGGTTCAGCAACCGAGCCGTCTCACGCGCGACCGTGTGCCCCATCTCTTCTGGAGCCCGCAGCCGGCGCCAGTATTCGACCGCGTCGGGGCAGCATTGCAGCAATCTTTGCCCCTGCCGTCCGTTGAATAGGTTGGCGGGAGGCAATGCAGTATGCCATGTTTGGCGGGCGATAATCGAACCGAGAGGAATGCGATGCGATACGAGGCGCCCTCATCGCTGGAGCAGGCCGTCGGCCTGTTGGCGGCGGCAACGGGCGATGCACGAGTTCTGGCTGGTGGTACCGATCTGCTGGTCCAGATGCGAACCGATATTCTGAACCCTGAGCTGGTGGTCGACATCAAGCACATTCCCGAGTTGCGAGAGGTCAAGGAGGAAGCAGGCGGCTTTCGCATCGGCGCGGCCGTGACGGGTGCCGAGCTGAAGGAGCATCCGCGGCTGAAGTCCGTTTGGCCCGGCATCGTCGAGGCCGCCAACCTGATCGGATCGACCCAGATCCAGGGGCGGGCCACGATGGGCGGCAACCTGTGCAACGGTTCACCGGCCGCCGACAGCGTCCCGGCCCTGATCGCGGCCGGCGCCAAGGCATCGGTGGTGGGGTCCCACGGCCGGCGCGAGATTGCCGTCGAAGACGTGATGCTTGCTCCGCGCAAGCTGGCGCTGGCGAAAGGTGAGATCATCGCTTCCTTTCTCCTGCCCGCGAAGGTCAAGGGCAGCGCAGACGCCTACCTGCGCTTTATCCCACGCACCGAGATGGACATCGCCGTGGTGGGCTGCGGGATCGCTTTGACCGTCGATGCCAATGGTACCGTGTCCCGCGCGCGCGTCGCACTCGGTGCCGTGGCGGCCCGTCCACTCCTGGTCGAGGAGGCCGCCCGCGCCTTGATCGGCAGCAAGCTCGAGGATGCCGCGCTCAACAAGCTCGATGCGGCGGCCGGGGCGGCCTGCAGGCCGATCGACGATAAGCGCGGCACCAAGGAGTACCGCATTAAAGTTGCGGGCGTACTCGCCCGCCGAGCCGCAGCAATTGCTTATGAACGCGCGAGGAAGGCCTGATGGCGAAGCACCACATCACCGCAACCGTCAACGGAGATCCCGTCGAGTTCCTGTGCGAGCCACAGGAAACCTTGCTCGACGCCCTGCGCGATCAGCTGCATCTCACCGGGACCAAGGAGGGCTGCTCGACGGGCGATTGCGGCGCCTGCAGCGTCACCGTCGATGATCGGCTGGTCTGCTCATGCCTAATGCTGGGCGTGGAGGCCGACGGCAAGTCGATTAGCACCATCGAAGGCATGGCTCAGGGAGATGAGCTGCACCCGCTGCAGCAAAAGTTTTTGGAGCATGCTGCCCTGCAGTGCGGCATTTGCACACCTGGCTTCCTGGTGGCTGCCAAGGCCCTGCTCGACAAAAAGCCCGATCCAACAGAGACCGAAGTGCGCTACTGGCTGGCCGGCAACCTGTGTCGCTGCACGGGCTACGACAAGATCGTGCGCGCCGTACTCGATGCCGCCGCGGAACTGAGAGGAGCCTGAGCTATGCAAGAGAAGGTCAAGGACGGGCCAAGTTCCGAGTTTCAGGTGGTTGGTACTCGGCCGGTGCGCCCGGACGGCGCCGACAAGGTGACGGGTCGCGCCAAGTTCGGAGCGGACTTCAGCTTGCCGGGGCAGCTGGTCGGCAAGGTGCTGCGAAGCCCGCATCCACACGCGCGTATCAAGTCGATCGACGCCTCCGCCGCGCTCAAGCTGCCCGGAGTGAAGGCCGTGGTCTGCCGCGATGATTTCCTCGAACAGTCCTCCGAATTCATCCCGGCCGGCGAGATGATGATCAATTATCGCGATGTCGTGCGTAACGTCATGGCCCGCGAGAAGGCCCTTTACGAAGGGCACGCCGTGGCGGCGGTGGCGGCCACCAGTGCGGTCATCGCCAAAGAGGCGCTCAACCTCATCAAGGTCGACTACGAAGTGTTGCCGCACGTCATCGACGTCGTCGAGGCGATGCAGCCCGGCGCGCCCTTGCTGCACGAGGATATGTTCACGGCCGGCGTCGAGCCCGCCCCAAGAGCGCCCTCTAACGTCGCCAAGCGCTTGGAAATCGGGCACGGCGATATGGCGGCAGGCTTCAAGCAAGCGGACGTCGTGGTTGAGCGCGCGTTCACCACCAAGCCCGTGCACCAAGGATACATTGAGCCGCACGCCTGCATCGCCAGCGTGTCGGAGGACGGCCAGGCCGACGTGTGGGTGTCGACCCAGGGGCATTGGGTCGTGCGCGCCCACTGCGCGCGGCTGCTCGGCTGGGACATCGGTAAGGTGCGCGTGACGGCGGCGGAAATCGGCGGTGGGTTCGGCGGCAAGACCGTCGTCTACCTGGAGCCGATCGCGCTGGCGCTCTCCAAGAAGGCGCGCCGCCCCGTCAAGATGGTGATGACGCGGGAGGAAGTCTTCAAGGCTTCTGGGCCGACCTCGGGAGCGCACGTGCGCGTCAAGATCGGGGCCAAAAAGGACGGACGCATTGTCGCCGCCGAGGCCGAACTCAAGTATCAGGCCGGCGCCTTCGCCGGATCGCCGGTGCAACCGGGCGCCATGTGCGCTTATGCCCCCTACGACATCGAAAACGTGAAGGTCGTGGGCTACGACGTGGTCACCAATCGCCCGAAAGTGGCCGCCTACCGTGCGCCCGGCGGGCCGATTTCGGAGTTCGCAGTCGAAAGCGTGATCGACGAAATCGCCGGCAGGATCGGCATGGATCCGATCGAGCTGCGGCTCAAGAATGCGGCCAAGCAGGGAACCAAGGCGGCCTACGGCCCCAAATTTGGGCCGATCGGCATGGTGGAAACACTGGAGGCGGCCAAGGCGCACGCCCATTGGCGCACGCCGCTCGGCAAGCACCAGGGACGGGGCGTGGCCAGTGGCTTTTGGTTCAATATCGGCGGCGAAACCTCGGTCTCCCTTTCCCTCAACGAGGACGGCACCTTATCGCTCACCGCGGGGACGCCGGACATCGGCGGCCTGCGTGCATCCTTGTGCATGATGGCGGCGGAAGAGCTGGGCGTGCCATTGGACAAGATTCGCGTCCAGATCGGCGACACCGGTCAGCTTGGCTACAACTTCCTGACAGGTGGCAGCCGCTCGACCTTCTCCAGCGGCATGGCCACCGTGGAGGCGGCGCGCGACGTCATGAAGGAAGCCTGTAAGCGGGCGTCGAAGCTGTGGGAATTGCCCGAGGATGCCGTCGAATACAGCAACGGCGGCGTACGTCCCGCCGGCCCTAATGCCGGCAAGCATGCGCCGATGACGCTCAAGGAAATCGCCGGCATCGCCGGCAAGACGGGCGGTCCCATCGTCGGCTATGCTCGCATCAACGCCGCAGGCGCGGCACCGAGCCTGGCCACGCACATCGCCGATGTCGAGGTCGATCCGGAAACCGGCAAGGTCTCGGTGATCCGTTATACGGCAATACAGGATGCCGGCAGGGCAATCCATCCAAGCTATGTCGAGGGCCAATACCAGGGCGGTGTCGCGCAAGGGATCGGCTGGGCCCTCAACGAAGAGTACATCTACGGCGACGACGGCAAGCTGCAGAACCCGGGCTTCCTCGACTATCGCGTGCCCGTGGCCTCCGATCTGCCAATGATCGACACGGTGATCGTCGAGGTGCCGAACCCGCGTCATCCCTATGGCGTGCGCGGTGTCGGCGAAACGCCGATCGTGCCGCCGATGGCGGCCATCGCCAACGCGGTGGCCGATGCCACCGGCGTGCGCTTCACCGACCTGCCGATGTCCCCGCCAAGGGTGCTGAAGGCCTTGGACGAGGCGCGGGCGAAGGGCACAGCGAAGCTTTGATCCAAACCCTTGGGGCGCGGGCCCCGCGCGCCCAGGCGCGCGGGCTGCCCCGCCGGCATCGGGATTGCCGCTAGGGGCAAGCCCGCCTTGTCAGGACACGGCAACCCCTATGGCCCACGTCACCCTCATTGGAAATCTGCGCCAATTCACGGGCGGTGTGACGGAGATCGAGATCGCGGCCCAGAACGTGCATCAGCTGTTTGCGCGGCTAGGTGAAAAATATCCCGCCCTGTTGCCGCACCTGCAGACGGGCTCGGCGGTCGCCATCGATGGGCAAATCTACCAGGACGCCCTGTTCCAGGAGATCGGCCCGGACAGCGATGTGCACATCCTGCCGCAAATCGCGGGCGGCTGACGGGCACGGCGGGCAAAAGCGCTGCCTTGCGGGCCGGAAGGCTTGGCCCCGGCTTTGGACGCCTTAGCCCTTGGGGACCACGCCGCAGGCTATGCGGCCGGCGCCGCCGCCGTTCTCGGGCGCGTCGGTATAGTTGTCGCCGCCTTCGTGGATCATCAGCGCCCGGCCGCGCACGTCGGCGAGCTTCAGTTGCGGCGCCGTTACCGTCTGGTTGATGCCCTTCTCGCCGCCATTCAGGACCGGCAGATCACCCTTGTGTCCGCTGCCCTTGGGTCCCTTGTGGGATTTTGTGCCGGCCGGATCATAGTGCGGCCCGGCCGCAAAGCCGGCCATCATTTTCCCATCCTTGCTGGCGGCGCCACAATCCCCTTTGTCATGCACATGGAAGCCGTGCGGTCCCTTGGGTATGCCCTTGACCGAAACCTTGAAGGCCACCCCACCCTTGCCTTCCTTGACGACAACGGTGCCGACCTTCTCGCCCACCCCACTCTCGGAGAGCCGATTGATGTCGACACTCACCTGTTGAGCGATCGCGACACCGGTCGCAAGCAATAGTCCGCCGCAGCAAAGGGCAAGCCTGCGAAGGGAGCTGGTCATGGCACAACCTCGGCCTGCTGTGGCGTGGCAAAGGAACGGTGCCGCAGCGAACTTGTTCCGTGCCGCTGCGCTGGGCTTTTGGCGCGGCTTGCGTCCGAGCACTGGAGGGGCTCGCGAACAGGGTGCGCTGGCCCCGCGCCAATCCGCGCGCCGCCTGGCGCCGGGCGGGCAATTCGGTGCGGCGGCCGTGCCGGGTACAAGAGAATTGCGTTTTGGCAGCGGCGCGGTGACACTTTCAAGCTAAGCTGGGTGGCCGCGAGCCAATCGAGAGGATAAGCATGGAAGGGCAGGGCGAACTTGCCACCTTGAGTGCCGTCGAGCTGCGCCGAGGCATCGGGGCCAAGCAGATCTCTCCGGTGGAGGTGCTGGAAGCGTCGATCGACCGCATCGGCGCCATCGATCCGGCCGTCAACGCCATTGCCGCTACCGATTACACCCGCGCGCGCCAACAAGCACAGGCGGCGGAGCGGGCGGTCCTGCGCGGCGAGGACCTCGGCGCGCTGCACGGCCTGCCGACCGGTATCAAGGACTTGAGCGACACGGAGGGTCTGCTGACCAGCCACGGCTCGCCGCGTTACCGGGACCACGTGCCGAAAACCGACGCCGCGATGGTCGCCCTCCTGCGTAAGGCCGGCGCCATCATCGTTGCCAAGACCAACACACCCGAGTTCGGCGCCGGCGCCAATACGCGCAATGCCGTCTGGGGCGCGACCGGCAACCCCTTCGATCCCGAGCTCAACGCAGGGGGCTCCTCGGGTGGCTCGGCGGTGGCGCTCGCCTGCGACATGCTAGCGCTCTGCACCGGCTCGGACATGGGTGGTTCGCTGCGGATTCCGGCGGCCAAGTGCGGTGTCGTCGGCATGCGGCCTTCTCCCGGCCTGGTCCCCTACGACGCGCGCCCGCTCGGCTGGACGCCCCTGGCTGTGCTGGGTCCGATGGGTCGAACCGTTGCGGACCTGCGCCTGCTTTTCGCCGCGCAAATCGGCGTCGATGCGCGCGAACCCTTGGCGTTTGCCCTCGATCCTGACGAGGTGGGCCGCGCGCGGCCCATCGACCTTGGCCGGCTGCGCGTCGCCTGGACCGAGGATTTCGGGCAGTGCCCCGTGTCGGCGGAGATCAGGCGCGTGATGCGCCAACGCGTTGCAGCCATGCGCCATTTGTTCCGCGCCTGCGACGAGGTTGAGTTCGATTTTGGTGATGCCGACCGCTGCTTCGACATCGTGCGCGCCCAGAGCTTCATCGCGCGGCATCAGGAAGCCTACGAAAGCGACCCCGCCTCGCTTGGACCCAACGTACGCGCCAACTACGAGCTCGGCGCCAACATGACGCTGGCCGATACGGCCTGGGCACACGCCGAACAGACGCGCATTTTCCATCGCTTCCAGGCGCACTTTCGTGACTACGATCTCCTGTTGTCGCCAACCACACCCGTGTCACCCTTTCCCTGGCGCTCGCCTTACCTCGCCGAGCTCGAGGGCCGGCCACTCAGGAACTACTATCACTGGCTGGCCCTCACCTACTGCATCAGCCTCGTAACCAATCCCGCGATTTCGCTGCCTTGCGGCCTTGACGAGCATGGCCTGCCATTCGGCGTGCAAGTGATCGGCAGATTCCGCGGCGACGTTGAGCTCGTGAACGCGGCCGAGGCCATGGAAACAGCCTTCGCGAGCATCGGTGCGCTGCGCCGGCCACGGCCGGATTTCGCAAAACTACGGGACACGCCCAGGCCGGCCCTGAAATCGATCGTTACCCACCCACCGCTCCTTAGCGCTCGTTGAGGATGGCTCGCAGCACCATGCATGGCAAACGTCCAACCATCACCTCGTTGCATGGCCTGGTCGCGGCCGCCCACCCGCTGGCCGCCCAGGCCGGTGCCAAGCTATTGAGTTCTGGCGGCAACGCCTTCGACGCGGCGGCCGCCACGGCGGCCGCGCTCAACGTGGTCGAACCGTTCATGTCCGGACTTGCCGGCCTCGGCTACGCCACCTGCTACATCGCCGCCGAGCAGCGGGTTCGCGTGCTCGATTTTGTGCCCCCGGTGCCCGCGCGCCTGCCCGTCGAGCGCTTCCGCAGGCGGGAGGATTTGCAGCGTGGCGCCCTCTCGGTTGGCACACCGGGAAGCCTGGCGGGATGGGCGGAACTGGTGCGCGCCTATGGCAAAAAGCCGCTCGGTGCCGCCCTGGCACCGGCAATTGCTTTGGCCCGCGACGGCTTCGCCCTCGCCGAATTCGGCGTGGCGGAGTTCAACGAGCAGATCCCGCTGCTGCGGCGCTGGACGGCCCTCTATGAGGATTGGGCAAACACCTATACCGGCGGCGTGGCAAGCGTGGCCCTGGGCCGCATCGTGCGCCAACCCGAGCTTGCCACGACGCTCGAGGCGATCGCGGCCGAGGGCTGGCGTCACCTTTATGGCGGCAATTTGGGTGAGGCCATTGTCGCCCACCTGCAACGGCTCGGCGGCTGTCTCACGCTCGACGATGTCAAGGCCGTAAGGCCCGTCTGGAAGGAACCGCTGGCGGCCCGCTACCGCGACCTCAGCATCAATACGCTCCCGCCTCCCTCGGAGGCATTCCAGTTCTTGCTCACGCTGCGCATCCTAGATGGATTCGATTTTTCCAGCCTTGAGCGCAACGGCATCGAGCATTTGGACACCCTGTGGCGGGCGATCCGGCTGGCGGCGGGCGAGCGTATCGCCAACAACAATCCCGCACCCGATCGGCTTGCCCAGATCTTGTCGGAGCAAAACGCCGACCGGCTGCGGGCTCGGGTCAAAGATGGCACAGCCCTTATCGGACCGACCGAGCAATGGCTGCCGGCAACCGCCCCCGGCGAGCACCATACCACGTCGTTTTCGATCGGCGATCGTGAGGGCAACCTCGTGTGCATCACCCAGAGCCTCGGCAGCCCGTTCGGTTCCGGCGTGGTTGTGCCGGGAACCGGGCTGTGCCTCAACAACTTCCTGTATTGGACCGACGTCAACCCGCTGAGCCCAAATCGCACCCGCCCCGGTGATCCTCTGCCCGTGTGCATGGCGCCGTCGGTTTCGCTGCACAACGGCAAACCGGTGTTGGCGCTTGGCACGCCCGGCAGCTACGGCATCCTGCAGACCCAGGCGCAGGCCATGGTCCAGTATCTCGACTACGGCTTGGCCCTGCAGGACGCCATTGAGGCGCCGCGCGCGCGGCTGTGGGACGGATGCCTGGTCGAGCCGGAGGCGCGCCTCGAGGCAAGCGTGCTTGCGGCCCTGGCCAAGCGTGGCCACAAGATCGAGACGGGCGGCGCATGGACCATGCGCGTTGGCGGCATGCAGGCCATTGCCATCGATCCCGCCACCGGCCTAATGACGGGGGCTTGCGATCCGCGGCGGGACGGTTATGTCGCAGCCGCCTGAGCAGCCTCGACACTTCGCTTTTCCGGGCTAGGCTTGCGGGTCGCGCACTAGTCTCGGAGCCGCCATGAACGTCGAGAGCAAGGCCGAAACGGAGGCCGCGCGCTAGCAGGACCAGGTCTATGATCTGCTGCGCGGCAATCAGGTCACGCAAGTTGCCTACGTGCCCGACGCCGGGCATCGCCTTCTGATCGACCGTTCCTTGGCGGATCCGCACGTTCATTCCGTGGCCTTGACGACGGAGGAGGAAGGCGTGGCGTTGCTGGCCGGGGCCGATCTCGGCGGCGCGCGCGGCGTCCTCCTGCTGCAAGCAGCGGGGTCGGCAACTGCATCAATATGCTGTCGCTCACAAGCGGCGGGCGGTTTTTCGCTGCTGGCGCTCGTTAGCATGCGCGGTGACTTCGGCGAGGGAAATCCCTGGCAATATCCGATGGGGCGGGCAACCCAGCCGGTGCTGGAAGCGATGGGCGTCATCTGTCTGCGGGCCGATGACCCCGACGCGGCGTTGCGCGCGGTGGGCGCGGCGCTCACCATGGCTTACCAGGCGGGTCACGCGGTTGCCGTTCTGTTCACGAAAAAGCTGCTCGGCGCCAAGAAATTCTGAGGCCGAACACATGCCAACTTGCTCTAGCTCGGCCTCGCCAACCCTCGCCCAAGCCATTGCCCCTTCCTTCGTGCTGGACCGCCGCGAGGCCGTGCCCGCCCTGATCGGGCGGCACGAGGACTTCCGGTTCGTGGCCGGGCTTGCCGGCACGTCGCGGGACATCGCGGCGCTGACCAATGATGCCGCCCACGTCTGCAGCATGGCGGGCGCGATGGGTGGGGCGGCAATGATGGGGCTCGGACTTGCGCTTGCGCGGCGCGATCGGCAGGTGATGGTGCTGACCGGCGACGGCGAACTGTTAATGAACCTTGGCGCCCTGGCGACGATTGCCGTTCTCAATCCGGCCAACCCGTCAATCCTGGTGGTCGACAACGGTCACTACGGCGAGAGGGGTTATCAGAAAAGCCACACCAGCCTTGGGCGTTGATCTCGAGAAGATCGCCGCCGGAGCGGGCATCAAGCGCACCGCGACCGTGGAAAAGACGGCAGACCTCGCAAGCGGCGCGCGTTTGCTGCGCGAGGGCAACGGCACGGCCTTTGTCTTGCTGCGCGTAACGCCGACCGAACCGCCAGCCTTCAAGCGCGACCTCGATCCGGCGCGCTGCGGGGTGCGGTTCAAGCTGGCCTTGCCAGCTCCGGCTTGAAGGAGGGGGGACAATAGGCCAAGGTTGTATCCGACAGTTGCGGCCCGCCACCCGGTGCCGGGCTGGCCCGAGCCCCGGCGGCCGCCGCGAGCAATGTCCCCGTCTGCGTTTGATTTGAGGCAGCGTCGATGCGATCACCTCAAGCCGCAGTTGCCGTGGCAATGTCGCGTTGGCCCATGCGCCGGGCCGGCGCAGGCACGATCGCCGCTGACCGCCGCCTTAAGTGTCGGTCTGCCTCGGCCAGCAGATCTTAGGCTCAGCGCCCCGGAGTACGAGCATGCCGCGCCACATCGTCTGCCTCAGCTACGACTTCGACACGCAATCGGGTTTCATCGCGCGAGGCATGACCACGCCCACGCCCTTGTCGCGCGGTGAATTCGGCGCGCTGGCCGCGCAGCGGATCCTGCACTTCCTCCAGGGCGCGGGCATCCGCAGCACCTGGTTCGTGCCGGGGTTCACCATCGAAAGCTATCCGCGAGAATGCGAAGCCGTCCTCGCCGGCGGCCACGAAATCGGCCACCACAGCTGGGCGCACATTCCCAACACTGGGATGAGCCGTGAGGAGGAGGAGGCCGATCTGGTGCGGGCCAGCGAGGCGATCGTGCGCCTGACGGGCAACAAGCCGCAGGGCTACCGTTCGCCGGCCTGGGATCTGAGCAGCGCCACCATCGACCTGTTGCTGGCGCATGACTTTTGTTACGACAGCAGCATGATGGGGGGCGACTACACACCTTATCTTGCCCGCCGTGGTGATCAGGCGAGACTTGGCCAGCCCTACCAGTTCGGCGAAAAGACCCGGCTGATCGAGATGCCGATCAGTTGGTCGCTTGACGATCATCCCCATTTCGAATTCATCCGTACACGGGAGACAATTCTGCCTGGATTGCAGTCAGCACGGGCGGTTATGCAGAATTGGCACGACGAATTCCTGTACATGGCCAAAACCGTCGACTGGGGGATTTTGACGTACACCATGCATCCCTATGTCATTGGCCGTGGCTACCGCATGCTCGCCTTCGAAGACTTGATCGGCA
>DASTMQ010000267.1:0-4909 GCA_035714005.1 Hyphomicrobiaceae bacterium
GGCATCGTGCAGAATTCGAGCATCCTCGTGATCCCGTCGGAATGGCAGGGGTTCTTGCTCTACGTGGTGCTGTTCGTGACCATCATCTTCTTTCCTCAGGGTATCCGACTGCCCGCACCTATCAGGAGGCTTGCACGCTGATCGCCGCTGTGACGGCGGTGGCCGCCACGGCGCGCGCGTAATCGGTCGAGGACTAGGCATGGATTACGTCTATTCCATCATTATTCTTATTGGCTTGTTCGTCATTCTGGCGTCGAGCTTCAATCTCATCATCGGCTACGGCGGACTGATCTCCATCGCCCATCCGATCTTCTACGGGCTTGGCGCCTATACCTCGGGGCTGCTCGCCCGCGATCTCGGCTTGCCGGTCCCCCTCAGCATCCTGGCGGGTGCCCTGTTCGCCATGCTGCTGTCGGTGGCGATGGCGCTGCCCGCATTGCGCATTTCCGGCGACTATCTGTTGATTGCGAGCATCGGCTTTCAGCTGGGCATGATCGAGCTCATCAAAAATCTCCGCTTCACCGGCGGGGCCAGCGGCGTGTCGGGCATCCCGGCCTTTCTGGTGCCGAGTTTCGGGCGTGGCGCCTATGTCGCGCTGGTGAGCGCGGTGGCGATTGGGGTCGTGCTGTTGGTGCGCTGGATCGCGCATGGCGACTACGGTCGCGCCATCAGCGCTATGCGGGACGATGAACAGGCCTTCGCTGCGCTCGGGCGCGACGCGAAATGGATCAAAGTCTCGATCTTTGCCCTGGGCTCCGGCATCGCCGGCTTGGCGGGCGCGCTCTATGCCCACTATTTTCGCTTCGTTACCTCGGAGCAATTCGAAATCCTGATGTCCTCCACCATCCTGACCATGGTCGTGGTCGGCGGGCTCAAGACCCCATGGGGGCCGGTGATCGGCGCGATTTTGCTGCAGATCCTGCCGCAGGCGATCACTTTCCTTAACTTGCCGCCGGTCATTCTGGGACCGTTGCAGGGACTGCTGTTCACGGGCCTGGTGCTCATTTTCATGTTTCTGCGCCCGGGCGGCTTGGTGCGCGCGGGCAATACCTGGAGGGTGGCGGGCACGGGGCGCGGAGGCGGTTGAGATGCTCGAGATCAAGGGCCTCTCAAAAAACTTTGGCGGCATCATCGTCGCAGACCAAATTGATTTGGTGCTGCGTCCGGGCCGGATTCTGGGCTTGATCGGGCCGAATGGTGCCGGCAAAACCTCCCTCTTCAATCTGGTATCGGGCCTGTATGCGCCCAATAGCGGCACCGTCACTCTCGATGGCAAGTCGCTGGACGGGCTCGCGCTGCACGCGCGGGCCCGGCTCGGCTTGGCGCGCACCTGGCAGCACGTGCGGCTCTTCCCTTCGCTCTCGGTGATCGACAACCTGATCATCGGCGCGCGGCACTATCCGGCCGAATCGCTGCTCACGCTTGCGGTCCGGCCGGGCAAGATCCGCGCCGCCGCCAAGGCCGCGCACGCCAAGGCCCTCGACATTCTGGCCCGCATCGGCCTGCCGGATTGTGCCGATAAATCGGTCGGCGATCTGCCCTACGGCCAGCAGAAGCTCGTGGGCGTCGCCCGCGCGCTGATGAATGATGCCCGCTGTCTTCTGCTCGATGAGCCGATGGCCGGCGTCGAAGGTCAAGCCTATGAGGCTATGCAAAAGGTCGTGCGCGAGGTCGCGCAATCGGACGTCGCGGTCTGCGTCGTGGAGCACAACGTCGCCTTTATCCGCGACCTCTGTGACGAGGCGGTGTTCATGTTTCAGGGCCGCATTCTGGCGCGCGGCAGCATCGCCGAACTGATCGCCAATCCCGAGCTCACCGAGCTCTATTTCGGGCACTGAGAGCCTCAACCGACATGCTGGCAATCGACAACCTGTCCGCCCGTTATGGCCCACTGACGGCGCTGAGCGACGTCAGCTTGAAATTGGCCCCGGCGGCCCGGGTCGGCATCTTCGGCCACAACGGGGCCGGCAAGACCACGCTGCTCAAATGCATCGTCGGCGCGCACGCCCCGAGCGCCGGCACCGTCACCTTCGAGGGAACGCCGATCGCCGCGGGAAACGTCGCGGCCACGGTGCGCTCGGGCATCGCCTATGTGCCCCAGGGCCACAACGTCTTTCCGAACTTGTCGGTCGAGCAGAACCTGACGATCTCGGGCCTGCTGTTCGATCCTTCCTTCAGCAAGCACATCTACGAGCTGTTCCCGATCCTGAACGCGCGCCGCCACCAAGCCGCCGGCTCCATGAGCGGCGGCGAGCAGCAAATGCTGGCGCTCGGCATGGCGCTGATGACCAGGCCGAAATGGCTCTTGCTTGATGAGCCCTGCACCGGCCTGGCGCCGATCATCATCGAGGCGGTACTGAAGCGTCTGCTAGAGGTTAATCAGCGCTATCGCACCGGCCTGCTGGTCGTCGAGCAGAACGTCCCGATCACGCTGCGGGCCATCGAGCACGCCGTCATCTTGAAGGCGGGTCGGATCGTCTTCGCAGGCCCCGCGCCTGAACTCGCGGCAAAAAAGGATCTCTGGCAATGGTTTTGATGGGCAGCGCGCAAGCCGAGGCGCGAAGCGACTGCGGGCGCCGTTTTGTCGAGCTCTGCGCCTGGGCGGCCACAACCTCGCTTGCTGCCGTGCCGGCACAGGCGCGCCAGCGCGCGAGCCTCGTCCTCTCCGACGACATCGCCGCCATGGTGGCGGCGGCAACCGAGCCGGAGGTAGTTGCCATCCAGGCCGAGCTCGTCCGTGGCAGCGGCGCCCCGGCCGCCACCTTATTGGCGCGCACCGCCGTGCGCGTCGATCGCCACACGGCGGCTGCCGGCAACGGCTTGGCCATCAGCTGGAGCGAACTCGACGAAGGCTATCGGCTCGTCGCCTGTCACGCGGGCGCCTACATCATCCCGGCCCTTATCGCCGAAGCCGAAGCGACGGGGGCGCGGACGGCCGATGTCATCGCCAGCCTCGCCATCGCCTATGAGGTGACCGCGCGCATCGCGCACGCCTTCCCGAGTGAGCCGCTGCGGGTGCACCCGCACGGTGCCTTCGCTCCGCTCGGTGCCGCCGCCGGGGTGGCGCGGCTCAGAGGCTATAGCGCAAAAGACTTGGCGGCCGCGCTGTCATCGGCAATGAGCATGAGCCACGCCGGACCCTACAGCCATGCGCCCGCCGGGGCGCTTGCGCGCAACGCCTGGACCGCGACCGGCGCCTGGGCCGGCTACCGGGCGGCCGATTGGGCCCCCTTGGGCATCGGCGGTCTGCCCGAAACGATCTTCGACGTCATGGCCACCTGCTATGGTCACGACTGCCTGCCCGATCGCCTCAGCGCCGGCCTTGGCAGCTCCTGGGCGATCAATAGCGGCTATCACAAAATGATCGCCTGCTGCCAATATGCCCACTCGGCCGTGGAGGCGACCCTGCGCCTGCGGGCCGAGCTGCCCGCCCTCAAGGATGCCGCCAACATCGCCGCGATCGTGGTCGCAACCCACCCCATGGGCGAAACCTTGGCGACAGCCGAACCCGAGACGGTACTGGCCGGAAAATTCTCCATGCTGCACGCGGTGGCGACCACGGCCGTGCACGGCAGCGGCGGAGCCCGCGCCTTCACGCGCGCCTCGCTGTCCGACCCGCAGGTTGCGGCGCTGCGCAGCCGCATTCGCCTGGTGCCGCACGAGGACCTGAAGCCGTGGCCCAAGGATCGGCCCGCCCGCGTTGAGGTGACGCTCACCGACGGCAGCCGCAGGGCGGTAAGCATCGACAGCGCCCGCGGCGGGCCGGACGATCCTTTCAGCGAGGCCGAGCTGCGCGACAAGATCGCCGCGCTGACCGGGGAGCTTTACCCGGCCATGGCCAGAGGTCTTTCCGGTCTGGCGACATCGCCAAACCGTTGGGCCGACGACCTGGCGGCAATGGTGGTGCAAGCGGGCTGAGCGGCGGGGCCCGCACCCGACCGGCAAGGATGGGAACTTCGAGCCATGGATCCAGACATTGAAATTCTCGTCATCGGCGCCGGCGCCTGCGGGCTCGCGGCCGCGATCGCCGGCCACGACGCGGGGGCATCGGTGGCGATCGTAGAAAAGCGCGCTTTCCCGGGTGGCAACTCCTCGCTATCGACGGGCTCGATCCCGGGCGCCGGCACGCGCTACCAGCGCGCCGCCGGCATCGAGGACAGCCCGGCGCGCCTCAGCCAGGATCTGATGCGCATCGCGGGGGAGACGGATTGCGCGGAACTCGTCGCGCGCCTGGCCGAGCAATCGGCGCCGACCGTGGAGTGGCTGGTCGATTGCGTCGGCGCCCGGCTGACGCTGGTGACCGCCTATAAGCATGTGGGCCATAGCGTTGCGCGCTTGCACGCGCCGGCCTCGCGGCGTGGGCAGGATCTCGTCGACGACCTGCTGGCGGCCGTTGCCCGACGTGCCATTCCGCTCGCGCTTGGCAACGGCGCAGACGAGCTCATCGCCGCCGGCAATGCCGTGGTTGGTGCCCGCCTGAAGACGGCATCGGGCGAAAGCTCGAGCGTGCATGCGGCCAAGACCATCCTCGCGGTCAACGGTTATGCCGGCAATGCCGCGCTCGTTCGCCGGTTCTGCCCGGAAATCGCCGGTGCGCCCTATTTCGGCGCCTTGGGATCGACGGGAGAAGCGATCCTATGGGGCGAGGCCCTGGGCGCGGCCTTCGCAAATATCGGCGCCTACCAAGGCTATGCCGCGGTCGCCGACCCGCACGGGAGCTTGCTGTCGTGGACCACGATCGAAAAGGGCGGCATCATCATCAACGCCGCGGGCCGGCGCTTCGGCGATGAAAGCGCGGGCTACTCCGCCTTCACACCCAAGGTGCTGGCCGAGGCCGCGCCGCGCTATGCCATCTTCGATCAAAAAATGTACGAGGTGGCAGCCCTGGAAGAAGAGTTCCTCGAACTTG
>DASTMQ010000268.1:0-6569 GCA_035714005.1 Hyphomicrobiaceae bacterium
AGGAACCCACAAGGCGGCTTAGGGAACCCGCCAAGGGCCGCAGGTAAAAAGGGCGACGGCCGAGGGAGCGGAAACCCAGGGCCGCACAAACCCCGGAGGAACCACGGCCCAGGGAGCAACGAACCTGGGAGCGAAGGCCAAAAGGGAAGGCGCAAAAGGGCGCAGGCCAGGCAGGGGCATGGCAAGATCGATCGACCAGCCCTCGCCCGGGATCGATCGGCCGGTCGCCGGCGTGGCGCCTCGCAAGTTGGCGCCGGACCGGCGAAAGCAGGCGGCGGCGGCATGAAGTCGGCATGAAGACGGAGCAGCGTATGGCTCAAGGCAGGAAAACGCGCACCGACACCTTTCTGACCGGCAGCGGCGGGGAGTGGGAGATTGTCGTCGGTCTTGTGGTTCACGCCCAGGTCGCCTCGAAGGCCAAGCTGTTTTCCGGCGCCTCCACCGAATTCGGCGGCGCGCCCAACAGCCACGTTTCCCTGGTCGATGCCGCGATGCCCGGCATGCTGCCAGTGATCAATCAGGGCTGCATCGATCACGCCGTGCGCACGGGCCTGGGTCTGGCAGCGCACATCAATCTCACCTCCGTGTTCGACCGCAAGAACTACTTCTATCCCGATCTGCCACAGGGCTATCAGATTTCCCAATACAAGCAGCCGATCGTCGGCGCCGGCAAGGTCGAGATTGAGATGGATGGGGAGGTGCACACGGTCGGCATCGAGCGGCTGCACCTGGAACAGGATGCCGGCAAGCTCGTGCACGATCAGCATCCCGAGCATTCTCTGGTCGATCTCAATCGTTCGGGCGTGGCGCTGATGGAGATCGTCTCCAAACCCGACCTGCGTTCGGCCAAGCAAGCGCAGGCCTATGTCAGCAAGCTGCGCTCGATCCTGCGCTATCTCGGCACCTGCGACGGCGACATGGAAAAAGGCAACTTGCGCGCCGACGTCAATGTCTCGGTGCGCCGCAAGGGCGCCAAGGAGCTTGGTACGCGCTGCGAGATCAAGAACGTCAATTCCATTCGCTTTATCGGTCAAGCCATCGAGGCCGAGGCTCGCCGGCAGATCGATCTCATCGAAGACGGCGGCAGCGTCGAGCAAGAGACGCGCTTGTTCGATCCGGCCCGAGGTGAGACCCGCTCGATGCGCTCCAAGGAGGAAGCGCACGATTATCGCTACTTCCCGGACCCCGACCTGTTACCCCTCGAATTGACCCAGGCCTACGTCGACGACCTGAAGCGGCGATTGCCGGAGCTGCCGGACGCGAAGGTCCAACGCTTCACCAAAGACTACAAGCTCTCCGCCTATGACGCGCGCGTCCTGACCGCCGAGCGCGAAAACGCCGATTACTTTGAGGCCGTGGCCAAGGCGGGTGCCGCGGCTGCGCCGCGTGAGGGAAAGATGGTGGCCAACTGGGTCATCAACGAATTGTTTGGCCGCCTCAATAAGGAGGGCCTCACGATCGCCGCCAGTCCGATCTCCAGCGCTCAGCTCGCCGCCATCATCGATTTGATCGGCTCGGGTGCGATTTCCGGTAAGATCGCCAAGGACGTGTTCGAGATCGTCTGGAGCGAGGGGGGCGATCCGGTCGAGATCGTCGAACGGCGCGGCCTCAAGCAGGTCACCGACACCGGCGCCATCGAGACCACCATCGATGCCATCATCGCCGCCAACCCCGACAAGCTCGCCGCCGTCCAAGCCAAACCTGCCATGCTCGGCTGGTTCGTCGGCCAGGTCATGAAAGCGACGGGCGGCAAGGCCAATCCGCAGGCGGTCAACGATCTCTTGAAGAGGAAGTTGGGGCTCGCCTGAGCGAGCAACGTTCACTACCTGATCGGCACAGTTGCCCCGGGTGGTGTAGGAAATGCCCGGCAAACCCCGAAGTCCATTGCCGTGCGCGCGCCACCGCCGGGGTCGGCCTTAACCAGGTAACGAAAGCCGTTCAGGCCTTTGCCGCCGCCGCCTTTGCTGCCCGCGCTTTGCCCGCCATCTTCTTGAGCTGGCGCCGGCCCCGCAGGGTGTTGCCCTGGCTGCGGCTGAGCTTCTTGCGCGGCAGCGACCGACGCGCCTTTTTCTTCTGCTTCTCGACATTGCGCAGCGAACGAACCGCCATCTTGAGCTCCTGTCTTGCGCTTTCGGCGCCGATGTAAGGTCTTTCGCGGCGCCGCACAAGTTGAATTCGAACGCGCGGCCGCTTCACAGCAGTCTTTTCGCCGTGTCGCACACTGGTTACAACTGCGGTGATGGCAGAAGGAGAATGTGCCCATGCGAACCGTGGCGCTCGAGGAGCATTTCACCGTCCCATCACTGGTCCGCCGCATTAGCCCCGATGCCATCAGCCGACGTGGTTTCGGCAAGCGAACCGCCGTGCCGGGCCGCGTCAACCCGCTCGATCTGTTGCCCGAAATTGGGCCCACGCGGCTCGCCTCCATGGATGCTTCCGGCATCAGCGTGCAGGTGCTGTCGACCTCGGGTCCTGGTGCCGATCTGGTCGATGGAGCCGAGGGGATCGCGATCGCGCGCGAGATGAACGACGCCTTGGCCGCAGCGATCGGCCACCACCCTGACCGCTTCCGGGGCTTTGCACACCTGCCGATGCGCGAACCGGACGCCGCCGCCCAAGAGCTCGTCCGCGCGGTCAAGACGCTCGGCTTTTGCGGGGCGCTGATCAACGGCATGACCAATGACCGCTTTCTCGACGATGCGCGCTTCGAGCCCATCCTGGCGGCGGCCCAGGAACTCGACGTTCCGATCTATCTGCATCCGCATCTGGCGCCGCAGGCGGTGCGCGAGCTCTACTACAGCAACCTTCCCGGCGCGACCGGCTACGTGCTGGAGGCCGCGGGCTGGGGCTGGCATGCGGAAACGGCCGTGCACGTGTTACGCCTCGTGCTGGCGGGGACGTTGGATCGGCACCCCCGGCTCAAGCTGATCATCGGCCACATGGGCGAGGGGCTGCCAGCCATGCTGGCGCGCTGCGATCAGGTCTCGGAGGCCTATATCCAGCACCTGTCCCGACCAATCAGTCGTACCATTCTCGAGCAAGTCTGGATTACGACCAGCGGCATGTTCAGCCAACCGCCCTTGCTCGCGTCCCTGTTGACGTTTGGTATTGACCGCATCCTGTTCTCGGTCGACTACCCCTACGCCGCCAATGAAAATGGTCGTGCCTTTCTCGACTCGCTGACGCTCGCGCCGGCGGATCTGGCCAAGCTCGCCCACGGCAATGCCGATCGTCTGCTCAAGCTCGCGGCCGGTGCCAACTAGCCCGGATGACGCGGCTCAAAGGCGCGCTAGGGGTCCGGCGCCGACTGGACATCCTCGCCGCCTACACTATGTAAGTGCGCCCAATGCGTAAGGGCGCCCACGTTTGAGCGAGGACGGAGCGATGTTAAGCCGCTGGAGGGATGCCGACGCCCGCAGGGCAATCGAGGGCTACGCCAAGATCGGCGTCGGCGAGGACCTGGCCCTGCGCACCTATACCACGCGCCTGCTCGGCGGCGATCCGCTGCTTGTGCTGCACGGCGGCGGCAATACCTCGGTCAAGACCCGGCTTGCCGACCTGTTGGGCGAGACGCAGCAGGTCCTGTGCGTCAAGGGCTCGGGCTGGGATATGGCCAGCATCGAGCCGGCGGGGCTGCCGGCGGTAAAGCTCGAACCATTGCGCAAGCTGCGTCGCCTCGATCGGCTCAGCGACGAGGACATGGTCAGCTTCCAACGCACGAATTTGCTCAATCCCGGCGCACCCAATCCGTCGGTGGAAACCCTGCTGCATGCCTTCCTGCCGGGCACCTTTATCGACCACACCCACGCCGCGGCCGTGCTGAGCCTGGTCGATCAACCAAACGGCCAGGCGTTGGTCGAGGACGTCTACAACGGCAGCATGGGGTTCGTGCCCTACGTCATTCCAGGGTTTGGCCTCGCCAAACTGGCGGCCGCAGTGTTCGAGGCCAAGCCCGATGTCGAGGGGTTGATCCTGCACAAGCACGGCATTTTCACGTTTGGGGAGAGCGCGCGCGAAGCCTATGAGCGCATGATCGCGATGGTGACGCGTGCCGAGGTGCGACTGGCGCAGGGCCGCCGCAACGTGTTCGCTGCGGCGGCGCTGCCATCGGGCCTGGCCGACCTCGCCGATGTGGCGCCCTACGTTCGCGGCGCCGTGGCGGTGCCCGCGCGCGAGGCGGAGGCGGAGCCCAAGCGTTTCCTGCTCGAATTCCGCGGCGGCCGGGAGGTGCTGAACTATGTCAATGGCACCGATTTGGGCGACTACGGTCAGCGCGGCGTGGTCACGCCCGATCACATCATTCGCACTAAGAACCACCCTCTGATCGCGCCGCCGCCTGAGGCGGGCAAGCTCGACGCTTTCCAGCACGGATTGCGCGCTGCGGTGGCAGACTATGTTGCACGCTACGACGCCACCTTTGCACGCGAGAACGCACGCAGCGGTGGTGGCAAGAGCAAGCTCGATCCGATGCCGCGCGTGGTGCTGGTGCCGGGGCTCGGGCTGTTCGGCGTCGGCGCCTCGGCAAAAGATGCCGCCATTGCCGCCGACCTCGCCGAGAACGCCATCCGCGTGATTACCGATGCCGAAGCCATCGGCCGTTTCGAGCCTCTGCCGGAAGCGGACCTGTTCGATGTGGAATACTGGAGCCTGGAGCAGGCCAAGCTCAAAGGCGCCGTGGCCAAGGCTTTGACCGGCCAGGTGGCGGTCGTGACGGGCGGCGCCAGTGGCATCGGCGCGGCGACCGCCATGGCGTTTGCGGCCGAGGGCGCGGTAGTGGCGGTGCTCGACCGTGCCGAGGCCGCCGCCACCGCCGTCGCCAACGAGGTGAAGGGTTTGGCCGTTGCCTGCGACGTGTGCAATCGCAGCTCGATCGCCGCCGCCTTCGCCCGGATCGTGGCAAGGTTCGGCGGCGTCGATATCCTCGTCTCCAACGCCGGCGCAGCCTGGCAGGGGCGGATCGGCGAGGTGGCCGACGAGATTCTGCGTCAGAGCTTCGAGCTCAATTTTTTCGCGCATCAGGCCGTGGCGCAGCAAGCCGTGAGCATCATGCAAAAGCAGGCGACCGGTGGTGTCCTGCTGTTCAACGTCTCCAAGCAGGCGGTCAATCCGGGTCCGAATTTTGGCCCCTACGGCCTGCCCAAGGCGGCGACGCTGGCGCTTATGCGCCAGTATGCCCTCGACTACGGCGAGGACGGCATCCGCGCCAACGGGGTCAACGCCGATCGCGTTCGCACCGGACTGTTAACCGACGACATGATTGCCGCCCGCGCCAAGGCACGCGGCGTCAGCGAGCGCACCTACATGGGCGGCAATTTGCTCAGACGCGAGGTGATGGCCGAGGACGTGGCGCAGGCCTTCGTGGCCCTTGCCAAGGCCCGCGCTACCAGCGGCCATATCGCCACCGTGGACGGTGGCAACATCGCCGCGGCGCTGCGCTAAATGAGCGCCGCCGGACACCCGGACAGACGAGCGGGCCAGCGCACTCGGGCGCCGACCACGCCTTGGGTTGCTGGCGCGCCAGCGGGTCGAGTGAGCCTTGCGAGCGCCACTGGCTCTCGCTTGGGCCTTACGCGCGCTCCTGGGCCCGGTAGGGCTGCCGCCGCTCGCACAAGATTTGTGAGGTGATGCCAAACACGATTTCGCCCTTTTGGTTGCGGCCCTGTGAATTGAGGATCAAGAGGCCGCGGTCGGGGCGCGATTTGAGATTGATCTTGTCGGCGAGGCGCGCGCGATACTCGACGGTGTCGCCGGCCAGCACGGGCCGAGGCCAACTCAGGTGTTTGAAGCCCGGCGAGGGGCCGTAGCTGGCAAGCGCGATGCCCTCGGCACGCGCGGCGGCGCTGGCCCGCTGGCGCGCGGCGACAAGGCTGCGGATATAAAGGGCAGCCGTGTGCCAACCGGAGGCGGCGAGCGCGCCGAACAGGGAGGCTTTGGCGGCCGCCTCGTTAAGGTGAAACGGCTGCGGATCCCAGGTGCGGGCAAAGGCGATGATGCTGTCCTTGCTAAAGTCGTGCCGGCCGAGGTCGAAGATTTCGCCAACCTCGCGATCCTCAAAAAACAGATCGGGCTTGCTGTCGAGAGGGCCGGGTGGAGTGCCCTCCCAAAGGTTCAATTGCGTCTTGGCCCGATCTTGGACCCGGCCTTGGGGCTGAGCTGGGACCCGACCGGGGGCCGCCTCGTGGGCTTGACCCTGGCCGGCGCCCGGCTGGTCGGCGCGGCCGGGTCGGCGAAGGCGCGTGAACTGGTTGGTGACCCAGTTGGCGATGACGGTATCGTCGGCGGCAAGGAGTTCCACCACCACCTTGGAGGCGCCGACATCGGCGCGCGATTTCAGGACGCGTTTTTCCTGGATCCGGTAGCTGCAGCGCACCTGATCGCCCGGCCGCAGCGGCTTGAGCCACTTCACTTCGTCGACGCCGGGCGAACCGAGGGAAGCCACCCGGTTCAAGACCGCATCACAGACGAGCCGCATCATGATGACGCAGATGTGGTAGCCCGACGCACACAGGCCGCCGACGATGGAGGCCCTTGCCGCCTCCGCGTCCACGTGCATGGGTTGCGGATCATAG
>DASTMQ010000269.1:0-4064 GCA_035714005.1 Hyphomicrobiaceae bacterium
TCGGCGCCCAGGGCTGGTTCGGCCCCCTCCTGGCCGAGCACGGCATCAAGATTATCTTCGCGGTGCCGGGCATCGTGCTTGCCACCATCTTCGTCACTTTCCCTTTCGTTGCTCGCGAGCTCGTGCCGTTGATGCAGGAACAGGGGACGCAGGACGAGGAGGCGGCGCTGTCGCTCGGCGCGAGCGGCTGGCAGACCTTCTTCAGAGTAACGTTGCCCAACATCCGATGGGCGCTGCTCTACGGCGTGGTGCTGTGTAATGCCCGCGCCATGGGCGAGTTCGGCGCCGTGTCGGTTGTGTCGGGCCACATCAGGGGCAAGACCAACACCATGCCTCTGCACGTCGAGATTCTGTACAACGAGTACAACTTCGCGGCGGCCTTCGCCGTCGCTTCGCTCCTTGCCCTGCTCGCCCTTGTCACTCTTGTCATCAAGATTGCGCTGGAATGGCGCTACGCCGACCAGATTGCCGCCTCGCGGCGCCACTAGGAGAAAGTCATGGACGCTCGGGTCCTAAATGATGTGAACTACGCCGCCCTGGCCCGGGAGCCGAGGCAGCCGGCATGGCATTGGGACAGGTCCGTGGACGTCTCGGTAGAAAACGTTGTGAGGACGTTCGGCACGACGCCGGCGTTGCACGGGGTTTCGCTTGAAATTGGCGCGGGCGAGCTCGTGGCGCTGCTCGGACCATCAGGCTCCGGCAAGACCACGCTGCTCAGAATTCTCGCCGGCCTCGACGTTCCAACCTTAGGCCGCGTGCTGTTCGATGGCGAGGATGCTCTGAGGCTCACCGTCCAGCAGCGCAATGTCGGGCTTGTGTTTCAGAACTACGCGCTGTTCCGTCACATGACGGTGCTCGACAATATCGGCTTCGGCCTCAGCGTGCGGCCTTGGGCGCGGCGCCCGAGCCGCAAAGAGATCCGCAAGCGCGCGCTCGATCTGCTCGACCTCGTGCAGCTCTCGGGCCTCGAGAAGCGGTTCCCCTCGCAGCTCTCAGGCGGCCAGCGCCAGCGCGTCGCCTTTGCCCGGGCGCTCGCCATCGAGCCGCGCGTGCTCCTGCTGGACGAGCCGTTCGGCGCGCTTGACGCCAAAGTGCGGCGGGACTTGCGCCGCTGGCTCCGTGAGCTTCATGACAAGACCGGGCACACGACCGTCTTCGTCACCCACGACCAGGAAGAGGCGCTGGAGCTTGCCGACCGCGTGGTGGTGATGAGCCAAGGAAAGATCGAACAGATCGGCACGCCGGATCAGGTCTACGACGCTCCGAACTCTCCCTTCGTGTTCTCCTTCATCGGCGAATCGAGCGTTCTGCCCGTGCGCGTCGATCAGGGCAGAGTGTGGCTCGGCGAAAGGCCTCTAGACCTTTCCGCGGGCGGCGTTCCCAACGGTCCGGCGCGCTTGTTCCTGCGGCCGCACGACGTCGACGTGGTCGACGGCGAGCCCGGCGCAATTTCGAGCGGGCCCGGCGCAATTGCGGGTGAGGTGAGGGTGCTGCGGCGTCACGCGGGATTGCGCCGCGTCGAGCTTGAGGTTGGCGCCGAGCGAAATCGCATCGAGATCGAGCTCCCTGCGGACATGAGCCTCAATTTTGCGGGGAAGGTTGCGTTTCTCCCACGGCGCTACCGGCTTTACCCGGCTCCACAAGCACTCGAGAGCTGATAGGGTTGGGCCGCCTCAAGGCCGTTGAGCTCTGACAGCCAGTGGGTCTTGAGGCGGTTTCCAGCGGACCGGGCGCTCGGGCTCAGGACCGGGCGTCCGCGTCCCGCATTGCTTGCCCTAGACTCAGGCCTTGCACTCAGCCATGCCCTTCATCGCCTTCATGGCGTCGGGCTTGCTTTTGAAGGTCTCGGTGCCGACCGCCATCATCGCCTTGCCGTCAGGCTTATGCGAGGTAACCGAGCACTTATGCGTGCTTGCGCTCTGCGCCACATAGAACTCTGCGGCGAAAGCGGGCGTCACCAAGCCTGCGACAAGCAGGCCAGCAATCAGGTATTTCTGCATCGGAGTACTCCTTGAGGTTTCAGTGGTCGCGGGCAGGTCTAGACGGCCCGGCCACCGCCAAACCAAACTCGTCTCTTTTGGCGTGCGTTGGGCGCGGAGACTGCGCACAGTGTCGCGGTGGCACTGAGCCTCAACTGGATTTGCGCTTGAGCCGCCCGGCGTTGTTGCACTGCAATATTGTCGCCTGCGCGCGGAAGTCTTTGCTGTTGCTATGAAAGTGTCGGGTACCGATCAGCAAAGAAAAACGCGTTACGGTAGGGCCCGGCTTCTCTGAGGGACATCCCGCGTCATCGAGACGCGGGCACGTGCTCTCCATCGGCGGGAGACCCAACCAGCGCTGTAGGCATGAGGAGGTAGAGGGGCAAGAGCCCGACGGCGCAGATCAGCCAGATCTGCCACATGCCCCAGGCGAAGGCCGCAATGACGGCGACCATGGTGAAGGACGCGGCGCCATAAGGTTGCGCCCCGGCAGGCAACAGCAGGATGCGCAACGCCACGGCGGCGCCGGCGATCGCCGCAAGGATCACGCCAAAGACTCCAAGCTCAAACCAGGACTGCAGGAAGAGATTATGCGCGTGCTGCCCCGTGGTGCGGCGGATGACGAAGCCTTTCGGCTTGTCCGACGGGTTCTTGGGCTTCGTCATCATGGCGGGCGTCGAATCGGCGCCGATGCCGAGCAAAGGTCTCTCCAGCACGCGCTCGGCCGTGTACTCCCAGATGATGATCCTCGCCCGCGCCGACATCGGCAGCCACTTTGCCTGGTGCAGGTCAGCCTTGAAGGCCAGAAAGTCGAGCGGGATCACGAGCACGAAGGCGAGGCACCAGGCGATCGCCAGTCCGCGCACGACGGCGCGCGGGTTCACCCAGGCAAGTGCCAGGACGAGCAGCGAGGCGACCAGGCCGACTTGCGATGAATCGTGCTCCGAGATCGCGATCGGCACCGCGAGGGCGAGAAAGAACAGCACGGCGAGAAGCTTGCGGCGCTGAGCATTGAGCGCCTTGAGCGCCAGCAGCCCGGGCCACAGCAGCAACGCCAGTATGGCGATGTCCTGGTTGAACTCCGACAGGTTGATCTTGGTGACCTTGTCGTGATGGATGGTCACGTGCTTGGCGCGCTCCGGCCTGAACGCCGGGAAGGTGTTCATCACCGCGCGGGTTATCGCCCCGTCGCTCAGAAGCTCGATGGCGACAAAACCTGCCGCGCAAAATGTGCCGGCGATAAATGCCTGCGAGGCGCGGCGGACTTGACCGGAATCGAGAAGGGGAATGGCCGCCGATGCGGCGAACACCACGAGCGTGGTTGCGAGGAGAAGCCCGCACTTCGAGAGGGCAGCTTCCGGGTCGGCCGCCCAGATCGCGGTCACGCCGGCGTAAGCCGAGACGGCGAGGAGAGCGAAAAGTGCGGGACAAGGCTTGAGCAGATTCCGCCAGGGAAGACCGCGGCGCAGCGCCGCAATCATCAGAACGGCGGCGACGATTGGAAGAAAGAATGGCGCTGTCCGCGGCGATGCGGCGGTGAACAGAGGAGTAATGAAGAACAGTATGGGAATGAGGGGACCGCCGCGGAAGGGCATTCCTTCACCACCGGCGGCACCTGACGACATCCGATCCTCGTTCCCCGATTTCGGTTGCGAGCTTTTAGGCTAAGGCACGCAACAACGCCAGCCTGAGCGGCAAGCATGGCGGAACGGTGCCGCCCGGCGTGGCGTGCAGGACTCGTGTTTTGATGCGGAAAATGACATAAGCGGCGCGCCCATCCCTCATTGACGCAATGTCGCACAGGACCGAAGTGACCAGGCTCGTCTATATCGGAGGCTATGGCCACAGCGGCAGCACGCTCTTGGAATATCTGCTGGCGGCAAGTCCAAAGGTCGTCGCCTGCGGCGAAGTGGCAAGCGTGCTCCGCGAACGCGGGCGCAAGGGCAAATGCACCTGCGGACGCGAGGTGGGAGCTTGTCCGGTTTGGGGGCCGCTGCTTGCCTCCGCCGAAACGCTTAACGGCATGACCCATGAGCGCCTGGCGCGCGCGTTGCTTGCGCAGGACGGCGGCGCCCACGCAATCCT
>DASTMQ010000270.1:0-2113 GCA_035714005.1 Hyphomicrobiaceae bacterium
AGGTGGGTAACCGCTCGGATCATGCCACCATAGGAGGTGTTCATGCGCACGCCGTTCTGCGCCAAGGCGGCGACGATCTCCTTCGGCTTGCGCCCGCTCGCGCCTGGGTCGAAGAAGACAATGTTGCTTTCGACTTCTGGATTCATGACGCGGACGCCGGGGAGGGCGCCGATCATCTCAGCCAGGCGCCGGGCGTTGGCGTGGTCTTCGGCCAGCCGCTCGATGTTGTGGTCGAGGGCGTAAAGTCCTGCTGCGGCCAACACGCCGGACTGGCGCATCGCCCCGCCCATGCGGTGCTTCCAGGCCCAGGCTGCCTCGATAAAGCTGCGTGAGCCGGCGAGCACCCCGCCGACGGGACAGCCGAGCCCCTTCGACAGGTCGAGCCAGACGCTATCGCAGGGGGCCGCCATCGCTTTTGCGCTTTGGCCGCTCGCGACCTGGGCGTTGAGGATGCGCGCGCCGTCCATGTGGACGCTGAGGCCATGCGCGCGGGCCGCGTTCGCAACCGCTACAATTCCCGCGAGCGGCCAGACGGCGCCGCCGCCACGATTGACGGTCTGCTCGAGCGCGAGCAGACGCGAGCGCGGGCTGTGGCGGCCACCGCCCTCGCGCACGGCCGCCGTCACCGCCTCGGGGGTGAAAAGACCGCGCTTGGTCGCCAGCGGCCAGGTTTGCACGCCCGCGAAGCAGGAGCCCCCACCCGCCTCGGAGGTGAAAATGTGCGCAAGGTCGGCGGCGATCACCTCATCGCCAGGCCGACAGTGCACGAGCAAGGCGATTTGATTGCACATCGTACCCGACGGTAGAAACACCGCGGCCTCCTTGCCGAGCAGGTCGGCCACGCGGTCCTGCAGTGCATTCGTGGTGGGATCGGCAAAGCTTTGCTCGTCACCGACATCCGCTTCGGCCATGGCCGTGCGCATGCCCGCCGAGGGCCTGGTGGCGGTGTCGCTCGAAAGATCGATCAGTCGGTTCTTGGCCATGCCTTGCTCCTCACCGCCGGTGGCGGCATGGAAGCCCGTCGGCGGCGCCAGAGCAAGGTGTCAGGTTGTGGCCGTGCCGGCGGACCGGTGCGTTACGGGCCGCTGGCCTCCATCCGGCCAATCTGGGAAAATGTGCCGTCCGCCACCGCGGCGGGCGCCCCCTTGACGGTGGCGGAGCGCATGTACGATTGGCTGATCGTCATCCTTGTTGGCCTGGCCGGCTATGTCGAGGCCCCGGGGTGGTTCATCCTGCTGGGCGCTTTCGGGCTCACGATCGAGGGCTGGTGGGGCAAGCTCGGGCTGTTGCGGCATTCGCCGCGGGCGATCAGCACCAAAAAGACCGCCTATTTCGTGGCCGGCGCGATCAGCAATCTCGGGGTTGCCGGGCTGGGCTACCTGTTGGGCCACCTCGTGCGCGCGCTGACCTCTTAAGGCATGGGCGCAAAAGAAAAAGGCCCACGAGTTGTTCCGACCGCGCAGGCCAAAGTTAAAAAGAACGGGCACTCTTTCCACGCTGGGTCCGGATCGAGAGGGGACCCAGGCGGCTATCTGCCTGATTCGCGCATCCTTGTCAGCACCATTGCACCGCGGTGTTACGGCGAGCGGCTCAGGCCTTTTTCTGCCAGCGGCCCTCGGCCGTTTGCTGCCAATAGGTGACCTCGCAGCCCGCCGCCTTGACGCGCTGCCATTGCTCGCGCGCTTTTTCCACCGCGCTCGCATCGCGCCCATCGAACAAATAAACAATCCGCCTATAGGCCATGAAATCCGCCACCTCAGCGCCGTCCACCAGGAAGCGCACCGTCGCATTATTGGGATTTTCTTCAGAGCTCGTCAAAAAAACCGGCTGCTGCGCGGGATTGCCGTCGCGCCGCGTTCCGTGCGGCAGGAAGCTCTCCTCGCGATAGGTCCACAGCAGCGTATCGAGAGCCTCGACCCTCTCCTCGGATCCCACCTGGATTACCGCCCGCCAGTTGCGCTCCAAGGTGCGCTCCACCAGTGCCGGTAAGGCGCGTTCCAAGGACTGGTGTTCGAGATGATAAAACAGCACTTCCGTCATGGCCTCCCTCGCCAGCCGTGCGGCCACCGTCGACCACTCAATGTCGTGGGCTCGTGCGGTCGTCAAGCCGGCA
>DASTMQ010000271.1:0-3347 GCA_035714005.1 Hyphomicrobiaceae bacterium
CTCGCGAATGGCATCGTCGAGCTCGGAGGGCTTCTCGGCGCGGATGCCGACCCCCTGATAGGCCTCGGCCAATTTGACGAAATCGGGCAACGCCGCGGTGTAGGAATGCGAGTAGCGGCCGCCATGCAGCAGCTCCTGCCACTGGCGCACCATGCCCATATATTCGTTGTTGAGGATGAAGATCTTGATCGGCAGATCGTACTGCGCCGCCGTCGACATCTCCTGCATGGTCATCAGCACCGAGGCTTCGCCGGCGATGTCGATGACGAGCGAGTCGGGGTGCGCCACCTGCACGCCGACGGCAGACGGGAGCCCGTAGCCCATGGTGCCGAGACCGCCCGACGTCATCCAGCGGTTCGGCTCCTCGAACTTGAAGAACTGCGCCGCCCACATCTGATGCTGGCCGACTTCGGTGGTGATGTACGTGTCGTGGCCGCGGGTCAGCGCGTAGAGCCGCTCGATGGCGTATTGCGGCATGATCACGTCGTCGCGCTTGCGGTAATGCAGGCATTTCCGCGCGCGCCAATGGTCGATCTCCGCCCACCACGCTTTGAGCGCCGCCTTGTCGATCTTGGGCTTCTTTGCCTTCCACACCTCGATCATCTGCTCGAGCACGCGGGCGCAGTCGCCGACGATGGGCAGGTCGACATGCACGTTCTTGTTGATCGAGGAGCGATCGATGTCGACGTGGATCTTCTTCGACCCAGGCGAAAAGGCGTCGACCCTGCCGGTGATGCGGTCGTCGAAGCGGGCGCCGATGCAGATCATCACGTCGCAATCGTGCATGGCGTTGTTGGCCTCGTAGGTGCCATGCATGCCGAGCATGCCGAGCCATTGCGGGTCCGAGGCAGGATAGGCGCCGAGGCCCATCAGGGTCGACGTGATGGGATAGCCGGTCATATGCACGAATTCGCGCAAGCGCTTGCTCGCCTCAGGCCCGGAATTGACGATGCCGCCCCCGGTATAGAAGATCGGGCGCTTGGCATTGGCGATGAGGTCGATCGCGGCCGCAACCGCGCGCTCATCACCATCGATCTGCGGCCGATAGCTCTTGTGCTGGGAGTTGGTGAGGCCGGTGTAGAGCCCTTTGGCGAACTGGATGTCCTTGGGGATGTCCACGACCACCGGTCCGGGACGGCCGGTGCGCGCGACGTAAAACGCCTCATGCAGAACGCGGCTCAGATTGTTCACGTCCTTCACGAGATAATTGTGCTTGGTGCAAGGCCTGGTGATCCCGACCGTGTCGCATTCCTGGAAGGCGTCGTTTCCGATGAGATGGGTCGGCACCTGGCCAGTGATGCAGACGATGGGGATCGAATCCATCAGCGCATCGGTCAGGCCGGTCACCGCGTTGGTGGCGCCCGGCCCCGAGGTGACGAGCACGCAGCCGACCTTGCCGGTCGAGCGCGCATAGCCTTCGGCGGCGTGGACGGCGCCCTGCTCGTGGCGGACGAGAATGTGCTTCAGCCGCGTCTGCTTGAACAGCTCGTCATAGATAGGAAGCACCGCGCCGCCCGGGTAGCCGAAAATAACCTCGACTCCCTGGTCGGCCAGGGCTTGCAGCACCATCTCGGCGCCAGTCATTGCGCGTGACATTCGTACGTCTCTCAACTCTCGCCCGGCTTGCCGGCCTTGCGTGTCCACATCCAGTCGAAATCTCGGGGAAGGCCCAATGCGGGCGCGACCCTACGGCTTCAAAGACAGGGGGTCAACGTTTAATGCAAATGAATGAAAAATTTGGTGCCTCGTCTCTTTCTGAACATTTCAATTTGGCCGGCTTGGCGTAATTTTATTACTCCGGCCTTGCACAAGCGTTGTAGTGGCCCTTGGCACAAGTCAACGGGCCGATACCTGGACATTCCATCACATTGCGCCTATGTGCATCCGCACAATGGATCGCGTCCGCCCGGTGGGCGTTAAGCGTCAGCCTTTGTAACTTTCTCCCATCCTGAATTTCTGAGTGGAATGGCGCGGGCCCTCAGCGAAACTCCGGCTGTAAACGGTACCGACAGCGAGGCAAAGCGGCGAACATTTTGGCCGCTGACGCTTGGCTGCATGGGCGTCGTTTACGGCGACATCGGCACCAGTCCTCTCTACGCGTTCCGGGTGGCGCTCGATGCCGCGGGCGGCTCCCAAGGGGACCTGTCCCGAGCCACGGTCATCGGCGTGTTGTCGCTGATCCTGTGGGCCCTGTTTCTCGTCGTTACCGCCAAATATGTGCTCATCCTGCTGCGCGCCGACAACAAAGGTGAAGGCGGCACATTGTCCCTGATGGCGCTGGCCCAGCGCGCCCTGAAATCGCGGCACGCGCAGTTCGTGGTCATGGTCCTCGGCATGATCGCCGCGTCCTTGTTCTACGGCGATGCGCTGCTCACCCCGGCCATTTCGGTGCTGTCGGCGGTCGAAGGATTGGAGGTGGCGGCGCCGCAGCTGCAAAGCTACGTGGTGCCGCTCACGGTCCTGATCCTGATCGCGCTCTTTGCCGTGCAGTCGCGCGGCACCGCCCACGTCGCTGCCTTTTTCGGCCCGGTGATGACCTTGTGGTTTCTTGCCCTCGGCCTGGCAGGCCTCATGCACATCGCCGACGACCCCGGCGTGCTCAGCGCCTTCAATCCGGCCCATGCCGTCGGCTTCCTGGCGACGCACGGCTCGATCGGGCTCGTCACGCTCGGCGCGGTCTTCCTTGCCGTGACCGGCGCCGAGGCGCTCTACGCCGACCTCGGCCATTTCGGGCGCAAGCCCATTCAGACCGCCTGGCTCTATTTCGTGCTGCCGGCCCTTGCCCTCAATTATCTCGGACAAGGCTCGCTCGTTCTTTCGGACCCCACGGCGATCGCCAACCCGTTCTACCGGATGGTGCCGTCATGGGCGCTTTACCCGATGATCGCGCTCGCCACCGGGGCCACGGTGATTGCGAGCCAAGCCGTCATTACCGGCGCCTTTTCGCTCACCAATCAGGCCGTGCAGCTCGGACTGCTGCCGCGCCTCCAGATCAGGCGCACATCGGAGACGCTGGCGGGCCAGATCTACATTCCGCGCATCAGGGGATTGCTGCTCGTCGGCACGCTCCTGCTCGTGGTGCTGTTCAGGTCCTCCGACGGGCTTGCATCGGCCTATGGCGTGGCAGTTGCCGGCACCATGCTGGTCGACGGCGTGATGGCCTTCATCGTGATCTGGCGGGTGTGGAAATGGGCGCTGTGGGCCGCCGTCGCCCTGATGGTTCCCTTCATCCTCATCGACAGCACGTTCCTCACCGCCAATTTGCTCAAGGTGCTGCACGGCGGCTGGGTGCCGCTGACGATCGGCGTATCCTTGCTCCTCGTCATGCTCACCTGGCGGCGCGGAGC
>DASTMQ010000272.1:0-5166 GCA_035714005.1 Hyphomicrobiaceae bacterium
TTGACGGGATGGCGCCCGTTGGCGAGGCTCGTGCCGCCAAAGGGATCACCGAGCGGCTTGGACCAAAACAGCGTCGGCGCCTTGCAATCGGCGGCGAGCGCCGGGCGCCCGTGCTTGTCGAGCACTGCACCCTTTTCGCGCGGCAGCCGCTCGAGGATCTCCTTCACATCGGCTTCGATGTGAGCCAACTCTTCCGGGACCAGCACGCCTTCGAAAACATAAAACCCGCACCGCCAGTAGGCCGCCAAAATGTCGGGCGCCAGTCGACCGTTCTCATCAAACCGGATCGGCCCGCGGTTGCCGAGCGCGAACGCTTTGGCTTCGCCGGCCCGCAGATAGGCTTGCATTGCCGTCTCTTCGGCACCGTAGTCGACAGACGTCGCCATCCTCTCCTCCCTATCCGTCTCCGGCCGCGGCCCGCGATCGCCGGCGCCGAAATCATGATGTGAGCGCCGCTCCAGCCGATGGCACAGCGGCGGCCGTGAGGCTCACCGCTTGGTTGATGGCCTCGATCAGGCTGGCCTCGTCGGCCTTGCCGGTGCCCGCGATATCGAAGGCGGTGCCGTGATCGACGGACGTGCGTACCACCGGCAGACCCACGGTAACATTCACGCCCGTATCGATCCCCATCACCTTGATCGGCCCGTGGCCCTGATCGTGATACATGGCAACGACGAGATCGAAGTCGCCGCGTTGGGCGCGAAAGAAGAGGGTGTCCGCCGGCAGTGGGCCCGTGACGGCCAGGCCGCTCGCGACCAGGTTGCGGACGGCCGGGGCAATTTTCGTTTCCTCCTCGCCATAGCCGAAGAGGCCATTTTCTCCGGCGTGCGGATTGATGCCGCAAACGCCGATGCGGGGGGCAGAATGCCCCGCGCCTTGCAGCGCGGCATGGCCGCGCCGAATGGTGCGCTCCACCAACCCCGGCTCGATCTTGGCGATGGCGTCGAGCAGGCCGATATGCGCCGTGACGTGGATGACCTTGAGTTTGGGGGTCATCAACATCATCGAGACCTCGGGCGTCCCCGTCAGGGCGGCGAGAATTTCCGTGTGACCGGGAAAGGCATGGCCGCCGGCGTGCAGCGCCTCCTTGTTGAGGGGGGCGGTGCAGATGGCATCGACGCGCTTGGCCATCGCCAGGGCCACGGCGCGCTCGATGTATTGATAGGCGGCGTTGCCCGCAATGGCCGAAACCTGGCCCCAGGGCAGCCCAACCGGGATCAGTCCAAGGTCCAAGCAGTCGACCGTTCCCGGCGCAAAGCGCGCCTCGGCCGGATCGGCCAGCGTCTTGATCGTCAGCGGGCTGCCAACACACTCGCCAGCCAATTGCAGCCGTCTGGCATCGCCCACCACAAAGGGCCGACAGCGCCTGTAGACCTCGTCGTGGGCAAATGTCCGCATGATAATCTCGGGCCCAATCCCCGCGGCGTCACCCATGGTGATGGCGATGATCGGCGTCCCAACGCCGGGAAACTCAGCACTTTTATGACTGTCAAACGTCATGCGGCTCATGTCTCGCTCACCTTCAAGGCCTTGCGGCAGACAAGGAGCGTGTCCGCGTCGCCAAAGCCGCCGGCTTTGGTGACGAGAGGCAGCCCTCGCCCCTCCAATCCTATACCCCCCGAAGCTACGTCCCTCAAAGCGAGGCCCCAAGGAACGCCGGCCTCCACTTCCCCGCCGAGCGCAATCGCCGAGTACCCGGCCTTTTCGATGAGGCCGCGCGCGGTCGCGCCCCCGGTGGCGACGAGCCCGCCAAAGCCAGGCAAGCGCGGCCCGACGATGTCGGCAAGCGCAGAGACCAAACTCGGGTCGTGAGGCGTGGCAAGCGGGCTGTCGCCGACCAGCCTGAGCGCGGCGTCGCAACCGCGCGCACGCGCGCCATCGAGATAGGCCTCGAGCCGGCTTGCCGCTCCCCGCACCTCCGCGGGGGAGACGCAGAAGCCTGCGACCCCGGGCTCCGCGATCAGGCGCTCAAATTGGGTGCGCGAAACCGCCGAGGTGCTGCCGACGACAAAAAGCAGGGGGCCTCGCGCCGTGGGTGGCCTGGCCGGCGGCGCAGGTGCCTTTCTGCTTAGGATTTGCGCCAGCGCTCGCATCAGGCCCGCCGACCCGACCCAGAGCAACGGCACGTGCGCGGCGAGCGCCGCCGCCGTAATGGCTGCAAGGTCGCAATCGCTCTCCGCATCGCCGACGACGGCGTCGACACCCGAACGAGCGATAGCGTCGAAAAGGCCAGCCGCTCGCCAGGCCGGCGCCTCGACTTCAGGGCGAGCAAGGATGCGCACGCTGAGACCGCGCTCGCGCAGGGGTGCTGCGACCTCGCCTGCAGCCACCATGGGCGCCGGTGCGCTTGCCTCGGCGCCAAGGAGGCGCGACGCTGTGACCAGCACGCGGCCCGACCGGGTGATGCGTCCGCGCGCCGGAAAGGCGGGAACCACGAGGGCGAGCGGGGAGGCCCCGTGCGCGACAGCGAAGCTTGCGCGCGCGGCCACCAACTCGTGGGCCCAGTTCCCGCGCAGGGTTGAATCGATCTTGTGATAGAGGATCGTGGCGCCAGGCTCGCGCATTTGCCCGATCGTCCGAGCGATCGCCTCACCCGCAGCGGCCGGCGATTTGTCGCGCGAGTTAAGATCGATCGCAAGCACGCTCGTCGTCGTTTGCCTGGCGCCGGCGGCCTCCAGCAAGACGAGGGTGTCGAGGCCCGCGGCTGCGCAACCCCCGGCGCAATCGGCGGCGCCCGACAAATCATCGGCAAGGATCAAGATTTTGGTCATCGTCCCTGCGTGTTCATGGCGGCCGTCGAGGCTAAGGCGCAACGGGGCGGCATTTGCTGCCATTGGCGTCGCCTTAGATCCCGACGGCCGCGAGATCCCAGCAATCATCGGTTCGCCGCGACAGTGCGTGCTTCATGATGCGTGCGCTCGGCGTGCGCTCGAAGGCATCGAGAACGGAGATGTAGCGGGGCCGCTGGTAGCGGGGGAGACGGTCTGCCAGCCAGGCGGATAACTCTTGCGGCTCGAGCTCGACGCCTTGCCGCAGGGTAACGAACAGTTTGATCTCTGCTTCACCCACCTCCGCGGCAACACCGATCATGGCGCAGTCCTCCACGGCGGGATGCGTGCGCGCCACGCTCTCGACTTCGAGCGCCGTCACATTCTCGCCGCGCACGCGCACGCTGTCCGTCATGCGGCCGTGGAAATAGTAATTTCCATCGCTGTCGTAGGACACCAGATCCCCTGTCAGGAAGGCCTGCGCGCGAAAGGCGCGGGCGGTCGCATCGCCATCTTTGAAGTAGCCGCGGGTAAGCGCACCGCCCAGGCGTTCTGTGACGACCATCTCGCCGCGGACGCCGGGGGCCACCGGCCGTCCCGCCGCGTCGAGGACGGCGACGTCGAACCACGGCACGGGCTTGCCAACCGATCCAATCGGAGCATCGAGGTTGGCGGTGGTGACGCTGGAGCATTCCGTCATGCCGTAACATTCGCGGATCTCAACGCCGAAGCGATCTTGGAAGGCTTGCCAAACGTCGACCGGACATCCGCCCCCCCAGGCGATGCGCACGCCGTGGCCGCGATCCAAAGGTCCCGGCGGCTGCTTGAGCAGGATTTGCAAAATACCGCCGAGAAAGTGGATGTGGCTGGCCCCCTTGCCCTGGACGTCCGTCCAGAAGCCGCGCGCGCTAAAGCGTTCGGCGATGGCGAGCGTCACATCGCGGATGAGCGGCAAGACCAGCATCTGCGCGCCGCCGATGTGGAAAAGCGGCTCCCAAAGGTAGAGCACGTCGCCGGGGCTCGGATCGGCGACCAGCGCCGCCGCCTCGCCGGACAGCCGCAGCATGCGGTGCGATACGAGCACCCCCTTGGGTCGGCCGGTCGTGCCGGAGGTGTACATGATGGCAAAGGGGGCGTCCGCCGGCGGCACAACCATAAGCGCTTCGCTCGCCGGCGCGCGTGCCGCCTCGCGGGCCGCATCCTCAACCGCAATGGCGCGCGCGGCCGCCGCGACGCCGCAGGCGGATAGGGCCGGCAGCTGGTCACTATCCGCAATGATCAGGCTCGGTTCGGCGTGCCCCAGAACGTAGGCCAAACCGTCGCCGACGGCCTGGGTGTTGATGGGAACCCAGATGCTGCCCGTGCGCGCCAGCGCCAGCATCAGGGACAGCGCGGTTTCGCCGTTGCGCAGCATCAGGGCGACGCGGTCACCAGGCCCCAGCCCTTTGGCCCGCAGCCAGGCGCCGAGCGCACGCGAGGTCCGATCGAGCGCGGCAAAGCTCAGCGCCTCGCCGCCGAGGATGGCAAAGCTGCGCTGCGGTGTTGCCCGTGCCTGGCTGTCGAAAAGCCCGACAAAACCGGCGTCCGTGTCGGGAAAGGGTGCCCGCAATTGCGCCACGGCCGCCTCAGGTCGCATCGGATGCCTTGCCGGCGGCGCGCGCCTTGCGTCGGGCGGCGCGCTCGGCAAAGAACACGCGCATGGCCGCCTGCGGCTCGCCCGAGGCGAATGCCTCGGCCTGGTAGACGCTGCCATTCTCGAAGGCCTCCTCGAAGGCCGGCTGCGTCACCTGGCGAAATCGCGTCTTGGTCAGCCGCATGGCGATGGGCGGCTTGGCGGCCAGCAAGCGGGCCACCTCGCGCGTCTTTTCCAAGACGTCCTCGGGGCGCTCGACGAGATAGTGGATGAGGCCGACGGCGTGGCATTCGGCGGCATCCATCATGCGCCCCGTCAGCGTCAGTTCGACGGTGCGCGACAGGCCGATGCGCGGCAGCATCAGCATCGGGCCGGTGACGCTGGGGATGCCGGAATTGATTTCGGCCTGACCCATGCGCACGCCGCTGTGGCCGACGCGCACGTCCATCAGCATGGCCGCCTGGAAGGCCGAGCCCGCCGCAACGCCGTTGAGCGCGGCCAGGCAAGGCTTATCGAGATTGCGAATGGCATTGTAGAAATCACGCCAGGACTGAAACCAGTTGGCCCCGTCCGCGCCGGACTGAAACTTTTCCGTCTCGTCGAGGTCCTGGCCCGCACAGAAGGCGCGGGGCCCCGCGCCGGTGACGATCACCGCGCGCACGCCCTGATCGGCGTTCCACTCCCGCAACATCAGGGCAATCTCCGCCCGCATGGGCGTGTCCCAGGCGTTGAGCTTGGCCGGTTTGTTCAGGGTGAGCGTGGCCA